>CAYJLD010000029.1:0-28760 GCA_964371195.1 uncultured Desulfovibrionaceae bacterium | reverse complement strand
CTGAATGTGTGATGTTCGGTACAGTTTTTTTCGCGGCTCGGCACTTTCGCGTTGATTCACCGCCGGCTAATTGCTAAAAAAACCTTCCCCAACCTTACACATTGCCTCGGCAAAGAGTTTTGCTAGCAGCAATATTTTCTAAATCGAAATCACATGAAATTTATGGGCTAAGCGGCATATGTATATTTGCAAAAATAAATAATATCTGATATATTTAAGAAATATTTAGGCTTGTGCCAAGGGTGAAACTTTGAATTGTATACAAATTCAAATGGATAGCATGATGCGTTTGTAAAAAATTAATGGCAATCATTAAGAATGTTTTTGATAAAAACTAAATAATTTTTCGAGGCCCATATGGACTTAGATGTGAAAGCTCCTCCAAAAGATGATGAAGAGATCATAGATCTTACTGACATTATTGAAAAGGGTCCACAGGCTAAATCGGCCCCAGAATCTCTTGATGATAGTATTGACGATCTTGTTAGTGATCTTGGTAATAGTGGCACTTCTAACTTGGATATCCCAAGTGATGCCGAGGCAGATATTGATGCTTTGCTTGCTCAGATGGATGCTGGTGTAGATATAACTGCTGCCCCTGCTCCTAGCTCGTCTACCGCTCCAGATGTTAGCTTAGAACCAACTCCTGACTTAGAGTCACCCGAAGATGACCTGCCTGATACTAGTGATGTAGATGCATTGTTAGAAAGTATGGATATGCCTCCGCAGCCTGATCCAGCAAAAGCAGCACCAAAGGAAGTAAATGATAGTGCGTCAGATATGGATGCCTTGCTTGAAAGTATTTTGGATGGTTCGTCTGATAAAAATCCTAGTCCCACCAAAGTCGAAGATGCACCTGCTGCAAGCCCTAAACCTAGTACATCAGCCGATGATTTGTCAGACCTTGATGCCATGATTGAGGATATTACCGGACAAGCTGGGCCATCTGAAGAAAAAGCTCCAACTCCGCCAGCTGATGATTTATCAGACCTTGATGCTATGCTTGAGGATATTACCGGACAAGCTGAACCATCTGAAGAAACAGCTCCAACTCCACCAGCTGATGATTTATCAGATCTTGATGCTATGCTTGAGGATATTGTGGCAGAAGTAGCGCAGCCTGTAAGTGATGCACATGACTCTGCGGTACAAACAGATAGTAATGTGCAAGAACCTAAAGTAGATACTGCAGCTGATAGCGAAGAGATACTTAATGATTTAGATGAACTACTGCGCTCAGTTGATGATGAAGACAAGGTTCAAGTTGCTAGTGCTGATACAGAAGACGATGTAGATTTTTCAGATTTAGACCAAGCACTAGATGAATCTGGTTTTGATGAAATGTCTGTACAAGTGGATGATATAGCAGAAAGCTTATTGCCAGGTGGTAAGACCTCAAAGGGGACAGAATCTTTATCTGCAAATATTATGGATGCTGTTGATGCCATATCTGAGAACATTGACTTTATCCCCGATTCTGTAGAAACTAGTGATTTAGATGATGAAATTAGCGCAGATATTGATGATATACTTGAGTCAGGGCCAGAACCTGAGTCAGAGCTTGAGCCTGAGCTGGATCTGGAACCAGAACTAGAACTAGAACTAGAACTAGAACCAGAACCCGAACCCGAGCCAGAGCCAGAGCAAGAACTGGAGCAAGAACCTGAGCTGGATCTGGAACCTGAACTCGAGCCTGAGCCAGAACTCATACCTGAACCTGAGTCAGAGCTTGAGATGGACATGGCAGAAGAGATTTTGGTGGATGACTCACAAGGGGTAGAACCACCGCTTAATCCCGTTGCAAGGTCAATGCCCGTACCAGACTTGGGTGCTGTGCATACTGCAGGATCACGTGTGGAGGCAATGGAGAGTTTGCACAAAGTTCAGTCTGAGCAAGAAGATTTGGTTAAGCGCGTAGAATATTTAGAAGAGCGTGTCATACATTTAGAGGGTATTATTGTTGAGCTTGAAGAAAAGTTTACAAAAGATCTTGAGAGTATGGCGGCCAAGGCTGCGGCTAAGATTATTCGTGAAGAAATAGCGGCCTTGCTTAGCGGTGAATAAATATTAGATTTACAAATAAGGGGCGGGGACTAAGTGTTTTCGTTTCTTGACCCGCCCGGCAAAGCCCATAGGGGGCCCAAGCCATTCCCCAAAAGGGCGGGGATTTTTAAATAACTTTTTGCATAAGTTATAAAGCTATAAGCAAGTATGTGGGTATATAGGCCATATGAACTTGCTACAAGCATTAGGCAAGCCGCGCTGCGGAGGTGGTGGTGGATAGATTACATAAAGAGGCTTTGCAAGTAGCCAAGGAGTTGGTGGCAAAATTTATTGAAACGCGCACCATTTCGCCATCTAATTTTGCGGAGACTTTTCCGGCTGTTTATGAGGTTGTCTTAAAAACCATTGAATCTCATGCTAAAAAACAGCCCGAAGTAGGCAAAACTGACTAATGGTTATGGTTTTATTAGCCAATACCCCACTAAAATTTTATTATATTGTTTAATTTGATGGATTTATATGACCTTGCCTAAGAAATCTACTGCTCAATCTATTTCTGCCATGTTTGAGCGCATAGCCCCTTGGTATGATGTATTAAATACTGTTTTAAGTCTTGGCATTGATAGTATGTGGCGTAAGAGACTTGTGCAAGAAGTTAGACCTTTTTGTACTGGACGCGTGTTAGATCTTGCTGCAGGTACACTTAAGGTTTCACAGGCTTTACAGCGTAAATATCCCTCTATTTGTGTTCCTGCCATGGATTTCTGTCCGCCCATGCTCATGCATGGTAAAGCAAAGCTTAATAAAAAACAGTCTACTGCTATTTTACCGGTGGGGGCAGATGCTAGATATCTACCCTTAAAAGATTGTAGTGTTGATGCCATAACTATGGCTTTTGGCATACGCAACGTTAATCCGCGTGAGCAAGCCTTTGCTGAAATGCTTCGTGTTTTGGCACCTGGGGGGCGAGCATGTATATTAGAATTTGGTTCGGGTAAGAATAAAATTCTTGGTGGATTGTACAATTTTTATTTAAAATATATTTTGCCGCGCATAGGAAATTTGGTTTCTGGCCATGACAATGCCTATACTTATCTAGCTAAAACTATACATGAATTTCCAACGGCAACGGCTCTTGAGGATGAAATGCGTAAGGCAGGTTTTAATGCTGCATGGCACATTCCTCTAAGTTTTGGTATTGTTTGCTTACATATTGCCGAAAAGGCGCGAAATTAGTTATAATTGCGCACTAGCCAGACCAAGAGTAAGCCTGCACCAATGCCTACAAGGCCAATACGTCTTAGTTGCCATGTTGGCGATATTGTCATATACAGCATGGCCTTGCGCATGGCTTCAGGAAACAGTGCCCAAGGTAGACCTTCAATAATAAAGGCTAAGCCAAGAGCAACAAAAAAAAGTTCTATGTCAAAATTCATGCGCCATGGTGAAGTAAAATACAATTTTTGTAAAGAGTTAATGTAAAATTATTTTGTGAGTAGATTATGCAAGTTATTAAACAACGCCTACAATTAGAATTACCTCTCATTGAAGCGGCTTTAAATAAGTCTTTGCACACTTTACCTAGTTCAGTTAGACCCATTGCAGCGCATATTTTTTCTGCTGGAGGTAAGCGTTTACGTCCCTTTTTAACGGTACTTATGGCCCGCTTACTAGGCTACAAAGAGCAAGATATCTATGACCTTGCCATTAGCATGGAAATGCTACATGCCGCTACACTATTGCATGATGATGTTTTAGATGGTGCCAATACCAGGCGCGGACAAAAAGCTGCTCATAATATTTTTGATGTACGTAGTACCATACTTGCTGGTGATGCAATGCTTGCCGCTGCTAATATGTTAGTTTCTAGCTTTAATGATATACGTTTATGTCACTGTTTTTCTGAAGCTACGATGCGCACTGCTGGTGGTGAGATTTTAGAAATTGAACACCTACATTCCATTAGTCAAGATCACAACATATATGAAGAAATAATTCTTGGAAAGACAGCTTGGCTTTTGCGGGCTACTTGTGTCTTAGGGGCCTTACAAGCTAAGGCTTCTGACCATATTTTGGAACAGGTAGCCATATATGGTCAAGAGCTTGGTATGGCTTTTCAAATGGTTGATGATGCCTTGGACTTTGCCCCTGAAGAGATAACCGGCAAGCCCACTGGTGGAGATTTGCGCGAGGGTAAGCTTACGCCTCCTTTGCAATTTTATCGTGCAAGCCTTGATGATAGTAAGCGAGCCCAATTTGATAAGGCTTTTGTAGGTGGTAGTTTTAGTGCTTCGGATGCTAAACGCATTGGAGCAGAGATATGCAGTCTTGGTTTTGACAAAAAAACTCGTATCTTGGCCGAAAGTTCTATTGCAAAGGCTTTGCAAGCTTTAAATACCTTGCCGCAAGGTCAGGAGTGGGAAGTGTTAAAAGAAATGACTGACTATGTTATAAAAAGAGAAAAGTAAATGTTAAGGCATAGATTTATAATGCTGACCCAATTCTTTGAAAAAAATACAAAAAGTATTTAATGGGGTAAATTATGTTACACCGTATTGAAGTAGGTTTACACGCACATATTGAAGATACCGTGGGTAAAAAAACGGCTGAGCATATAGCTAAGGCTTTAAATATTACCTTAGGGGCTGTGCATCAGGTTAAGGTTTTTACTGTGGATGGATTAAGCCTTGATGAAGTTAAACGCTTACTGAGTGAGGCCATTTGGCATGATCCAGTTATGCAGCATGCCAGCCTTGAGCCATTACCTCTACATGCTAGCAATCCCGAGGACTTTATTTTAGAAGTGGGATTTCGCCCTGGTGTAACCGATAATGAAGCGCGTACCGCAAGGGATACAGCGGCCATGGTATTGCGCAAAAACAGGGATGATATCAATGTATATACATCGGTGCAATATCGTTTACTTGGTTCCAGTGATGCCAAGCTTGATCTAAGTCAGGTAGAATATATAGCATGTAATCTTTTATGCAACGAGCTTATTCAACGCTATCGTATTAAAAGCCGTAATGAATGGCAAACAAGTGCAGGTTTTGAGGCCCAAGCGGCCCAAGTTACAGGTACTGCTAGCGATGATGTAAATATTGTTGCTCTATCAAATATGGATGATGCAGCCATGCTTAAAGTAAGTCGTGATAATACGCTAGCTTTAAGCCTTGAAGAAATGCAATGTATACGTGCATATTTTCAAGAGCCAACTGTTAAATCCAAGCGTGCTGAGCTTGGTTTGCCAGCTGACCCCACCGATGCTGAACTAGAAGTGCTTGCTCAAACATGGTCTGAGCATTGTAAACATAAGATTTTTGCTTCAAATATTGATTATACCAATGCCGAAACTGGCATAAAAGAGCAAGTGGATAATCTTTATAAAAGTTGTATTCGAGATGCTACGGCCAATATACGAGAACGCCTTGGGGAAAATGATTTTTGTAGGTCAGTCTTTAAGGATAATGCTGGGGTTATATCCTTTATTGGAGCCTATGATGCCTGCATTAAAGTGGAAACACACAATAGTCCGTCGGCCCTTGACCCTTACGGAGGTGCGCTCACGGGTATTGTGGGGGTTAACCGTGACCCCATGGGTACTGGTATGGGGGCTGAATTAGTTTGTAATACCGATGTATTTTGTTTTGCTTCGCCATTTCATACCGAAAGCCTGCCACCAAGATTATTACATCCGCGCCGTGTACTTGAGGGTGTGCGTGAAGGTGTTGAACATGGTGGCAATAAATCCGGTGTGCCCACAGTAAATGGATCCCTAGTTTTTGATGAGCGTTTTTTGGGTAAGCCCTTAGTATATTGTGGTACTGTTGGTATTATTCCCACAGAAGTTGCTGGTAAGCCTGGTTATGAGAAAAAAGCCCAAGTGGGTGATTATATCGTTATGGCTGGTGGGCGTATTGGTAAGGATGGTATTCACGGAGCGACATTCTCATCAGAAGAGTTGCATGAAGGTTCTCCGGCCACAGCTGTGCAAATTGGTGACCCCATTACGCAGCGTAAGATGTATGACTTTATTATACGCGCGCGCGACCTTGGGCTTTATAATGCAATAACTGATAATGGAGCTGGAGGTCTTTCTTCTTCGGTGGGTGAAATGGCCGAAGATACAGGTGGTTGTGAGCTCGATTTAGCTAAAGCACCATTAAAGTATGATGGTTTAAAGCCATGGGAAATTTTAATTTCTGAAGCTCAGGAACGTATGACCTTAGCTGTTGCGCCTAAGCATTTAGACGAATTTCTAAGTCTTGCCAAAACCATGGATGTGGAAGCCACGGCCCTTGGTAAATATACCGATTCTGGGTATTTCCACATTAGTTATGGGCAAAAGCTTGTGGCATATCTTGATATGAATTTCATGCACGAAGGTGTACCGCAAATGCAGCTTAGCGCGCAATGGCAAGCGCCTAAGCATGAAGATACACGTGTAGAAGTTGATACTACCCATACAGGTGGCTTGCTTAAAGCTTTGCTTGGACGTTTAAATATTTGCTCCAAGGAATATATTATACGCCAATATGACCATGAGGTGCGTGGTGGCAGTGCGGTAAAACCCTTAGTTGGTGTTATGCGTGATGGGCCGTCTGATGCTGGAGTTATTAGGCCGGTGCTTGAATCTGATGCTGGCTTGGTCATTGCGCATGGTATTTGTCCAAAATTTAGTGATTATGACACCTATTGGATGATGGCCAATGCCATGGATGAAGCTATACGTAATGCTGTTGCCGTTGGTGCTAATCCACATCATTTAGCTGGTGTAGATAATTTTTGCTGGTGCGATCCTGTACAGTCAGAAAAGACACCCGATGGACACTATAAATTGGCACAGTTAGTACGCGCTTGTAAGGCATTATCGCACTTTTCTTTAGCTTATGGTGTGCCATGTGTTTCTGGCAAGGACTCCATGAAAAATGATTATACTGGTGGGGGTGAAAAAATATCCATTCCGCCAACGGTATTATTTACTGTGCTTGGGGTAATTGAAAATGTAACCCGAACTCAAACTTCTGATTTTAAGAAAGCTGGTCATCAAATATTCTTACTTGGTGGAACTGGGCGTGATATGGCAGGCTCAGAGGTGGCGTCAGAGCTTAAATTAAGTTGCAATACCATGCCCACTGTGGATGTGCAAAGTGCCAAGGCGCGTTATGTAAGGTTGCATCATGCCATATATGAGCGCGTGGTTTCAGCTTGCCATGATTTATCAGATGGCGGTCTTGGGGTTGCCCTTGCTGAAATGTGTATTGGAGGGCGCTTAGGAGCAGAAATTAATCTTGATTGTGTGCCAGTACTTGATGAGCTAAGTTCCACTGAAATATTATTTAGTGAAAGTGCAAGTAGACTCTTAGTCAGTGTTGCACCAGATAAGGTTTCGGCCTTTAAAAATATTATGCGCGGAACACTGTTTGCCCATATTGGTCAAGTGACCGATGATAGCTTACTTAGCATTAAAAATGGGTCAAATTTATTGTGCAAAGAAAGGGTGCAGGACCTAGCCCATGCCTTTAAGGCCACTTTGGACTGGTAAAAATGTTAAAATTGTGAAATTTTGTGCTTTTATAACCAATTGATTTTATTAGCCAATATTTTTTTTAATGTAAAAGAGTGCACTTTTTTCACTTTCTCATTGACATAAGTGCGAAAGAGTGTTCTTTATCTTTCATATGGCCGCGTTCTGGTGAAAGGTTTTACCAATAATTTGTCGCGGATTTTTAGCTATTTTTTGAGAGGTTTTTTTCATGTCCAAGTCCATTTATGTTGGTAACCTTCCTTGGTCCGCAAACGAGGAGCAGGTTCAGGATTTATTTGCCGAATACGGTACAGTTCTTTCCGTAAAACTTATCAGTGATCGTGATACAGGCCGAGCCCGCGGCTTTGGCTTTGTAGAAATGGAAGATGCTGATGCCGGAGCAGCCGTTGAAGCTCTTGACAATGCGTCCTTTGGTGGTCGGACCTTGCGCGTAAATGAAGCAAAGCCACGCGCCCCACGTCCATCTCGCTATTAGACTAGTTTAAAGCGCATTTGATGCCCTGGGCAACCAGGGCTTTTTTTACTTTGGTGTAGGTTTTTTAGCCACAAAGAGTTAAAGTAAAAACCTTATTATTTAAGGAGTTTTAACAATGCTTGATCCAAAACAATGCGTTTTGTACAGCGGTGGTGCTCCAGGCACTGAAACTTTTTTTGGTTCTCTTGCTGAAGAGTGGGGCATTGAAGAAGTAAACTATAGCTTTGAAGGTCATCAATCTCAACGTAGTCGCGGTATTCGTATCTTGACCAATGATGAATTGGCCCTTAAAGACGTGAGCTTAACCTATGTCTCAAAACTTATGAGCCGTGAATACACTCGTGCACCTTTATTTCGTAAAGTGTTGCAATCCATTTGCTGGCAAGTAAGTAGTGGTGGTGAAATTGTAGTTATTGGAGCCATCCAACCTGATAACACCGTTAAAGGTGGAACAGGTTGGGGAGCAGAATTTGCAAAAATTTGCAATAAACCACTCTTAGTTTTTGACCAATCTAAGCTATCATGGTTTACTTGGGAAAAAGATGCTTGGAATGTGACTCATGATCCTTGCATACTTCGTCCTAACTTCACAGCTACCGGAACTCGCTTTTTAGAAGACTCTGGCCGCAAAGCCATCAGCGAACTTTTTGCTCGCTCTTTTAAGAAATAAGTATAATTTTTGCGGGAGGGTGTTATGCCTTCCCGCACTTTATCAAGTTCTATGCCAGCTTCCCCAAATAGTGCAAAACAACCCTTATTAGGTTTTTGGTCTGCAGTTTTAGCTTATTTTGTTTGGGGTGCTCTGGTCTTTTATTGGAAATACTTAGATCACATACCTGCCCTAGATACAGTAGCCCATCGCATTTTCTGGTCCTTTGCGACCCTTTTACCTATTACTTTTCTAATGCATTCTTGGTCAGAAATTCGTGAGGCCTTGACCAATAAAAAAACCATGCTGCGTATACTTATTGCTGCAACGGTACTGTCTGGCAATTGGTTGCTATATATTTGGGCTGTTACGCATGAGCGCATTGTGGAGGCAAGCCTTGGTTATTTTATGAACCCGCTGGTTAGTGTGGTTATTGCACGCTTATTTTTGGGTGAACAGATGACAAGGTTACAAATGTTTGCCATTGCTGTGGCTTGTTTTGGGGTAGGTTATGGGGTTTGGGCCTATGGGCAAATACCTTTAGTGGGGCTATGCTTGGCTTTAAGTTTTGCAACTTATGGGTATTGTTGTAAAACTGTTTCAGTAAGCGGCGTAACCGGATTATTTTTAGAAACTCTTTGGCTTTTACCTGTAGCTTTTGGTTATATTGTGTGGCAGGAATTTAATTCGCCTAATTCCTTTTTTGCTTATGATTTTAACACCCAATTATTACTCATGGGTACAGGTGTTGTAACCACAACCCCGCTTCTACTTTTTGCCTTTTCTAGTCACAATATTTCTTTAGCCAGCCTTGGCCTCTTGCAATATATTGCCCCCACTATTAAGCTATTAGCTGGCGTATTTATCTTTGGAGAAATCATGAGCGAAAGCTCAAGGTTTACACTTATATTTGTTTGGTTGGGCCTAGCCATTTATTCATGGTGCATTGTTAGGCAATGGAAGGCATTACCCATAAAAAAAATTACTGGAAGTTAGTTATGGCTTATAATTTTACTGCACAAGAAAATGCAATCTTACGTATTGTTCAAGATAATCTACCTGATAGTACAACTCCTTATGCGGATATTGCTGCTCAAGTTGGTTGTTCAGAGCAAGTGGTGCTAGATTTATTAAGACGCTTAGTAGATGACGGGGCTATTCGTCGTTTTGGAGCAAGCATTAAGCATCAAAAAACCGGCTGGAATAATAATGCTATGGTCGCGTGGATTGTTGCAGAAGATAAAGTGGAAGAATGCGGCAAAAAAGCTGCAACGCATAGCAATATTTCCCATTGTTATTTTCGCCCATCGTCAGCTAGCGATTGGCCATATACGCTTTATACTATGATTCATGGGCGCAGTGCTAAGGAGTGTGAAGACGTCATCCTTGAGGTACAAAAGTTGACTGGGCTTAAAGATTTTGCTGTTCTAGATAGCATAAAAGAGCTTAAGAAAACTTCTATGAAATATTTTTAATTAATATAAGGAATGGTTATGCAAGAAGTAAAATCACAAGAATTATTTGATAGAGCTAAGGAACTTATTCCTGGTGGGGTTAATAGTCCAGTTAGAGCATGTAAAAATGTGGATAGTATTCCTTTATTTATTAAGTCCGCTAAGGGTTGTGAGCTTACAGATGCCGATGATAATACCTATATAGATTATGTATTGTCATGGGGTCCTATGATATTAGGCCATGCACACCCAGAAGTAACCGATGCTGTGCAGGTAGCTGCGGCCCGAGGCACAAGCTATGGTGCTCCTTGTGCTGATGAAGTGCTTTTAGCTAAGGAAGTTATTGAAGCCTTACCTTCAGTAGAAATGGTACGCATGGTGAACTCAGGCACAGAAGCCACCATGAGTGCTTTGCGCCTTGCTCGTGCCGTAACATCAAGAGATAAGGTGTTAAAATTTATTGGTTGCTATCATGGACATGCTGATTCATTCCTTGCAGCAGCAGGCTCTGGCATGGCTACATTATCCATACCAGGAACTCCAGGTGTACCAAGTTCAGTGGTAGAAGACACCTTGCTTGCACCATATAATGATTTAGATGCAGTAAAGGATATTTTTGCAAGAGAAGGCAAAAACTTAGCAGCTGTAATTGTGGAGCCAGCTGCAGCTAATATGGGCCTAATTGCTCCGCGTGCAAACTTTCTTGAAAGTTTACGTGAGCTATGCACTGCTCACGGAGCTTTGCTTATTTTTGATGAAGTTATTACCGGATTTCGCTTAGCCTATGGTGGAGCGCAAAGTTATTTTGGCATTGACCCAGACCTAACCACCCTTGGCAAAATTATTGGTGGTGGGCTACCTGTAGGTGCCTATGGTGGCAAGCGTGAATTTATGCAGCGTGTTGCTCCTAGTGGTGACGTATATCAAGCTGGTACATTGTCAGGTAATCCACTAGCTATGGCTGCTGGTCTTGCCACTTTACGTGTATTAAAAAATAGTGACTATGCAAAACTTGAAGCACGCACAAAAGAATTTGCAAGCAAAATGGAAGATATTTTGAAAAACAAAGGGCTTCAAGTAAATGTTGCTGCACTTGGTCCTATGTTTTGCCCTTTCTTTAGCTTAAAGCCTGTTTACAACTTTGATGATGTAAAAGCTACCGATACAGCCATGTTTACAAAGTTTTATAAAGCTTTACGCCATGAAGGTGTTTATATTGCGCCAGCTTCCTTTGAAGCGGCTATGATGAGCTTTGTGCATAGTGATGAACATCTTGAGCGTACCCTTGAGGCTGTGCGCAAGATTGCTTTGTAATAATTTAATTGTAAAATTATATGTCATCCATTGCCTGCTATGCCTTAAGTGCACAAGGTGTTAGCCTTGCACACTCTTTAGCAAAGCATATTGATTTGTGCATCTACGCGCCTGAAAAATTTTGCACTGAAGGGGATAGTGGATTTACAAGTTTATCAGACTTGCTTGCGCATACCTTTAACTTGTATAAGGCACATATATTTATATCGGCTACTGGCATAGCTGTACGTTCAGTAGCTACGCACCTTATGCATAAGTCCAAAGATCCAGCAGTAGTTGTTTGTGATGAGCTTGGACATTATGCCATAAGTTTGCTTTCCGGGCATTGGGGTGGGGCCAATGAACTTTGTAAGGATATTGCTAAATACCTTGCCCCAACTCATAGTACTAAAGCAATCATAACCACTGCTACCGATATAAATAATGTTTTAGCTATAGATATGCTTGCTAAGCAACATGGTTGCATTATACTTGATTGGAACAAGGTAAAATTTATTAATTCTGCCTTGTTAAATAAAGAGGCTGTACAGCTTTATGATCCCAGAGGTATTTTCAATCAAAACGTATTAATACAAGCTGGATTTAATATACATAATAGTCTAAACACAATGGATTTTAATCTTCCAAGTATAGGTATAGATTGGCAAATTTTACCTGAATATGCACAATTTTTACGCTTGACCATGCCAGTTTTATGTGTGGGCATTGGTTGTAAGCGTGGTACTCACAAGGAAGAAATCTTATGTGCCATTGAGCAAACCTTTGCAAAAGAGAAGCTTGAACCGCGCGCATTGTCATGCTTTGCCAGTGCTGATATTAAGAGTGATGAAGCAGGTTTAATTTTAGCTGCTAAGGAATTTGCCTTACCATTGCGCTTATTTAATGCCCATGATTTAGCTAATACTCTAAGTCCCAACCCATCTGCAATCGCTGCAAAATTACTCTCAGTTGAGAAAATAAGCGTAAGTGAAGGAGCTGCTTTGCTTGGTGCAGGTGATGGGGCAAGTTTAATTGTACCAAAAGTAAAATATAATAAAAAAATTACTGTAGCCATAGCACTTAGTAGTGTTTACACCCCCAATCAGTTGGAGTTCTAGTGAAAATTGCCCCATTGCATATTATTGGTCTTGGCCCAGGAGATAGTGGCCTCTTGCCTCCAGTGGCTTTTGATGCCCTATCTGATAGCAAGGTTATAGTTGGTTATGGCCTCTATGTGGACATGGTTCCATTAATTTTACGCGAAGATAAAGAAATCATTAGTACTGGTATGCGCCACGAACAAGAACGCTGTCAGGCTGCCATAGATAAAGCTTGCCAAGGTTTGCGCACAGCCATAGTTTGTTCTGGTGATGCTGGTATTTATGGTATGTCAGGCTTAGTGCTTGAATTAGCAGATCGAGCTGGTATTTTACAAGACATGCAAATCGATATTATTCCTGGTATTCCAGCTCTTTGTGGTGCGGCAGCCTTGCTTGGTGCGCCGCTAATGCATGATTTTGCATCGGTAAGTCTTAGTGACCTACTTACACCTTGGGAATTAATTATTAAAAGATTGAATGCGGCTTTAAGTGCTGATTTTGTCTTGGTGCTTTATAATCCTCGTTCACGTGGACGCAAAAAACACTTAGAGCAAGCACTTGATATAGCGAAGAAGTATCGCTCAAGTGATACACCTGTTGGCATTGTGCGCAATGCTTATCGCCCTAATCAAAGTGCATCACTACATACCTTAGGTGATTTTGACCCAGAAACTGCGGATATGCTTTCCATAATATTTATTGGCAATTCCAATACAAAGCTATTGGATAAATATATGGTAACACCGCGCGGCTATAAGCTTGAAAAGTAATATATACTTAATTATGTTATTCTTACAGATAAATTAAGACCATTAACTTTAATCATAAGGATTAAAGTTAATGGTCATAAAGTTCTTTGATGAAAGCCCAAAAAACATAAGGGGCTTTGTTATCAGTTTGAGGTGAGGAACTTTTGTTTATAAAAGTTTCTCACCTTGTATTATAAATAACTCTTATGCAAAGCCTCAGCGCGTTTGCGGCATGCATTAACACGTTCTACAAGGCTCTTGCGATACGCCTCCATATCCTTAATTGGTCGGCTAGCAATGCCTGAGTCCATGGCGGCTTGGGCAACGGCTGGAGTTTCCCATTCGATAATACGTGGGTCTAAAGGCTTTGGTATAACGTAATCAACGCCATAGGTGAAATTTTCTCCACCATAGGCATCAATAACAGATTGAGGAACAGGTTCCTTGGCTAAATCAGCCAAAGCTTTGGCCGCAGCAATTTTCATTTCTTCATTAATTTGTGAAGCGCCTACGTCAAGAGCTCCGCGGAAGAGGAAGGGAAAACCAGATACATTATTAATTTGATTAGGATAATCAGATCGCCCTGTGGCCATAATACAATCTGGTACGGCATCTTTAGCGTCAGCATAGCTTATTTCTGGGTCAGGATTAGCGCAAGCAAAAAGTATGGGCTGTGGGGCCATGCTTTTTACCATTTCTTTAGATAATAAATCCTTAACAGAAAGACCAAGGAATACGTCTGCACCAATAAGGGCCTTAGTTAGGGAGCAGTTCTCATCTTGAGCGTATTGATCTTTATATTTATTTAAATCAGTGCGTTGCTTATGAATAAGTCCACGTGAGTCAAACATAAAGATATTTTTACGCTTAACACCCATGGTCACGTAAAGGTTAGCACAAGCTATGGCAGCTGCACCAGCACCTGATATAACTACCTTACAATCTTCAATATTACGTTTCGTAATTTCACAAGCATTAATAAGCCCAGCTGCAGAAATAACTGCTGTACCGTGTTGGTCATCGTGAAATACAGGTATGTTCATTTCTTGGCGTAATCTTTCTTCAATATAAAAGCATTCCGGTGCTTTAATATCTTCAAGGTTAATACCGCCAAAGGTAGGTTCCATGGCTTTTACAATTTCGCATAATTTGCTTGGGTCAGTTTCTGCAAGGTTAATGTCATAGACGTCAACATCTGCAAACATCTTAAATAGTACGCCCTTACCTTCCATAACTGGTTTTCCAGCCTTGGGGCCAATGTTACCAAGACCAAGTACAGCAGTACCATTGGATACAACAGCAACCAAGTTAGCACGGCCTGTGTATACGTCAACCATGCTTTCATTGGCATGTATGGCAAGGCAAGCTTCGGCCACACCTGGAGAATAGGCCATGGAGAGGTCTTTTTGGGTAGCGCAAGCCTTGGTGGGTAGGACCTCTACCTTACCGCGGCGGGGTAGTTCATGATAGGCTAATGCTTCTTCCTTTGTGTACAATGTCATTGTTTTACCTCAGTTAGACTTGTTGGAACATTATTTTTTTTCATGGCAGGAGCAATTTCTTGCCATGAGGTTACGCAATTTTTCTGGTACTATGCCTTTAACAGATTCAAGGGTTAGCATGCGGCGCATGATGCCTAATTGGTCTTGAAGTGGCAGTTGTTTTGGGCATACGTCTTGACAAGCTAGTAAACCCATGCATCCAAATACCCCTTGATCATTACCAATAAGCTCGTAAAAATCTTTTTTGCTTCGTTCATCGCGAGGGTCAATATAAAACCTTGCCATGCGATTAATACTAGTTGCGCCAAAGAAATCCTCGCGCATGCGCGCTGTGCCACAAGCTGCTACACAGCAACCGCATTCAATACAGCGATCAAGCTCAAAAATTTCTGTGGCTAGATTGTTAGACATACGCTCTTCAATGGCATTTTCATCAAATTCTGCTTGGCTGTGAATCCAAGTTTCAAGCTTTGTACCTACATTGCGAAACCATGTGCCTGTATCAACGGATAGGTCGCCAATAAGCTTAAAAATTGGTAGTGGATGCAAAGTGATATGTTCGGGTAAATCTGCGGTTTGGGTTGAGCAAGCAAGGCCTGGGCGACCATTGATTACCATGCCACATGAACCACAAATTCCTGCTCTACAACAAAAATCAAATTGTAGGGTGGGGTCTTTGGTTTCGCGCAATTGCATTAAAGCCACAAAGAGGGTCATGCTAGCGTGTTCTTCTAAGTAGAAGGATTGCATCTTAGGCACGCTTTGTGGATCCAAAGGATTGTAGCGCATAATTTCAATATGTAGGTTACGTCCCATTTATCTTTTCTCCCTGCTTTATGCGCCACCAAATGGGCGAATTTTATCTTGAGGAATTTCGGCTTCAATAATACTTCCACCCCCATAACCACGCTCACCTGGAGGAATTTCATACCAAGGAGTTGCATCTTCATAGCTCAATGTAGGTAGGCTATCGCCTTCTTTCCACACTGCAAGGGTACGATTAAGCCACTTGGTATCGTCGCGGTCTGGGTAGTCTTCACGGGCATGCGCGCCACGGCTTTCAGTGCGCATAAGTGCACCATAGGCGGTGCATAGCCCAAGCTTGAGCATGCCTCTAATGCGTAGAGCCATGGAAAGTTCTGGATTAAAGCCTTTATTATTACCATTTAGAGCAATATTTTCAGAGCGCGCCAAAAGTTCTTGTAATTCATCAACAGCTTTTTGCAGATCTTTTCCATTACGGAAAATACCTACATTATCCATCATGGTTTTAAACATAAGCGAACGTAGTTCATAGCAGTTTTCTTTACCCTTACGCCCATAAACCATATTGTCAATGCGCTCAGCTACTTGTTTATAAGCAAGGTCAGCGGCCACGGTACTAAATGATGTTTCATAACCCTGTAGATATTCAACAATTTTTTTACCTACTACACGACCAGCTACAACAGTTTCTGCTAATGAATTACCTCCAAGGCGATTAAATCCATGCATATCCCAGCATGCAGCTTCACCTGCTGAAAATAAACCCTTAAGACCATAGGCGGCACCATCTTTATTGGTGCGTACTCCACCCATGCTATAATGGTGGGTTGGGCGCACTGGAATGAGCTGATGAATTGGATTAACACCTAAGAATTTTGTCGAAATATCATAAACTTCACGCAAGTTAGTTGTAATATGTTTTTCACCAAGATGGCGAATATCAAGCCATAGATGCTCACCATAAGGGCTTTTTACTCCAAGTCCTTTTTTGATATGGGTTAGCATATGTCTTGACACAACGTCACGTGAAGCAAGTTCAGCTTTTTCTGGTTCATAATCAGGCATAAAGCGATATTCATTTACATCAAGCAATGTACCACCATCACCGCGACAGCCCTCTGTGACTAATATGTCAGTGGGTACGGTACCTGTGGGATGAAATTGCACGGCCTCCATATTACCAAGGGATACACAGCCAGTATCAAGTGCAGTAATTTGTCCACCGCCATCGCATATGACGGCATTGGTAGTGGCAGGGTATATGCGTCCATAGCCGCCGGTGGCAATAAGAGTAACTTTAGCACGATAGGCCACAAGTTCACCTGTGCGTAAGCAACGACAAATACAACCAGTGCAGGTTTCACCATCATGGATGAGGGCTTCAGCTTGCATGCGGTCATGTACGGCTACGCCAAGTTGTAATAGCCTATTGTCTAGTGTAAAAAGTACAGAGTGTCCCGTACCATCAGATGTATAGCAGGTACGCCATTTGGCAGTACCACCAAAGGCCCGTGAGTGAATAAGGCCTCGTTTTTCTTCAAGTTCTTCTGCTTCAAAGGGTTTTCCGCCCCTATAGTATGTGTGCACTCCAGGTTCCACACGGCTCCAAGGCACACCCATCCAAGCCATTTCGCGCATGGCAATGGGGGCAGTATTAGCAAAGATACGTGCTACTTCTTGATCACATCCCCAATCAGAACCCTTTACTGTATCGGTAAAGTGCACATCAGGACAGTCACCCTGACTCATAGCAGAGTTGCCAAGTGCTGCTTGCATGCCACCCATGGCAGCTGATGAATGTGAACGTTTGGGAGGAACTATGGATAGGCAGATAACATCAAAGCCTGCTTGTGCGGCTTCAACAGCCACACGTTCACCAGCAAGGCCAGCTCCCATGCACAAAAGATCGGTTTGAAAGGTACGCATGTGCTCTCCTTCTAGTGACTTAATTTACGTTAATAAAGTGAAAACGGACCATGGTTAAGAGCCCAAGACCTACATAGGCGAAAATAAGATACCAAGTGCGCTTAGTCCAAAGAGGACGCGTTTTCTCGGTGATATATCCATATTTTACCCCAATGCGGAAAAGTCCAATACTTAAATGCAAACCTACACATACAAGTAAAATCACATAGAAAGGTGACCAACCGTTTTGTTCGCGTAGGGCTGAGCTTTCAGCAGTGATGGGTAGCGCATTTAAGATTACAAAGATGTGACTTGTGACCATGACCAATAGTAGGATGGCTGTTATTACTTGCACCAACCAAAGTGAGGTATCACAGTGGCGCATGGCTTTAGCATGCCTGAAAAAAAGTGGTAATGAACCTACGTGAAAAGGCATTTTTCTTGCAGCAATAACAAAGTGTATGACCATAATAAGCAATATGATGGGTCCACCAATTTGAGCAAGATATAACTCTTCTAAAAGCCAACCTAAGCCATTCATAAGACTTGGAGAAATGAGTACTGTACTTACAAAAATTAGATGCATAAGTGTAAAAACAGCAAGCAAAGCTCCCGATATGGCCTGTACAAAATCCATGCGCCCAGGCAGTGATGTTTGTGAATAAGAATTTAGTGAAACATATTCATCCATAAAGGCCCCCTTAATTAATGGTTGTAAAACCTTCTTTATAATAATGTTAATTGACCTACATTGTAAAGCGTAGAATGTAACTATAAATGCTAATTGTCAATACTAAGGTCGAAAAAGCTATAAGTATCCTTAGTCATTTTGGAGCGATATAAAGCTTTGTCAGCATTGCGATAAAGTTCTTCATAATTTGTGCCGTCTTGTGGGAAGAGAGCTATACCAATACTGCTAGAAATAGATACAACTGAGCCATTATCCTCAAAAGTCTGCTTAAAGAATTGTTGAATTTGGTCAATTTTTAGCAATAATGGGCGTAAGTTTGGAATATCCTTAATATAAACAATAAATTCGTCTCCACCAATTCGGCCAACTATGTCATCACTTCTAAAAATTTGTGAAAGACCGTCGGCAAGATTTTTAATGACCATATCACCCATAGCATGACCAAAGGTACTATTTACTTGCTTGAAGTTATCAATATCTATAATACAAAAGGCTCCACGCGTATTGTTGTCAATGTTAAGCTCGCGCTGAATGAGCTCTGCTGTGGCAGTTTTGTTATAAAGTGACGTAAAAGAGTCGCGCTTTACATCATCACGCAATTTATGCAGGATGCGGGTTTCCTTATCTACATTTTCTATCTTTCCAATGGCTTTTAGTTTTTCTGTTTCGTCGCGCCAAGCTGTTTGGCTTAATTGACACCAGAGCCATTGCCCTTGGTAGGTTTTGATGCGTAGCAAGGCTGTGGCATTTTTTCCACCTACCTTGATGCGCATATGCATAGACATAAATAAATCCATATCGTCAGGGTGAATAACATCCTTGCTAATGGGATAATGCTCCATATGCATCACATGGGGTAGGGGATAATGAAATTTTTTGAAAAATTGTATGGAAACTCCAAATTGATGATTGCTCAAATCATATTCATACAAAATGTTGTCTGACATTTCTAGAAGGTATTTATAGCGCTCTACCATCTTTCTTTCTAGAAGTTGTGACCTTTTTAAATCATCAATGTCAAAAATTACACACCATAAATAATGCCCTCTATCATCGGTTATAGCATGCGAGCGGTCCATCACGTATAGGTGCGTGTTATTTTTACGTAATACGCGGTATTCAGTTGTTTTGATTTCTAACTCATGCTGGTTCATGATTTTTTGAACTTGTTCCCTATCGTCAGGGTGTATAATTTCAATCCATTTATTGTTGTATATTTTCTTAATATCTTCAGGTGTAGCGCAAAGTAATTTGTTGAGACTGTCTGAATAATCAATAATAGTCCAATGTTCATCGTTTAAGCAACGGACTATTGCACAAGGTATAGTATTAATAGTGTCTTGCAACTCAGTTGCTCTAGCTCGTATGGCTGCATGGGATCTATTTTGTACATGCAATAAGTAGCCTGTAAGTACAACAAATGATGTAAGCCATACCCCAAGTGTGCCTATAATAATAGAAATTGTAGAATTAACGCGAGACTGAACTTCCTTTGCGGGCAAAAGGGCACCTACAGCCCAATTTACACCGATAATGGGGACAAAACTTGCGAAAAATTGCTCATCTTGAAGGTTGATAGTAATGATTTTTTTAGTATGATTTAGTAAGCTTTGTTTAGTATTTCTTAAGGCTAGTCTATTGGTTAAATAAAAATCTTGTAATAGTTCTACTGATTCTGGTTCGTCTTTTGCGGAGCTATTTGTTGAGTTTATTACAAGACCTTTTTCGTCAAAAATAACAAATTCAATGTCGTGTCTAAATTTTATATTATTCAACATATTGAATAATAACGTATGCCCTCTTATGATAAATACTGAGCCCAATTGCTCTTTTTCTCGTATAACTGGGGCGCTAATCATGTGCACATGACCATGGTCAGCAAAGCTTTCAATACTACAGCTTAACAAGTCTTGTTTGTGTATAATGCTTTGTGCAGTATGTGAGTCAAATTCGATTTTGTCTCCATAAACATCTATGGTAACAAGTTCATTTTTATTGCTGACTATACCAAAATATAGATAATCCTTATTAAGGATAGTGGCTATTTGCTTGAGAGATTGTGTATGGTCAATGTCATTATTTGCGTTTATAGCAGCCGCGGTTAGGTCTAATTGCTCTCTTACCGCTGCCATGTATAAATTACTCATATGTGCAAAGTTAGTGGTAACCCCATCAAGTAGTGATGTATTATGGCGCTCATAGGTTTCTTCAAGCTCTTGAATTAAAATCACTACCATTATCACCAAGATAATAGAAATGAATATAAAAGAACTTATTATAATTTTTGAAGAACTTTTTTCTTTTTCTAAACTGCGCACATTACTACCCAAACAAAATTAATTTCTTATAAATACAATGTAGCTTACACCAAAATGTATAAAAGAACAATATACAATCTTGTTGCAAAATTACAATATTGTATTAAAATATATGTGTGTTTTCAGCCATTTTTTGTGATAAGCTTAGAGTAAATAATGCTTTTATGGTTTGTAAAAAAAATCATTGTATGCTGTATACGTAAAAAAAATTTGAAAAAAAATTTTTTACAGGCCAGCAAAAAATATTTTTACAAAAAATATATTAAAATAAAGTATGTTATCTAAAGTTGACGAATTATAATATACGAAAACTTATAGTAGAGTAAAAAAATTTTTACCAAAAGGCTTGCGTTTTGCTGATAATTATGCAATTTTAGTTCATTCGCGGTGAGCTAGTGTGTCTTGTTGTGCTAAGCCGCTGAAATGGTTATGTAAAGTAGTATATTTTTAAGGAAGGAAAACATTATGAAAAAGATTGTCACATTGTGTCTCACAGCTGGTATGTTGCTTGGTGTAGCCACAGGTGCTTCGGCTATTGATTTCAAAGCCAAGGGCCAGTGGATTATGGGCTTCGGTATGCTTGATACTTACTATCAAGGTCAAAACGGTAGCGACACTTTTGCCGCTATGCAACGTATTCGTTTGCAAATAGATGCAGTTGCTTCTGAAACTCTTTCAGGTACTGTAAGCTTTGAAATGGGCGATACCACTTGGGGTAACGTAGGTTCCGGCGGTGCTCTTGGCGCTGACCGTACCATTGTAGAACTTCGTAATGCTTATATTGATTGGTACTGGCCAAATACTGAGCTTAGCTTCCGCATGGGTATTCAACCTTTGACCATGCCTAACGTAGCTGGTGGTTCTGCTATACTAGACGATATGGTAGCTGGTGTTGTTGCTTCCTATAGATTTAATGATATGGCTAGCCTTGGCGTAGCTTGGGTTCGTCCTTATAATGATAACTGGGTAAGTGAAGATGATGATAACCCATCTAACTACCTTGATAATGCAGATTTATTCACCGTATTCGTACCTTTAAAGGGTGACGGATGGAAGATTACTCCTTGGGTTCTTGGTGGTATGATCGGTCAAAATGTACCTCTATCAATAGGTGGTGCTTCTGCCGGTTATGTTGCTGCTGGTCTTATGCCTGCTCCTGTTGTTAGAGGCAATGTTGGCACATCTATGGGCGCCATTGGTTCTGGTCTTGATGACACTGGCTATGCTACTGCTTTATTCTTTGGCTTGCCCATGGGCTTTAACTTTGGTGGCGGCTGGAACATTGAACTTGACCTTAACTATGGTCAAGTAACAGGTTATGGCGAAGCTAAAGACGTTGTATTTGGTAATGCTGCAAGATCTGACAGAACTCGTACCTCTGACTTGTCTTTTGACCGTCGTGGTTGGTTAGCAAAAGCTTTAGTTGAATACAAGATGGATTGGGGTACTCCTGGTCTATTTGGTTGGTATGGTAGCGGTGATGACGGTGACGTTAATAACGGTTCCGAAATGATGCCATACTTTAGTGCTGTTGGTAACTTCACCTCCTTCATGGGTGATGGTAATGAAGTGGGCTATTCCTACTGGACTGGTGGCGACAACAATGGTTATGACCAAATGTTAAGCTACACCGGTACTTGGGGTATTGGTTTGCACATTAAAGATATGTCCTTCGTTGAAGATCTTTCTCATACCTTCCGTGTAGCTTACTGGCGTGGTACTAACAATCCTGACATGGCTAAATATGTTGGCGATGCCTTCAACAATGTTGGTGGTAACGGTACTATTTATCTAACAACTAATGACTATCTTTTAGAATTCAACCTTGATACGACCTATCAAATGTACGAAAACCTAGACGTTATTGTACAACTTGGTTACATCGTAAACGGTGTTGACGGTGAAACTTGGGATAAATTTGATGGCCAAGGCGTAAAACGCGATGGCTACAAAGCTGGTGTTTTCTTTAACTACAGCTTCTAAGACCATATAAATAGTAAATTAAAAAGGGCATCATAATGATGCCCTTTTTTAATTTTTAAATTTACAAATTAGTAACTTATAGCTTTTTGCGGACAAACCAATGAGCATGAACCGCACATATCACATCGATTAACATTAACTTCATATGCATCACCAGCAACGATAGCTTTAAATGTGCATGCACTAAAGCACTCTCCACATGCAATACAAAGCTCAGGATTAATGCGTGCACCAAGTTCTAATGGGCTAGCTCCACCAAAAGTAAATGGTGTACGTAAAAGCTTATGGTCGCGATGTTCCATTTCAAAGTCATAGTCATAAATTTCGCCTTGACCTTGGGTTACGCAAAATAGACACATGTCAGGATATCTACCTTGTTCTTCAAGGGTATATTGACAAATCTCATGGCCTTGTGCTGCTTTTTTATGCAGGTCGTCTTGTGATAATTCATAAGCAAGTCCATTAATACGTAAGGTATAACCTGGAACCAAGTATGGCTGCCCAACGGCATTTTTTCCCATTTTACGACCGTGAGGGTAAATGCCGCACATCGAAATGCGCGGATTATTAATTAGTTGTCGATAAAATGGTTTTACTGTCATGGTTAGAAAGTAAATACCATCATCGTCTGCGCCAGCTATACTGATAATTCTACTATGTAAAATACCATTTTCTTCTGTGCTGATGCTAAGGCATCCCATTTTTTCAATGGCTGAATAAATTTCTTTTATAGTCATATCTACCTCATAAAATTTGACACCAAGCAAGAAGGTGCATATGGTGCTTGGCATGTTACATGTAATTACATACATACTTCTTATTCTTGCTGTCAATGTAGGCTTTGCTTATATGCCTCCAGTGGTTTTGCCAAGTGGTGATTTATGGCCACCTATGTCCTTAGTAGTGGGTTTTATTTTTGTTGTGCGAGATTTTGCTCAAAGGCGTGTAGGTCATCACATATTATGGGCCATGCTCATTGGTTGTGTGCTTAGCTGGTATTTTGCAACCCCTACTTTGGCAATGGCTTCGGCTGTAGCTTTTGCACTTGGCGAATTAGCTGATTGGGCCGTCTTTACATTTACAAAAAAACCCTTTGAAAAGCGTATTATATACTCAAGCTTAATTGGGGTTCCACTTGATACGCTTGCTTTTCTAACTTTAATTGATATGGCTACCCCCATAAGCTTTGCCTGTATGGTGCTAAGCAAGTTGGTAGGAGTTGTTGTGGTTTATATGCTAATTAAAAAACGCAAAAGCATGATAAATATTTAAATTTATAAGTGTAATATCATATAGGAATATTTATGACAAATGAGCAAGGCTTGATACATCGTTGTGGTTGGGTGGCATTAATGGGTCCACCTAATGCTGGGAAATCAACATTATTAAATTCTTTGCTGGGCCAAAAGGTTAGTATTGTGACCCCACGCCCTCAAACTACACGCAATCAAATTGTAGGAATTTTGAGTGAAGATTGTGGGCAAATTATTTTTATGGATACCCCAGGCATGGCACAAGTGCGTGGGCGATTAAGTAAAACCATGCTTCAATCAGCTTGGCAAAGTATGGCTCAGGCTGATATGATAGTATTAATTTTAGATGGGGATTTATACATCCGCAAGCCGGACTTCTTAAATTCTGATTTATCTGCCCTTGGTGAGGCTTTAGCCATGGAAGATAGACCTGTATGCATCTTGGTTAATAAAATAGATTTATTTAGTGATAAAAGCAAGATGCTCCCACTTTTGACTCGCTTGAGCGAAATTTTTCCCAAGGCTGAAATTTTTCCAGCTTCTGCTTTACGCCGTGATGGGCTAGATGCGTTTAAAAATTTAATTTATGGTTTCTTGCCAGAGGCTCCAGCAGTTTACCCTGCTGACCAACTTTCAACTGCTCCTTTGCGTTTTATGGTTTCAGAAATTGTGCGTGAAAAGCTTTTTTTGCACTTAAAGCAAGAAGTTCCTTATTCTGTAGCTGTTGATATAGAACAATGGGAAGAAGATAGTGAGCGTGGACAAACCATTATTCATGCTGTTATCTATGTGGCTAGATCTTCACATAAAGCCATTGTTATTGGTAGGGCTGGCTCTGCCCTAAAATCCATTGGCACTGCGGCAAGAAAAGATATTATTACGCTTTTGGATGGTAAGGTTCATTTGGAACTATGGGTAAAGGTACGTGAAAATTGGACCGAAGATGTTAATTTTTTACGCAATCTTGGCATGATGCAGGAGTAAGCATGGTTGAAAGCAATGGTCTTGCCTTGGTACAAGAGCGTGTTAAGAACGCTATGCAAGATGCTGGTAGGACAGATGAGATTAAGCTTATTGCCATATCTAAATTACAAAGCATTGAGCATATACTACAAGTGGCCCAAGCTGGCCAAATAGATTTTGGTGAAAACTATGTGCAAGAGGCTCATGCCAAACAGGACGAATTGAGCAAAATTTTTAATGCAAAGTTAAATTGGCACTTCACAGGGCACATTCAAAGTCGAAAGGCTAAGGCTGTAGTAGGACGATTTGGGCTAATTCACACCTTAGATTCAGAAAAACTTTCCTTGCTTTTAGATCAACATGCTAGCAAACTTGGCATACGCCAAGCTGTTTTAATCCAAGTAAATGTGGGAGCAGAGGCACAAAAATCAGGTGTAGCTATAAAAGATTTGCCACACTTAGCCGAAAAGGTTGCTAAGTGTGAGCATTTAGATTTGCAAGGGCTTATGTGCTTACCTCCTGTATTTGATGCGGGAATGGCTGCACGCCCACACTTTGAGCTTTTACGAACGCTTAGAGATAAGTTGCGTAGTGATTTAGGTTTGAGCTTGCCACACCTTTCCATGGGTATGTCTGGCGATTTAGAAGCAGCGGTATGGGCTGGTTCGACCTTGGTACGCGTTGGGACAGATATTTTTGGACAAAGGGCAATGAATTAATTTCTTGCTTTTTTTAGTTCAAATTATATGATTGTCACATAGTATTTCAACTGTGTGAAACTTCACGCTAGGCTTTATATTGAAATATTGAATTAATGCTTGGCCTTTAGATATTTATAATGTCGTAGATTGCTCTATAAATAAATAGTTTTTCCTTGTATTTTTGGTATGATTTGTGCATAATCATTAAAACAAGGCCATATACAGTCAAAGTTTTGAAAGGAGATTTGTATGGCAGATAAGGAAGCTCTACCCGAAGGTGCTGAAGCTCCAAAAAAATCAAAAGTTAAAAAATTTCTTATTATATTTTTGATTTTATTAATTATACTTGCCGCTGGCGGTGGGGGTGCTTATTGGTGGTTCTTTATGCGTGCCCCAGTGGATCCAGCTTCTGAAGATGCTACCACTACTGAAGAGGGAGCTAGTCAAGCTGAAGCTCCTAAGGATGGAGAGGCTAAAGAGGGAGAGGGCGAAGCACGTATTGAGAGGCAATCTGATTTACCGCGCTCTCAGGGCATGGTGTTGCCACTGCCACCATTTGTGGTCAATCTTTCTGATCCCACAGGTAAAAGATATTTGCGCCTTGGTATGGAAGTAGAGGTCAATCGTGATGTATCTGCTTTAATTAAATCTCAAAGTCCAAAAATTCGCGATGCAGTAATCATATTGCTTGCTGGTAAAACCTATGCGGATATTTCCTCGGCTGAAGGCAAGATACTACTCAAGGCCGAAGTAGCAGCAAGGTTAAATCAAATACTTGGCGGATCCTATGTAGTCCGTGTATATTTTACAGATTTTATAGTGGAAGATGGCGCAACGCCATAGGCTTTTTTACCCTGTAAGCCAAGGATATATTATGAGCGATGATCAAGATGCCTTAGCTGCTGAATGGGCAGCACAATTAGAGGCCGAAGAGGATGGGCAAAGTGCAGCCGATGATTTACTTGAAGCAGCACTTGCAGCAGGTAGTGGTGAGGCAGCGCCAGATGCTGGTGCTTCTTCTAGTGATGAAGATTTAGCCGCACGCTGGGCTGAGGCTTTGGCCGAAGATGAAGAGGAAGAGACCCAAAAAGGTTGGGATAAATCTACGCTACGTACTCAAGCTACTGAAGCTCAATTTAAGGATATGACTGATATAGCAAGACGTCCACCTGCTGATGGGGCTAAACGTGAGCTTGACTTTATATTAGATATTCCATTGGATGTTTCAGCAGAGCTTGGGCGCACACGTTTACTTATTAACGAGCTTTTACAATTGGGCCAAGGCTCGGTGGTTGAGCTTAATAAGCTTGCTGGTGAACCACTGGAAGTTTTTGTTAATGGTAAGCTTGTGGCACGTGGTGAAGCCGTTGTTATTAACGAAAAGTTCGGGGTACGCTTAACTGATATTATTAGCCCCATGGAAAGAGTAAAACAACTTGGCTAACACTAAGCAACAAACACACAACACATCGCAAGCAAACTCTTCCGTTGAGTCTACTAACGCCCTTGAGGGTGGCACTGGTGTTCATGTGAATAGCGTTAGTGATGCTAGTACGCCTAGTGCATCAGCTGATGCGGCTAGTTCTAATGCTAGTGAGGTTGTTAACGCATTGCCCACGCATGATATGGCTACAACATCATCTGGCTCGCAAGTGACGGAACAGATGACGGAGCAAGTAGCAAACCCTGTACTGGAATCGACTACAGCCACAACTAAAGCTACAGAGCAGGCCCATGGTTCTCAAGCAGGGCAAGCTACAGATCAAGCCATATCAAGTGCGGTAGAGCAGGGTAGCTCGACTATGACAGATGCCGCAGGCCAAGTGGCTGGTGAAGCGGCAAATCAGGCTGCAACAGCTCCACTAGCTATGGAAAGTGCTTTTACTTGGGGTGGATATTTTCAGGCCATTGGTACGCTTTTAATCTTATTAGCTCTGCTTTGGGGTGTAGTATGGTTGGTGCGTCGCTATGGTCGTTTCAATTTTTTGCCAAAACCTGGAGCTTTTCCACGTGATGGCTTACGTCTTGAAAGTCAATTACCGCTTGGACCCCGTAAAGGTCTTATGGTGGTACGGTTTTTGAATAAGAGGTTATTACTTGGGGTCACAGACCACCAAATAACCCTTTTGAAGGAAACCTCAGATGATGAAGACACAAATAACATGGAATTTAAGGACGTTATGGAAATGGCTAAACGCCAAAAGTCTGACGACTAGTATTTCTAGCCTCCTTTTTGTTGCTCTTGTGCCAAGCTTAGCTTTAGCTGCTCAAGACCTTGTTATGCCACCCATGCAGCTTACTCTTTCGGGTGGAGCTTCTGATCCTGAAAAAGTTACTGTTTTACTTGAAATTCTTTTTCTCCTAACTATACTTTCTGTGGCCCCAGCCATTATGCTAACCGTCACAAGCTTTACACGTATTATCATAGTGTTTAGCTTTTTACGCCAAGCTATGGGTGTTCAACAGCTTCCACCTACACAAATTCTAGCTTCTTTAGCCATATTTATGACTGTTGTTATAATGTATCCGGTGGGTAAACAAATTAATGACACCGCCCTACAGCCTTATCTTAATGAAACAATAGATTATCGTATTGCTTTAGATCGTGCTCAAATACCTTTGCGTACCTTTATGTTTAAGCATACACGTGAAAAAGATATTTCAGTTTTCTATGCTATATCACGCATGGAAGCTCCAAAAAATAAAGATGAAGTGCCCACTATGATGCTGGCTGCTGCCTATGTGATTAGTGAGCTTAAAACAGCATTTACCATAGGGTTTTTAATTTATATCCCTTTCTTGGTACTTGATATGGTTATTTCTAGTGTACTTTTAGCTATGGGTATGATGATGCTACCACCAATGATGGTGTCAATGCCCTTTAAGCTGCTTTTATTTGTCATGGTTGATGGTTGGAACTTGTTGGTGGGTTCCTTAGTTAATTCATTCGTATTATAAGTGAGGAAATTATGTCTCCTGAATTCGTAGTTGGTTTTGGTCGTCAAGCTATTGAACTGTGTCTGATGATGGCATTGCCCATGTTAGGTGTAGGGCTTACGGTGGGGGTAGTTGTAAGTATTATCCAGGCTGCAACACAAATTCAAGAAATGACTTTAACGTTTATTCCCAAAATTTTATCCATGTTTGTAGCTTTGCTTTTAGCTTTGCCATGGATTATGGAAAGGATGATTTCGTTTACTAGAAATGTATTTATTAATATTCCTACATATATACAGTAATTATATTTTACATTTTTGAATGTAAAAACTTCATAGTTTTAAGCCATGATAAATCTCCGCTGTAAGCTTGTAAAAAAGCTTATGGCGGAGATTGCTTTTTAAAACTCTATTATTACTAGTCGGTACTGAAAAACGCGTTTCACGCATTTTTCTAAAAAGGCACGCTCG
>CAYJLD010000028.1:0-29608 GCA_964371195.1 uncultured Desulfovibrionaceae bacterium | reverse complement strand
TACCTGGATAGAAAAACATGAATGGCAAACGCAAAGGATGACCTAGGTCATAGAGTAGGGCCACAACAACAAAGCTATAGCCTAAAAATGCAGTAGTAACAGCTGGACGTACAGCTGAGTGAATGTGTTTTAGGCCCATGATATAACAAGCTACAGTGGTAAAATAACCGCCAGCAGCTAGTGCAACACCGCAAAGTAGGTCAAAGCCAATCCAAATACCCCAAGGGTAGTTGTCATCTAGATTGGTTACAGAACCAATACCTTGGGTAAAGCGGATCACAGTAACAATTAGTCCCACCACAAGGATAATGGCCGTAAGTATGTTACCAGGGCGACGTAATGAAAACTCGCCCATATTGAACAAATTGTCCTTGGTGGGGATTACGATATGGTGACTCATTATGCATCCTCCCCGTGTTTTTGGTCTTCGCCGTGTTGGGTGTCGCGTAGCGCCTGCTCAACCTTGGCGGCAACTTCTTTGCCTTGTTCAGCTTCAATTTTTTGTAGTGCAGCTTTAAGTTGAGATTTAGCTTTAGCCTCTTTTAGCTTGGTTATGCCATAGGCTCCAGCAAAGAGAACAGGCCAAAAACCAATAATCATAGGTACTGCACCAAGGGCACCAGCTGTAAGCTCACCCATTGGTCTATTGCCAAGATGGGTATTTTGCCCAAGAGCTTCAGGATTTACACCAGATAGTGTCATCCAAGCCGTACCACCGGCATCGGTTTCACCATAAATGTAATCCATATAGCGACCTGGTTTTTCCTCTATACGCTTACGGGCAATCTTAACTAAATCGCTACGCTTGCCAAAAGTCAAAGCGTCCATGGGACATTTTTCGACACAACCTGGCAATTTACCTTCTTTTAGGCGTGGTTCACAAAAAGTACATTTTTGTACTAATGGATCAAATGCTTCATCATATTGAAAGCCTGGCACATAGAAGGGGCAAGCAATCATACAGTAGCGACAACCTACACATTGATCCCCCTTATAGCTAACAGCACCGTTTGGCTCCTTAGTAAAGCATTTTGCAAAGCAAGCCGAAGCACAAGCTGGATCATTACAATGTAGGCATTGCAGTTTACGGAAAACTTCTTGGTCTCCGGTTTGATAGCGATTAACAACAGTCCACTCGTAGGCAGATGTACGTCTCTTAGTGTGGGTTACGCTTAAATCATCAAAGGGTTTTGTAGGCATAGGTAAATTATTAACAGCTTGGCAAGCCTTTTCGCATTGCCTACAGCCAATGCAACGTGTTGTATCGTGTAAGACACCAAAGCTGTCTTTATAGTAGGGATAGTCCACCACACCAGCGGCTTTTGCGACTTTCGCCGTGCCAAGGGCAGAGGCTACACCCGCGCTTCCCAAGAAAGTAAGGAATTTTCTACGGTTCATAGTACCTCCCCGCGCTATTTAGCGCGCTCCTTATGACATGTGGTGCAAGATGTATTAAGAGGTCTTGCGACTTGCATACCATCATGACAACTCATGCATTGTAAGTGATAAGCGGCCTTCAAGGATGGGCGCCCAGGGTTTTCTATATCAATAGTTGGTGAGTGACAATTGACACACTTAGGTGGAGTTTTTGAAGGCGGGCTTTCATGGTGACAAGCTGCACAAAGTGTTGTGCTATCTGTGTGGAAAGCCGCAGCTAGTTTATTATCACCAATACGCTTTAACAGTGATGTATAGTGGCGTCTGTGATTAAATATATTAGCCTCATACTCGTCAGAAAGACTATCAATCTTAACCTTATTAGGTATTTCTGAAGCGGCAATGGGCTTACTTCCGGCAACTTTTGATTTGCGATACCATACAGTTTCAGCTGCAAGAGCTTCATTTTCAGTTGAATCAAGCTCACCCCTAATGCCTTTAGCAAATTGCTCAGTGGTCATATTGTGACTTACATCGTGGCAAGAGGCACAATACTGCTCAGTACGTGGAGGTTCAGGAATAATGCTGTGACACCCAGCACAATTGCGTTGCTTTAAGTTTTCTACGTGGCAACTTACGCAACTATTAGGTGTAGTTGTTCCTTCGGCTCTTTTAGCAATATTCTCAGCATGCATGGCCCGTTCAAGAGTAATAAAATTACCATCGGCCTTGCCTTCAACAGTGTGACAGCTTGAACAAGTGATAGTGTCACCAGTGTGGTGACAAGATTCACAATCTGGTATTTGTTGTTCATGCAAAAAGTGATTAAAAACAACAGGACGCATTCCTGCTCCGGAGGGATTTGGTTTTTCGGTCACTGGAAACATAACCATGGCCGAGGGTGCGCCGCTATCTGTTGGTTCAAGCTCTGGAACTGCATGGGCCAAAAGCACCGTACTTAGCAATCCGGCTGTAACCATAGCAAGCACTACCATAATCCTCATACATCGTAGTAGTGTTTTACCATTCCTCATTTGTTCATCCTTTGATTATCTTTTGACTATCCATAGTCGGATGCAGATAATATCCCCATATACATCAAGTTAAACGGCCTAATGTATAACCCTGTAAGGACGCTTGACCCCATCCAAAGACCAATTATTTGAAAAAATAATCCCAATACAGAGCAAGATAAGTGTAGCCTATAAGACAAAAAGCGTCAAGGTCCAATGAGTTATAAACCTTTTTTTGTAATGAATTTTTAATTTTTTTGTTTAAAGAAAGTTAAATATTTCACAAGAAAATTATGGGATTTTTTTTAAACAAAATGTGCGATATATGCAAAGCAAGTTCCTTTATATTTTTGACCAACTTGGCTAACTTGTGTATTATAACTTAAAAAGAGCAGGATATGGATTTTTCAGTAAATAAAAACACACCAATATATAAAATTACCGCCATAGTATCTGTGTATAGGGCTGAGCGTTTTTTACGTGCTTGTCTTGAAGATTTGGTCAGCCAAACTATTTTTGATCAGATGGAAGTCATTATTATTGATGCACACTCGCCAGAAAATGAGCAAATTATTGCCCAAGAGTTTGTTGAAAAATACTCTAATATGAAATACATACGTACTAGCGTGCGCGAAGGACTTTATACTTCTTGGAATAGGGCTTTAAGTATTGCTAATGGAGAGTACATAACCAATGCCAATGCCGATGATAGACATGCTCCTTATGCCTTGCAACGCCTTTGTAATGTGCTTGATGAAAATTCAGACGTGGCCGTAGTCTATGCCAATTGTCGTATTACTAACATGGAGAATGCTCTTTTTGATTCAGCCCCTATAAGCGGTTATATGCGCTGGTTGCCCTATGATCATATAAACTTACTACGTCGTTGTGAAGTGGGGCCTCAGCCAGTTTGGAGGCGTTGTATTCATGAAGATATTGGTTTGTTTAATGATAATTATACAGTAACTGGTGACTATGATATGTGGCTTCGCATCTCAGAGCATTATCCATTACTTCATGTACCTGAAGAGTTAGGGCTTTATTTACGTTATGATAATAACTTAGAAACACAAAATCCAGCTCACACTCAAGAAGAATATTTACAAGTACAAGGTGCAGCTTTGCAACGTTTTATGGCATCAAGTTTTAAACCACATGAGCCCTTAAATGCTCAGCTTAACGAACATAGAAAAAGACTTGAGCGGTATTTGTGTAATTTGGAAAATGGCAATAGTGTTAAGAATTTGCATAAATTATCTTATCATATTTATGCTTTTATCTTGTTACAAGCTAAATTGAACTTAAAAAATGACTTACTTGCACTTAATAAGGATATAGCTACTTTAACAAGTTCTGGTTTGGCAGAATATCTTAAATTGTTACTTTAATAACACGAAAAAAAGCCTGCTAGAATTAATCCAGCAGGCTTATGTAATTTCAAAAATAAAACTAAGCTGAAGCGCGAGCAACGGGCTTCACTACTAGCCCAGAGCGCAAGCAACGTGTGCATACACGTAAGGTACGTACCATACCATTGGGGAATTGGTGACGTGTTTTTTGCAAATTGGGGTTGAAGCGACGCTTGGTCTTAACGTTTGAGTGACTTACTAAGTTACCTACTTGGGGTTTTTTCCCGCAAAAATCACATTCTCTACTCATAATCCCTCCGTATATATTTTGACTAAAAAATACTTTTTAACACACCATAAGTGCGTGGTAGCAGATGTACATATACTTACCTGATATAAATTGCAAGTATTTTTTATGAAAAAAATAAGCTTTAAAACTGGCATTGCCATATTTCATCGATTGTTATAATGTAAATTTTAAGTAACAAAGGCTTAATTGCAATCATAAAATATATTTTTTAATAAGGTATTTTAGTATGAAAAAACTACTGGTCATGGGTATTGGGAATATGTTGCTAACTGACGATGGTATTGGAGTTTTTGCAGCTCAAAAACTTATGGAAGAAAGTTTTCCTGAAAATGTTACTGTCATTGAAGCAGGCACTTTTACCCAAGATTGTTTTAGTATTGGATATTGTACATGCTAAGGGTGAACCTGGTACTATTTATCGCTTATCTGAGTCAGACTTGGTCGATAATGAAAAGCAACGCCTATCTATTCATGATATTGACCTCATTGATTCATTAAATATGGCAGAAATTTTACATGGTAAAAGACCACATATTCAGATACTTGGCATGGAACCTCATGATTATCTTACTTGGAATGTGGGTTTGTCCCCTAAAGTCCAAGCAAAATTTGACGATTATTTAGACGTTGCCCGTAAAGAAATTGCCGATTTGCTGGCAACAGTGTAGGAGAAAACTATGTGTCTTGCCATTCCGGCTCAAATTGTTGAATGTCTTGAGGATAATATGGTTCGCGCCAGAATTGGCGAGAGTGAAACCTATCTTACCACATCGGTAATGCTTTTACCAGAAGCGGTTGAGGTTGGTGATTATATTATTGTTCACGCTGGCTTTGCCCTACATAAATTGAGAAAAGAAGATGCTCTTGAAACTTTGCGTCTTTATCGAGAGATAACATTGCAAGTAGAAGGGCATGAAGCTGAATTTTAATTATCACAGCGTGTTGTAAGAAATCTAGGAGGATAGCTATGGAAAATAATACAATCCCAAAACCTCAGCGCGGGTCAGAAATAACCTTGGGTGATGTGGGGCGAAAATATATTACTGGAGCTAAATTAAGCATGGCTGATGAAAATATGGCTATGCTTGCTAGTGCTCAACAAAATGCTTCTCAATATGGACCAGATCCAGCAGAATTTGTTGTTAAGGGTCCAGAGTTACCCGAAACAGTCAAAGGCACCTTAGTTGAGCATGCTACTTAATTTAAACTAATTTAAGCTAAATAGCTATTAGTCTAGACTGTTCATAAAAAATACTTTATATATGGGCCTTGCAGATTTGCGAGGCCCTTTTTGGTTTAGCTTATCACATTGACCTAAAGACTATCGCGCAACTCATTGTGCGAAGTTTTTTATGACGCTGATTTAGTTAATGTGATTAAAATTAAGAGTAAACATAAAAATTAATTATGCAGCACTTTTACTTAGGGAGATAATATGAGTTCAACTATTGACGAATTAACCATCCACTATGAAGAAGATGGACAATGCATTGTTAAAGAAATTGATAAAGCCGTTTTAAGTAAAGGGGCTTGGACTACTATACTTTTTCGCTTTCAAGAGTGGAAGAACGATACTGATACTTATGGGCCTGATAAATACACCATTAGACGCTACAAAAAAGTAGCTGGTGAGTACAAATATCAATCAAAATTCACTATTTCCAGTGCTGATCAAGCTAAGAAAATTATATCTGCCCTGCAAGGTTGGCTGGATGAATAATAAGTAATTGTTTGAATTAATATACTTAATTTTTTAGAAAAAAGTTAGAAAATCACTATAAAAAATCTATAGCTTTATAGGATATTTTTTTAATTAAAAATTTTTTAAATCATGAATACTAAGGCAAGTCGCAATAAAACTATCGACATAAGTATAGAAGAAGGCAGCAAATATCTATCGCGTTGCATTAGTTTGCAGAGCAATATGTCGCTTGAGCATATTCAGGATAAAACTATTTGTGGTGATACATATAATGTATTGTCAAAGTTGCCAAAAAATATAGTTGATTTACTTATTGTTGACCCACCGTATAATTTACAAAAAAATTTTCATGGGCAAAATTTTAAGCGTTGCAGTGATACAGACTATGCCAAGTATACTGAAACATGGCTTAAGTTGGTAAAACCATTATTAAAGCAAACTGCATCCATATACGTTTGTTGTGATTGGCAATGCAGCCCCATTATTGGTACTATCTTAAAAAAACATTTTCAGCTTCAAAATCGAATTACTTGGCAAAGAGAGAAGGGTCGAGGGGCCTTGCAAAATTGGAAAAATAGCCATGAAGATATTTGGTTTGCAACTTGTAGTGAAACATTTACCTTTAACTTGGAAGCGGTAAAGGTTAGACGCAAAGTACTTGCTCCTTATAGAGTTGACGGAAAACCAAAAGACTGGGAAGAAACCAAGCATGGCAACTTTAGAAATACCTATCCATCTAATTTTTGGGATGATATTTCTATACCCTATTGGTCCATGCCAGAAAATACAGCCCATCCCACTCAAAAACCAGAAAAACTTTTAGCCAAACTAATCCTTGCAAGCTCAAATGTGGGTGACTTTATTTTAGATCCTTTCCTAGGTTCTGGCTCAACTTCAGTAGTGGCAAAAAAGTTAAAACGCCACTTTGTGGGTATTGAGCATAATGAGCAATACTGCATATGGGCCGAAAAAAGACTTGAACTAGCTGAACTTAATCAAGATATTCAAGGTTATACCCAGGGAGTTTTTTGGGAGCGAAACACTGCCCAGCAACAAAAAAAGTCCTTGCAAAGTAATAAATAATATAGAGCTTATCTTTGTATCATTGTATGTAAGAATTTTAACCATCCTACATAGCTTTAGCGCTCATTAAGCCAAACCTATGGTAGTACCAAGGGCTTGTTGTAAGCTAATGTGTCTTACCAAAAGCCATTGGGAATAATCTTTTTAGATTGAATGAAGTTTAGTCTATGGTAGCAAATTTTTTTGTAATTACAGTTTTTTACTTGCTCCATATTTAAAACTTAGCTAGTATACAGTTTCCACTGTGGAGGTGTTTCACTACCGGTGTAGTGCCCGGTCTTCAAAACCGGTGGCGGGTAGAGATGTCCGCGGTAGGTTCGACTCCTATACACCTCCGCCATATAAATCTCCTTGGTAGTTATATTTATGACTCAGACCTTCTTTAATATTATAGCACATTGGATACATGAGAACCCAGCTATTGCACTGATAGCTTGTTTTATGTGGGGAGTTGGCAGCGTGCTTTTATCACCTTGTCACCTTGCTACTGTATCAATCTTAGCAACTCCAAGAATTGCAACTTCAACTGTTAAGTATAAAATACATAAGCTTATGTTTGGGCATATTGTTGCTTTATTTATTACTGGCTTAATTTTAATACTTTTTAGCTATGAACTAGACATACTAGGCCACTACTGGACCGTACCTTTTGGCTTTTTATTTTTATATTTAGCTTGGCAATTATTGCAAACCAACCATTGCTCTCATTGTGATCCCAACTCCATGCAAGATAGTGTTTTAGAGAAATTTTTGCAAAAAATTGCCCAAAATTCTTTAGGTTTTTTTAATTTTGGCTTTGTTTATGGTTTATTATCTAGTACGTGCGTGCTTATATTTTTAGCACCTGTACTGGTTATGGCAAAAAGTTTAAGCATGCAGATGCTTATACTCTTTAATCTAGCATTTGCTATAGGGCACACCTTACCTATATTTATTATGGCTATGCTCGCCAACTCCATACATAAACTTAGTTGCCACTCCGATGGTATATTTAAATTAGCAAGACGCATAGCTGCCCTATGCTTTACATGCATAGCTGTCGTGCTTATAGCTCATCCTTTCTTAGAGTTGATGGGTTTTGATTTCCATGGACATGACCATGGAAGTGTTGTACACGATCATTCAAATTTTGATTCACATAATCATGACTCACATAATCATGACTCACATAATCATGACTCACATGAGCATGATTCACATGAGCATGATTCACATAATCATGATTCACATGACCATGACTCACATGATCATAGCTCACATGAACATGACCAGCAGCACCCACCACACACACAACATGAGCATTAAGCCCTGCCTGCTTATTCTAAGCTACACTGACCAATACATACTGAAAGACTATGTATTAAACGCCATAAATTTTTGCCAAGATATTTTTGTACCTATGGGTAAGGATATGGACTTAGATTTGCCTATAACCTATCTGGATATGGATAATACTATGCAAAAACAACAGCTTATTATGCGATGTATTGATTATGCAAAGGCTAGCCAATGTACGCATATAATAAGTATGGATATAGATACGCATAGTAAAACTAAAGATTTGCAAAAGATTATTGAGACTATATATAGACATAGTCTTGATATTATTGTAGGAGTTCGTGATTTTTCGGATGATAATATTTGCATATCCAAGCGACTTGAGCGGCATGTTTCAGCCTTTTGGTTACGTGTGCAAACTAGTGTAAAATTACAAGATATACATCATAATACAAGAGCATATCCCATAATTTTTTTTGATTTTGCGCGTATTGGGGAGCAAGGCTATGCCTTTGATGTAGAAAGTTTGGTGCGTGCTGCTTGGGGTGGTTTTCATATTAGGGAGCTTGCCATAAGCAATAAAGTAGGCCCTAAATCACTGGCATGTTTTAGGGATCATATAGGCATGATTGTCTTAAATATTCATTTAACTTTACGAGCATTAGTGCCATTACCATTTAGACGCTATGACCGGCATAAACAAGAACGTGTATCTTTAAGGCATCCCATAAAGGCTTTGCGCCAACTTATGAATGATCCTTACAATAGAGCAACTCCATGGCAATTAGCCCGCACAGCCGGTATTTCTATGGCCATACTGACAGTGCCTGCACCTATTGTTCAAAGTATTTTTTTGTTGCTTAGTATTGGTTGGCTTAAGTTAAATCGTCTTTGTGCCATAGCTATGATTCCACTTACTTGGCCACCTTTTTTGCCTGGTTTAGCCATTCTTGTGGGTTATCGATTGCGCCATGGGCATTGGTTAACAGAATTTAATATACAAACTCTGGGTTATGAAATTGGACAGCGTTTATGGGAGTGGGTTATTGGTAGCCTAGTTTTAACGCCTATACTAGGGCTTTTCCTTGGTTGTGTTGTAGGTATATTGGCTTGGTTGGCTACTAAAATAAAGTAATCATCATGGGAAACTCTTTGTATGTGCAAAAAAGTTCCCCATGATGATTTTTAGAATATATATTATTTCTTTTTTTGCATGGCTGAAGCTAGGGCTTGGCCCAAGGTACCTAGGTTGCTACCTAGTGAACCACCTTGAGGTGTAGCATTGCTTGCATTAGCATGTTCTTTCCAAGAAATATCTTCAATTACTTCTGTTCCTTCTGGGGCAAGGCTGATACGTCTTTTTTCCACATCTACATCTTGCACCACAAGTGTAATACTTTGGCCTTTTTCAAGGTTATTTAACTCTTTAGCGGCAATACTATTTTTAATATTTGCTTGAGGTAATAAACCAGTAATGCCTGGAGCTAGGTTAATGAAAAAACCAAATTGAGCGCGGCTCTCCATAACTCCTTGTACTGTTTTACCCACAGGGAATTGCTCTGTTGCTTGGGCCCATGGATCAGCTTCAGCATCACGCATGGATAAAGAGATACGTCTACTTTCTAAGGATAGTTCTTTAATTTTTACCTGTACATCATCGCCTACGCTAACTACATCTTCTGCTTTGTGCACTCTGGTAGTCCAAGACATTTCAGAAATATGCACAAGGCCGTCAACACCAGGTAGCACTTCCACAAAAGCACCAAATGGAGTAAGACGTACCACACGCCCTTTGACTATATCTCCAATATGTAAGCGTTCAGATACGGTATTCCAAGGGTCGCCTTCGGCTTGCTTACGAGAGAGGGAAATTCTAATTTGACCCTTGGGATCTGTGCCAATGGATAGCACTTTGGCACGAATAAGATCGCCTGGGCTAACAACTTCATCAGCATTACCAACTCTTGACCAAGATAGTTCTGAAATATGTATCATACCCTCAACGCTTGGAGCAATTTCCATAAATGCACCAAAGGGTAGTAGGCGAGTGATTTGACCTTCTACTGTGTCACCTTCTTTCACGTCTTTGAGTAATTTTTCAATAGCGTCTTGGCGATCACGCTCGAGTAAAGTACGGCGAGATACAATGATATTGCGTCCATTATTTTCGATACGTGTAATAAGAAATTGTGTACTTTGTCCGACAATTTCATCCTCAGAGCTTGCAAAAAGACCAATTTGACTGCCTGGGCAAAAAGCTCGTTTGCCAAGCACATCAACAGTATAGCCACCCTTACATGTAGCAGTAATTTTGCCATCAACTGGAATGCCAGCATCTTTTGCATCCTCAAGGGCTGCCATACCGCCACCACTCATGGAGCGTGAGATGCGTACTTCACCAGCGCTAACATTAATTACCCAAGCATCAATAGTATCTCCAACATTGGCAATAAGTTCACCGTCGCTACCTAAAAGGTCGCTACGTTCCATAACACCATCTACCTTGATGCCAACGTCTAAAAATACATTTTCTCCACTAATGGCTATGACTTTACAGCTTATTTTTTGACCAGCATGTAAGCTTGGAGTGTCTGCACAATGTGACTCCAGTAAGGCTGCAAAATCCTCATCAAGGGTATCTTTGCTATCATGATTCATGTTTTTTCAAGCTCCTTATAATACAATATATTATATTAATTTGTTTTTTGTAAACATTCAATAGTTAGGTATAAATCCCCTTGCCATTTACCAACCTTTTTACCAAGGCCACGTAAACGAATGGGTTTTCCAGCAATAAAATCCTTGGGCAGAACAATTTCCACAGTACTAAGGTCGTCCGATAAACCACGCCGTATTTGCAAACGAATGTGCGCGCCAGGAAAAAGTGCCGATGCTGGCATTTTAATGCTTTGCTTTTCATCAATTTGCTGACGAAACCACCCCATAATCTTACCAGAAAAATTATTAGCAACATGAGATAAGTTATTGCTATCTCCTATATCTACTTGCACGGTAGGTGGAGCTTGCGGGGCCTGCTTTGTTTGTGTAGGCTTTGGTTTCTCTTGCTTTGGTGGCGGAGGAGGGGGTGGAGCTGACGCTTCTGGCTTTGCCTGTTTGCTAACTTCACTATAAATATCTTCAAAGACACGTCTAGCAAAAGGATCGTGCAAAAGGTCGCGCAAGACATCTTCTTTAGCATAGGCTGCTGAAGCAGTTTTTTGGCGATGAGCTTCAGCTCTAGTTTTTTGCTCTTGCTCTTTTTGTCCTTTTGTTGCTTTTTTTTGTTGCTCTTGAGCTTTTTCTTCTTGCTTAGTAGTAGATTCAGCTTGCTTTTTTTGTTCTTTTTTAGGGCTTTCTTGAGCTTTTTGTTTATCTTCTTCTGCTTTTGCTGAGGCTTTTCTTGTACCTTCCTCAGTTTCTAAAATTTGTGAAAGGGCCACATAGGCTTCATTTAAGCGTTGAAATTGATAGCTTGCGTCAGCAACATTGGGGTTTAGGTCTGGATGTAGCTCAAAAGCCCGTTTGCGATAGGCTTTTTTTACATCTTCAAGAGTGGCATCGTTTTCAATTTGTAGGATTACATAGCACTCTTGCAGGCTAATTTGACGCTTTTTTTTCATATTTCTTATGACAATGCTATTTTAATAGTGCCCTAGCTTGGGTTTTTGAGTCGTGAGCAAATAAGTTATTTTCCTCAAGATAATTTTCGCCCTCTTTAACAAAATCTTTATGCTTAATATCATGTTTTATGCCAGGGCAAAAACCCTTTGCTAAATGTAGGCTTTGGTCATCAACCATATTACCGCGAAAATATGGCCAAGCTCTGCAAATGTCGGGCTTGCTTTGATGCACAGCGCATCCTTTACCTTTTTGAAAGAAAATGCAGTATCCATCATCGCTGCTGCGCACGGTGAGCTTGCCATTATTTATAATGCCATACTTGGAGCAAAAGTCATCGGCAGTAATCTGAAAGTGAGAGCAAAGGCGCTCTAAGTCCTTGGGACTTACAATAATACCTCCACTACCTTCACAACAATGCCCACACATACGGCAATCAAATGTTGTATTGCTCATCTTTAACCATTAACCTTTTATGCTCTGTTTTTATACATAAATCTTCAATTACTTTAATATTTTGTTTGAACAAAAGTTCACCAGCTTCTTGAGACTTTATGCCCTGTTGCATCCAAAAGCATTGCGGTGTCCACTTAAGTTCTAAAACTTCCTTAGCATGCGCTGGGCAATATTGAGGTGCTCTAAAGACATTTATTATGTCAACAGGACTTGGTAATGATTTCAAATCCTTATATGCAGGCAAACCCCATACTGTTTTACGCATTGGATGTACTGGATAAATAGTAAATCCACATGATAATAGATACTCACCAACCATATTAACAGCTTGGTTTGCCTTATCCTTAGCACCAATAATAGCTATGCTCTTGGTATTATGAAATAAATTTTCAAGTGTTGCATCTAAAAACATAAAGAAATCTAATACCTAATACTTGCGCTTATGTAAAGTATTAAAAGTTATAAATTCTTAATTTTAATAATATAAAAATTAGCTCATCTAATTCTTGCAAGAATGCTTTTAAAGAGTTAGCGTGCACTAGCAAAAAGATACTTGTGGCTTTAATTAGCTAGCTGAATTTTATAAGGAAATATTATGCCTAATAATTTGCAAATTATGGAAAAATTACCTCAGGAAGAAATGCTCAGGCGCCATGAGCTTTGCCGTAAGTTTTGCCTTAATTTAAGCCCTGAACTTAGTGGTTTGATGGTCTTTTCTCCTTTAAATATTTACTATTTAAGTGGAACTTTAGCTGATGGATTTTTGTGGCTACCTATGGAAGGTGAACCTGTCTTATTTTCACGCCGAGCTTTAGAGCGTTGTCATGCTGAAAGTGATTTGAAAAATATTTTAGGTTTTAAGTCTTTTGACGATAGCATAAAGGCATGCCATGACCTTGGTTTAGGTTTTGGTCATAGTATTGCTCTTGAGATGGGTGCATTGCCTTGGGATATGTCCAATGACTTGCACTTAAGCTTTGCAAAGCATAATTTTGTTAATGGTGATATGGTATTAGCTAAGGCACGTTCACGCAAGAGTGAGTGGGAGTTAAATAAAATGTGCACAGCTGGTGAGCGTCATAGTGCTGCGCTTTATGAAATTTTACCAGGACTTTTAAAAGCTGGTATGAGTGAGCGTGATGTGGCAAGGCTGTCTTGGGATGTATTTTTTGGTTTAGGCCATGGGGGAATAAATCGCCTTGGAAACCTTGGTGAAGAATGCTTTTTAGGTCATATTGCTGCTGGAGATAATGGTAACTATCCTAGTCACTTTAATGGGCCTTTAGGACTTATGGGTGAACACCCTGCAACACCATGTATGGGTAATGCTAATAGCTTTTGGAAAAATGGCGAGCTTTTGGCTCTTGATATTGGCTTTATGTTTGAAGGTTATCATACTGATAAAACACAAGTTTATTTTGCGGGTAGTATGTTTGATATACCTGATAATGTGCGTCGAGCTCATGATGCTTGTATTTTTATTCAAGAACGAGCAAGTAATGCATTAAAGGCCGGTGCCATACCTTCAGAAATTTGGAATGCAGCCAAAGGGCAGGCAGAAAAGCTTGGTGTAAGTGAAGGTTTCATGGGCCTTGGTAAGAATAAAGTACCTTTTTTAGGTCATGGCATTGGTTTGGTTATAGATGAATATCCGGTTTTAGCTAATAGATTTGAAGAGCCCCTTGAACTTGGCATGACCATAGCCATTGAACCTAAGGTGGGTATACCAAACGTGGGTATGGTGGGTGTTGAAAATACCTTTGTGGTGGGTGAGCATGGTGGTAAATCTATCACTGGTTTAGACTTTTCAATAATTTGTGTGGAGTAAATATGTCATTTTCAGCTCAACAATTACCTCTTGATGAATTAAACTTGCGCCATGAAAAGTGTCGAAAATTAATGCAGGAGCATTTACCTCAAGCGCAAGGTATATTAGTTTTTTCACGTTCAAATATTTATTATTTAACTGGAACAAGAGCCAATGGTATGCTTTGGCTACCTCTTGAAGGTGAACCTGTACTGATGGTGCGCAAAGGTGAAGATAGGTGCCGCCTTGAAAGTTCATTGAATAACATTGCAACTTTTAAATCTTATTCTAATATTCCTGATATTTGTAATGATTTTCAATCACCTATTGGTTCTTGTGTTGGGGCAGAAATGCGAGCTTTGCCTTGGTCTTTGGCTCAAATGTTAAAGGACAGGCTTAAAGGTATAGAGTTTGTGCCAGCTAATGCTATTCTTGCTGAGGCTAGATTTGTTAAGACTGACTATGAACTTTCGCTTTTATATGAGGCCAATAACTTACATACCCAAGCCCTACAGGAACAAATTTTAGGCTTAGAAACTTATGCTGAAAATAGTAAAGTATACCTTGAACAAATTGGAAAAAAGCTAAGTGTTGGAATGACTGAGCGTGAAATTGCGCATAATTTATGGCATAGATTTTTTGCCCTTGGGCATGGTGGTATGTTGCGCTTGCATGGGCATGCACAAGAGTTTTTTTTAGGTAAGATTGCAGCCGGATTAAATTCTTTATATCCATCTCCTTTTAAGGGCAGTGTTGGCCTTATGGGTGAGCATCCTTCCATACCCTTTATGGGCAATGCCGGTTGTGTATGGAATAGAGAGCAATTATTAATTTTAGATACAGCATTCATGCATCAAGGTTATCATAGCGCCATAGCCATGACTTATTGGGGTGGGGATAGCCAGAGCTTACCAGATACAGTGCAAAAGGCCTATGATTGTTGTTTTGAAATACTTAATGTTATGGTTCAAGACCTTCAAGCTGGTCAAGATCCAAGGTCTTGTTGGCAAAAATCCTGTAATATGGCTAAACAACAAGGATTTTCTGATGGCTTTATGGGTCTTGGAGCAGATAAAAAGTATGCTTTAGCTCATGGGCTTGGCCTTGAATTAGATGAGGGCATAATTATTGGTGAAGATGCGCTTGAAGGTAGAGAACTTGCAACAAATGTAGTTTTAAGTGTAGGGCCCATGATTGCCCTTGATAAATGGGGTATGGTAGGGCTTAAGCATAGTTTTGTGGTGAAGGGACAAGGGATAATTGAACCCATGGATGGGCTTGATACCAAGCAATACATTGAGTGTATTGAAGATTAACCTTTGTCTTCTGTACTTTGGGTGCGAAATAGTTTTGCAGCCTTGGTAAGGCTTACTTCGTCACCAAAGAGATAAACTATATCATCTTTATTTAATACTATATTTGCTTCTGGAGATGGTATCATTTTTTCACCTTTGCTAATGGCTACTACGGTAACACCATACTGTTTGCGCAGTTCAGATTGATAAAGACTTATGCCGCAAAGGGCAGCATCTTGTTCTAAGCGTATGGCATGCACTCCAATATGCGGAATTTGTTCTAATAATACGCCTAAGTCGCCGCTAGTTTGGGATGAACTACGTAACATGGCATAATTTTCTTGGCGTATGGTGCTTACCAATGCCTCAACTTCTTGTTTGGGTATCATGTATTGATGTAGTACGCGTGAAAAAACCTCAATAGATGACTCAAATTCTTCTGCAATAACGCAAGTTGCTCCAAGTTTATGCAAAGTGCTAACTTCTGCTAAAAAGCGTGAGCGTGCAATAATGTGTATGTTTGGGTTAAGCTTTACGGCTTCTGCTACCGTGGCTTGTACTGCAGCAGGGTCAGATATTACAATGGCTAAAACCTTAGCCTTGGCAATACCTAGGTGTTCAAGCACTGATGGGCGAGACGCATCACCATAAAGTATGGGTTCTTTATCTTGGTAGCGATGCACTGTATCAGGGTTCATTTCCAGTATTTCATATGGTATAGAGCAGTTTTTGGCAGCTCTGGCAAGGTGTTGTCCGCTAATACCAAATCCAACAATGATAAGGTGATTTTCTAAGTGACTTTTATCTTCATATTCTTCATGATGTAGTTGGTCATCTTTTTTGCCCAAGCATTTATTAACTTTTTTGGCTAAGATTGGAGCAATATACATAAGGCAAGGTGTAAGAAGCATGGTTAAAATGCTAATAGCCAAAAAGTTTTGGTATCTATCTTCATTAACTAATCCAGCGTGCATTCCTGCATTGGCAAGAACAAATGAGAATTCACCAACCTGAGCAAGAGTTAGAGCTACGGTTATAGCAGTATGTAGGGGATATTTTTGGATTAATACAGCTGGTAAAATGAGTAGTGATTTAATAATGATAAACATTATGGTAAAAGAGATGATGGTACCAATATGTAAAATGAGATAATCAACATCTAGTAGTAAGCCTACTGAAATAAAGAAGATACTCATGAAAACATCACGATATGGTAATACGCCAGATACAACACTCATGCTATATTCTGACCTAGCCAAAAATAGACCAGCTAAAAATGCCCCTAGGGATAAAGAAAGCCCCAGCCAAGCTGTAAGAGAGGCAAGACCCATACATAAGACCAATGTAGTGACCAATAATAGCTCACTTACGCGTGTGCGTACAATGATAGCCATGAAGCGATTAAGGCCATATTGGGCAAAGAGCAGTACAGATCCAAGTACTAAAACTACTTTGCCAATGGCAAATAATGCATCAGTAAGGTTGGGTTGAACTTGCCCGCTAAGCAGCGGAATTAGTAAAAGCATGGGGGCAATCATAATATCTTGAAATACAAGTATAGCTAAAGTAAGCCTACCGGATGGGGTATTGGTGCTACCTTTTTGTTGTAGGAAGCGTAAAACTATGGCTGATGAGGATAGGGACACTAAGCAACCCACAAAAATACCAAGAGCTAAGCCTTCATTTAAGGCAAAAACATATATGCTAACCACGGCTAATATGGTTAGGCCTATTTGTAGGCTACCACCTAAGAATACAGGTTTTTTTAAGCGTGCAAGAGCATCTCCGGACAGTTCCATACCAATGGTAAAGAGTAGTAGGGCAACGCCAAGCTCTGATAAAACGTCAATGGATTGCGTATCATCAACAAGACCAAGCAAGGATGGGCCACATAGTACGCCTGTAAGTAGAAAACCAACGGTGGACGGGATACGAATGCGTGTGCAAACGATGTTGACAACTATAGATATTAAAAATATAATTAATAGCTCTGCAAGCAATGGTGGGACGTGCATAAATGTCCTTCGAAATAATGGTTATTTGAAAATTGTATGTTGAAATAATATTTTTTGCAACTAAAGTATTCTTGCCATGTTGCAAATAGAGGTTACATATGAGCAAGTTCACAACAATTAAATGGATAAAACTCTTACTTTTTGTGGTGAGTTTTTCCTATGGAGTTTTTTTTCTTATGCAAGATTCTATGGCGCATCACGATGAAACACATAGCTCTGAAGATATTACTAAACGTTTTGCAGCCGGTTTTCAGCGTTTTCAAAAACAGTGGTATTGTGCAGAACATAATATTTATGCAGACCTAAAAGATGGTCAAAAACCTTTAGCCTTGGTTATTGCTTGTTCTGATTCTCGAGTTGATCCAGTAATGCTTATGGATAGTCATCCTGGTGAAATGTTTGTGGTGCGTAATGTGGCAAACTTGGTACCGCCATATTCACCAGATAGACATTATCACGGAGTTAGTGCTGCTCTTGAATATGCAATACGTCATTTAAAAATTAAAAATATTGTGGTAATGGGGCATTCAAATTGTGGAGGCATTCACGCATTTATGGAAAAACCCCATGAAGATGACGAATTTATTAGTGTTTGGATGCAAATTATAAGACGCGCTAAAGAGGTTGTTGAGGCACTTTATCCTGATGCTAAAGAAGATGACCTAGCTCATGCTTATGAGCAGTGGGGTATTAGGGTGTCTTTAGAAAATTTACTTACATTTCCGTGGATTCGTCAAGCCGTTGATGCCGGTGAGTTAAACTTGCATGGTTGGTATTTTGATATACATGAAGGCACATTGCTTCGGCATGATGATGATACAGATAGCTTTGTTCCCTTGGTTGATACTTGTATGAAAGATGTAAAATAAATTTATCAGGCTAAAGTTTAACCTGCGTCGTCAGATTAGTTTTTTCTCGTTGCATGGACCATAATAGTCCTATGTGACACAAGATATCGCAATCGTCGGCTACGCTGGAAGCAAATTTCAGCTTGTTGTGAGTCAGAACCGCCCGTTTAACGGGCGGTTCTGACTTGTTGTTTTAGGGTTATTAGGTAAAGTAAATAGTGATACCATCAAAGGTGGCAGAAGTTTCTCCCTGAATTATAGACTGTTCAAGTTCCGTAGTTTTATCTTCTCCGTTGATAAATAAGCTATCGTTTTCAGTGCTGTCAAAGTCCATATAGATATTAACATCATAATTATCTAAGTTATTTATTTCAAATATATCTGCGCCCCCTCGTCCAAAGGCTCTATAGGTTTGTGCATCGGCATTAAGGTCAATGGTTAAAGTATCATTGCCTGCAGTGCCATCTATCCTATTTGCTACATCTTCATAGAAGTTTATTGTGACGCCTTGCTCTATAATACTAGTATAACCTAAGGTACTATTTATAGTTTGAAGAATTATTCCACCTACATTCTGACCATTAACTATTACAGTATCATGAGCATCAATACCAAGGATAGTTATTTCACCAGTGCCATTAATCTCATAATAATCAGCACCATGGTCAGCAAGTAAAGCTCCAGTGGTTGAAGTAGAAATGGTTACATTAATGGTGTCAACACCAGCGCCACCGTCAATGATCCCCGATTGCATATCTAATACTTCAATACCATCTGCACCATCAGTGCCAGTAATGCTACCACTTGCAGTCAACTCATCAAAGCGAATAGTTTCAATATTAGTCAAATAAGGCATAATTGCTAGGTCTGATAAGTCAAAGGCGGTATCAATAACAGTGCTTAGCGCCAAAGAATCAACACCTTCACCGCCATCTATTAGTAACTCACTCGACACATCAAGATCATTAATCTTAAATATATCACCATGATTACCGCCATAAATTTCACCACCGCTTAGAGTGCCCTCAATAGTTATGGTATCTTCACCATCACCAGCAACAATAGTGCCGCCACTCATATTAGTAATGGTTATAAGCTCAGAGCCATCTACACCGGCATCAACATTACCACCATTCATGTTGGTAATGGTTATTGTATCATCAAAAAATCCGCCAATGATGTTACCACCATTCATATTTGTTATGGTGAAGGTATTTTCTCCATCTCCGGCGTCAATGCTACCGCCATTCATGTTAGTAACATTTATCTCATCATTCCTTGAGGCAAGTGCAATATTAGTGTCGGTCATAATGCTACCGCCATTCATGGTGACAATATTTATGGTTTCTGCACCGTCATTGCCAAAAATGCGACCAAAGTTCATAGTACCAATATTAATGATGTCACTCTCTGTGCTGCCATTAATGGTACCACCATTCATATGGAAGCCTTCAAGACCCTCAGCACTCATATTAAGGGTATAGCCGTAATTACCATTAAGGTTTAGCACTCCACCCTCGGCAATGCCTCCGAATAATCGAACGTCTTTGGAGTCATTAGTAAGATTAACTGTACTAGTTATAGTATTGGTAAAGACATTATTCCCAAGGCTTGCATCTTCAGTAAGATATATGGTTATATCCCTAATTTGACGAATTCCTGCACCTTCGCCTTGTGCATTGCTTATAAACTCTGTCTGATCCTCACCATGAACCCATAGCGTATCACCTTCTGTGGCGTCAAAATCTGTAAGGTAGACATAGCCAAGACCTGTAAGCTCAAATTTATCAGCACCATCTCCACCATAGAGTCTAACAATCCCGCTATCCATGTTAGTTATACTAATTGTATCATCGCCACCCTCAGCATTGATTATATTACCATAGTTAGATTTAAAGGAGGTTAGTAGCTCATTAATTATTATATTATCTGCGCCATTACCACTACTAATGACATTGTTGTTGGCCTTGTCAGTGCAATTTAGTGTACCAATTCTAATGATATTACCGGCATCGTTGCCAATTATGCTTCCACCCACTAGGTCAAAACCTTGAGTTTCATCCTTACCCACGTTAAAGCCATAAATACCACTTAGCAACAAAGCACCGCCAGCCTCAATTCCATTGCTTAGATAAATGCTATCAAGCCCTGCTTTGCCTTCACCTGTATTGGCTTGACTATGTGACACATTTAGCTTGTTATCTATGATAGTTGTATCATTTTCAGTAACAAAGTTTACGGTAACATAGCCCATGGTATCATCGCCCACAGTTACAGGGTTTTGGTCTTTAACGTCAATGGTATCATTACCAATAATCAAGGTATCTATGCCTATTTCAAAGTTGCTAATGCTAATGTTGCCACTTTCCCCAGCTATATTCTCAATAGCTATATTCTCAATATGGAAGGTATCAGAACCTTCACCACCGCTAAGGGTGGCGTTGCGGGTGTCATCACCCACAACGATTTTTAAGGAGTCATCACCAGCGCCTGCGTTAATGGAGCTATCATTTTGCATATCATTAACAACAATGGTGTCATTACCGCCGCCGCCATTAATGCTTCCAATCATAGAATCTACCAAAATACTATCTGCGCCAGCCGAACCGTTAAGCGAGCCACCAGTAAGATTTATACCTGTACCATCAGAGTCCGTCACCTCAAAGCCGGCATTGGAGTCTAGGGTTAAATCTGCAAGAGTATGCATGCTTGATGTAAGATAGAGCACGTCCTTTTCTGCACCGCTATTTTTTATACTAAGTGCAGTATCACCTAATACTGAAATTTCTATGGTATCAACACCTTCACCGCCGTCGAGAATTCCGCCATCAAAATCAGCAATTTCAAAATAATCCGCCCCATTGCTACCGGTAATATTTCCGCCGGACATATTAAAGCCATTAGCATCATTCCATGCCACATGAAAACCAGCATCACTTATGAGGGTTAGGTCCATGCCATCGGTAAAGGATTGATTTCCTACATAGAAAGTATCTTGCTCTTCGCCGCTATTATTTATGCTAATTTTTGTAAACTCATTAACTTTAATGGTATCTTCACCTGCAGCACCGTCAATGACGCCATCGCTAAGCGTTGCAATATCAATGTAGTCAGCACCAGCACCGCCATCAACTGTGCCACCACTCATGCTACCAAGAGTAATGCTATCGGCACCATAGCTGGCAGTTAGCTTTCCACCGGTCATATCTACATAATCTTCAACACTTGAATCTGCTATTACATTAAAGCCGGCGTCACCTTCAAGCTTCACATGCCCACCCTGAATGCCAGATTCTAGGGTAAGGGTATCCTTTTCTGCATGGGCATTGGTAATGGTAATATTTTTAGTAAGGGCATTTTTGATAATTATATTATCAAGACCAGCACCACCATTAATAGTACCACCATCCACGTTGTTCACAATAATAGTATCAGCACCATCTGTACCAACAATGCTACCGCCATCTTCAATACCTAAGAATGCAAAGCCTTCTACATTGCTAGTAGGTAGAGTATTTATAAGCATCTCGCCAGTTATAACATAATCAACAAAAACTGTATCTATGCCATCACCACCATCAATGGAGCCAGCAGAAGGTAGAGCCTTTAGGGTGATTTTATCATCACCAAGGCCAGTATTAACTTGACCATCAGCCATGCTTTTTATGATTATATTATCAGCTAAATCTGAACCAATAACGTCGCCGTCAGTGGTTATTTCATTAAATATAACGCTATCCACATTACTTACTAGTTTAAGATTTACTTCCTCATTGATGGCGCTTTCAAAGTAAAGTGTATCAATGCCATCACCGCCATCAATAGTGCCGTGAGCTAAGTAACTATTTAAGGTAATGCTATCATCACCAGCGCCAGCATTAATGGCACCAGCAATCATGGAGTTTACGATGATATTATCAGCCCCATCTGTACCAGTGATTAGACCACTATCAACAAGCACTGCAAACTCAAACACTTCCACATTGTCAGCCACTGTGTTAAGGTCTACAGTGATATCAACACGTTGATCCATTCTAAACGTATCATCACCATCACCGCCATCAATACTACCAACATCAAGGTTGTCAACATCTAGGTTATGAACAGTTATAAGGTCATCACCAGCCCTTGCGTCTATTTTACCGCCGATCATGGACTCAACGCTTATATCGTCATCCCCAGCAGTGCCAATAATGGTGCCTCCATCCTCAAGCACAACAAATTCATATGCTTCCACATTTTTTACTGTTTTGCTAAGCTTGGCTAAGTCTAGCTCGGAATTTATGCTCATAAGGCGTAGGGTATCTGTACCAAGGCCGCCGTCAATGCTACCAACAGGCACAGAATTTAGAGCAATGTAATCATCCCCAGCATTTGTATTAATAGTGCCGCTAGTAAGTGTGTTTATAAATATGCTATCGGAACCAGCTGAACCGGTAATGGTACCAGCTTCCATATCAAAACCTTGAACACCATCTTTGGAAAGATTAAAGCCAGCATTGGAAGTTAAAATTACATTAGCACCTTTAGCTAGGCCATTTGTTAGATGTACAGAGTCTTGCTCTGTGCCGCTATTGTTAAGGCGTATGGTTTTGTTTACGATAGTGTCAATGGTGGTGGTGTCTGCGCCCATGCCACCATCAACGGTGCCGCCAGTCAAGGTGGTTATGTTAATACTATCTGCATCAGCGCCACCACTTACCGTACCACCGCTTAAAGTGGTGATATTAAATGTATCTGCTCCAGCTTCACCGGTAAGGGTACCGCTAGACATTTTATCAATATAAAATTTATCTGCTCCATCACTGCCTGTGAGGGTGCCACTTGCAAGGTTAAAGCCAGTAAAGGTGTCAGCATCACTATCTTGTGCATCATCCTTAGCCACCACAAAACCACCACCAGTACCTTGAAGGTCTACATAACCACCACTACCAATGCCACCCATAAGATATAGGCTATCTTGCTCAGCATCAAAGTTAAAAACGTGTGCGATCTTTTTCACCTGATTGGTAATATTTATAAGGTCAGCACCAATACCACCACCAATTTGTCCAAAATCTACAGTCCCAATAGTAATAGTATCTGCACCCTCATCGCCATGGATTTGGCTATTGCTTAAAGTACCAACACTAATGCTATCTGCACCGTCACGGCCGTAAATGGCGCTATCACTGGCTGTTCCTTTGATATTGATGGTATCTGCATCATTAGTACCAAAAATAATTTTATTGCTAATGCTATCAAAATTTAACTCATCACCTGGCTTCACATACACATTACCAAAATTAATAGTGATTTCACCAGAGGTTATAGAGTCTAGGCCTACAACTTCATCTACTGTAATGGTGTCACTACCAATAATAATGCTATCTCCACCCTCAAAATCTTGAATGGTAATGGAGCTTTTCTTGCTGGCGTCAAGGTTATACACATCATCACCAGCTCCACTGTGCAAAATGCCCTTGGATGCGCCGTTTAAGGTAATATTAAAGATATCATTACCGTTGCCGCTTGCAATGATGCCTCCGGTCATGCTGGCTAGGGTAAAGGTGTCTGAACCAGCAGAACCAAATAAATCTCCACCAGTCATGGTAAAGCCAGTGTATACGGGGTTATCAGGGTCAGTATTATCAACGTACTTTGCCACATCAAAACCACCATCACCGCTAAGATAGATACTAGCTCCAATAGCAATGCCCTTGGTTAGATAAAGGGTGTCTATGGTATCCGCACCACTTGCAATGCTCACAGTTTTATTAATAGCATTGGCAACGGTAATGGTATCTGCACCAGTACCAGTATTAATGCTACCGCCACTGAAGGTTGCAAGGTGGATATTATCTATACCATCACTGCCATTAAGATAGCCACCACTCATGTTAAAGCCGGTGTAAGCTCCGGTATTGGCATTATAAGACTTAGCCACATTAAAGCCATCACTGCCGGACAAGGTCACATTTGCACCATAGCCAATGCCAACACTTAGCAATATTTTATCGGCATCTGTGGTGCTTGCATCATTATCATCATTAGTAAAAGTAATTTCACTCTTTAATTGATTGGCCACATAGATTTCATCAAGCCCAGCACCGCTATTAATCTTACTATCTGTTAAGGTAGTTACTCTAATGGTGTCATTGCCAGCACGGCCATAGATATCACTACCAGCTGTGGCTGAGCCTACGGTTATGGCGTCAGCACCGTTATCACCATAAATATCAATATTTTCTGCAAGACCGGTGATTTTGATAGTACCGCCAGCTTCATCAGATGAAAGAGGATTGCTACTAGAAACTAAAGAATTATATGCGTTTTTAATTATGATGGAGTCAGTGCCTTCACCACCAGCAATGTAACCACCATTTAGCGTGGTCATGGTGATGGTATCATTACCAGCACCACCATCGATGAGGAATGAAACAGACTGCAAATCACCAATGCCAGTGGTAACTTTTATTGTGTCATTACCATCACCACCAGAAATTTTACCATCTCTGGAGGTGCTTATGGTTATGGTATCATCACCATCACCAGCAACAACAAATCCGCCATTTTGGGTGGCAACAGTTATGTTATCTTTGCCAAAACCACCATAAATATCAGTATTTTCAGCAATGCCAGTGACTTTTATAATGTCATTGTAGGATACAGTGGTATCGCCATCTTTTTCATCAATTGTATCATCATCATAATCACCATAAATGGTGAGGTTAGTGGAATTTTTTACTACAATGGAGTCTACACCAAAGCTTGAAACACCTTTTGCATTTTGGGTTTCAATGGCCTCACCACCAACAATAATTCCACCTGTAGCTGTGGTTACGGTAATGATATCATTACCTTTAAGCATGTTGGCAGTATCATCACCAGTATCATCACCATACACAGTACCACCATTCATGGTGACTATGGTAAATTTGTCATTGCCTGCATCGCCTAGGGCTGTACCAGATCCAATATTTTTTAGCGTGAATATGTCATTGCCGTCACCGCCATTCACTGTACCGCCATCTAATGTGGTTACATCAAAGTTATCATTACTAGCATCGCCATTGGCAGAGCCTCCGCTCATGTTAGTTATGATGAAGGTATCATTACTCTCACCACCACTTATGGCACCACCAGTAACGTTATCAAGAGTCATGCTGTCATTACCGTCACCGCCGTTAATGGCAACATCACCACCTATGTTAGTGATTTTCAGGGTATCATTACCTGCGCCAGCATTAATAAAGTGATTAACTGTGTCATCACCCTGCACATCTACTATAGTAATTTTATCATTACCTTCCGCTGTATCAAGCTTACTATTTAATACGGAATTTGCTGTTATAACATCATTACCGCCACCACTATTTAAGCTTGAACCATTTGAAAAACTCTCTAAATTAATTTTATCAATGCCAGCACCACTCACGATGGCAGAGCTATCTAAGCCTGCAGAGGCCGTTAAAGTATTGCTACCATGACCAAGGTCTATTAATGTATTGCTAACGGTAGTTGGCCATTGATAATTCTCAAGCTCAAAAATTACAGTATCATTGCCACCATTGATGGTGGTTACATTGCTTGGAGCTTCCATGGTATCGGTATAAATTTTGGCATATTCCACATTACCTAGAATCGTAATTTTATCATTACCAGCAGTGAAGGTTTTAGCATTTTCAACTCTTTCCATATCGCCAATAATAGTTACAACATTATCTGCATCTGTGCCTGTAACATCGGCTAATATTACAATAGAATCATTACCACCTTTAATGGTAAGCTTGGCCGCATTTGCTCCATCGCCTGTAACACTTTGAGCATCACCGTAAATTGTTGCTGTACCACTTAGGATATCTAAAAGAAAACGATCCGCACCGCCAGTAAAGGCTTTATCCGTAGTGATTGATACAGCATCACCTGCAAGCACGCCACCTGTAAGTGTCGCACCTTTATCCCAATCACCAGATTGACTCATTCCAAAAATACCATCATTACCAAGACCAGCATCAATAGTGCCATCAGCTATACTGCCAATTGCAATGGAGTCATTGCCGGACTGTAGGCTAATGGTGTCACTACCTATTTCTACATCACTTGCATCAAGACCATCAACATTTAGCATTGCTATTTCAAATCTATCTGTTTGATTACTAAATTCTAAAGCCTTGACGCCAGCTTCGTCATTAATCTCTGCAATTTGAACATAACCACCGTTAGTACCGGTGCTTATGCCTTCAATAAGGATATCATCACCGATAGCATCCTCACTATGATACTTAAAACCAGTACCATCATATACGCCCTTAATAAAAATAGCATCGTGACCGTCAGTGTTATATATAATACTACCGCCACCCAATTGACTTACAGTCATAGTATCTGAACCAGTTCCGGCATCAATACCACCATTACCTAAAATACCAACTTGTATAGCATCATTACCAGCCCCAAGCTCAATGGTAGGGGCATTTGCTATGGGATTATCATCAACATCAAGAATATTTAACACACCAATATTAAAATAATCAGCAGAATTACTAAACTCTAAAGCATTGGCACCAGCTTCACTTTTTATACTGGCCACATACACATGACCACCACTAGCACCAGTGCTTATGCCTGTAATGGTATCTGTGCCATCTATGGTTTGAATACCTGTGCCTGTATACTCACTTTCAATAATAATGGTGTCAAAATTATCATTATTATAGGTTATGGTGGCGTTTAGGTTAGCAACATCTATAATGTCTTGCCCTTTTAAAAAATCAAGGGCGTTTACGGTAGCACCAGTATGTAAGATGAAGTGATCATTACCATTACCAAAAGTGATTTCGCCGCTAGTCCATGCATATAGCTCAATCTGTCCGCCGTCAGTGCCGGTACTAAGGGCGTATGGCTTACTTTCATCGTCTGTAGTACTTCCTGTAGCGTCAGCCACCATACCTTCTTCGTAGTTATTTAGCTTAATATAATCTTGCCCTTTATTATCATAGCTAATGGCATGCCCATTAAAATCACCATTTATATTAATGGTGTCCGTACCGGATCCAAAAAATAGCGAATTATGCAAGGTATTTGTGCCATCACCATAAAAATCAAAGACAAATTTATCATTACCATTACCAAAGGTAATTTCTCCACTTTCCCAAGCATCTATCTGAATGCTACCACCGTCAGTGCCGGTGGAAAGGGCGTGGTATACAGTTTCATCTACCCCAGTAGTGTCAGGATTATCATCAGTGGCAGTGACATCGCCTTTTGCATCAGCCACCATGCCCTCGGCATAGGTCTTAAGGGTGATGCTATCTTGTCCCCTATTGTCATAGTAAATTTTACCGCCAACAACAGGATCAATATTAGGATCAGGATTTGTATTATCCCAAAGATCTACGTTAATGGTATCATTACCACTACTTGCAGAAATAAAACTATCATTAAGTAATTTACCATGCACAAGAATATTATCATGTCCGGTATTACCTGTAATAACACTGTTATCCACATTATTAGCTATGCGGCCACCGCCAACGGTAATACTATTATTACCAGTGCCTGCATCAATCACAGCATTTGTTACGCTCACAGCTTCAATAGTATCATTCCCAGCCCCGCCATAGATCAAACTTCCATCATTAAGGATACTAAAACTCATAAAGTCATTGCCAGCATTACCATCAATGACAACATTGGTTGTTGTCGTGTTATTAATATAGCCATTAATGGTGTCATTACCCGTACCTAAATCTATTTTTGCATTGGTAGTGGCAGTAATTAAATTTACATTATCATTACTTGCGCCAAGAGTTAAGGCTTGACCGCTAAGACTGGAATTTACTCTAATTTCATTGTCCCCAGCCCCAAGGTTTATGGTGTATTTTCCGCTTAAACTTATACCATCGTCAAGAATAAGCGTATCATTACCGGCACCAGCAAGTATGCTGCCACCGTTAAGGGCATCTTCAATAGTGATAATATTATTACCTTCACCAGCGTTAACGGTGCCACCATTCATGGTGCTTATGGTTAAACTATCATCACCACTTTGACCATTGACGGTGCCAGCGTTCATGGTGGTAATTTCTACTTTATCATCACCGGCATTACCATTAATTGTACCCTTGGTCATGGTATTAACGAAAATATTACCGCTATCATCAGCACTATCATTAATGACACCACCGTTCATGGTGGCGATATTAATTTCATTATTAGCACTAGAATTAATGGTGCCACCAGTCATGGTTCCTGCATGAATGTAATTAACTCCGCTATTACTATTGATGACGCCGCCCTTTAATGAAAATATGCTAATATTATCATCACCAAAACTATCGTTAATGACGCCCTTAGTCATGGTGGTAATATTCATTATATCTTCACCAGCACCACCATCAATAGTGCCTCCGCTAAAGGTATTTATTGCAAAGGTATCTTCATTATCACCGCCATTAAGGGTGCCGCCGCTCATGGTGGTAATGTTTACTGTATCATCACCTAAACCGCCATCTATGAGTGCAGAACCACTAAGTGTATTGGTTTGAATAAAATCGTCACCAGCTCCACCATAAATTTTTCCACCACTTAGCCTGCCTAAGTGTATCTCGTCAGTACCTTGCAAAGTATTACCAATAAAAATTTGGTCGTCAGCGTCTCCACCATCAATAGTACCATTGGTCATGGTGACAGTAGATTTAAAATTCTTGGTGTCGGCAAACTCTCTCCCAATTTGTATGGTATCTTCCCCGCCGTCACCATTTAAGACACCAGTAGCACCAAGGCCTGTGGCAGAAATATAATCATCACCTTCACCACCACTAATAATGGCCCCATTGACAGTGTTTAGGGTAACTCTATCACTTCCACCTTGCATGAAAATATCTTTTAAGCCAAAGCTTCCAGATAGGACTTTATTAATGGTGAGGGTATCGTTACCATCATCAAATTGCAGTTTACCAGTGCCCAAGGTGTCAAGAGTAATGCTACCGCCATCATTACCAGTGGCAAGACCGTGGAAGGTGCTAAAACTCACCGTGGTCTGCGCAAAGCCAGCATTATAGGTGCCTTTAATGGTAATATCATCGCTAGCGTCAGCATTATATTTAAGCATAGAACCAGTGCTCAGTGCGCCAATGCTCACAGTGTCTGCACCAGTGCCAGCATCAACAATAGCATTACTCACAGTACCCTTTAGGTTAATGTTATCATTACCGCCAAGGGTGTTAATTTCTTTTTTAAGCGTAGCTGCACCGGCAACATTTTTATTGATGGTTATAGTATCGGTACCATCACCAAATTGCAGTTTACCAGTACCAAGAGTATCAAGGGTAATGCTACCACCGTCAGCCCCTGTGGAAAGACCGAAAAACTCGCCAACTATCTCATCACTTACGTCTACATGGAAGACCCCAGCAGCACCATCATTATATGTACCCTTAATGGTAATGTCATCAAGACCATCTGTAGTATAAA
>CAYJLD010000027.1:327-29714 GCA_964371195.1 uncultured Desulfovibrionaceae bacterium | reverse complement strand
CCTTGGAGAGAATATGACTTTAAGATATATGGAAGTTTTTTTAGCTTTAGCTCGTACGCCCAATATGCGTGATGTGGCGCATAATATGTTTATTTCCCAAGCGGCCGTTTCTAGTGCTTTACGCGAATTTGAATCAGACATAGGCATAGAGGTATTTGATCGGGTTGGACGCGGTATTCGTCTTAATGAAAAAGGACGCCTTCTAGAAAAACGCCTTGCTCCAATATATCATCAGCTTACCAATGTTTTATCCTTACTTTCCAGTGATGATTTATTTGGTAAGCTATATGTAGGTGCATCCGTTACTCTTGCAAATTGGGTCATACCACAAATTCTCTATGACATGAAAATTCGCTACCCTCATGTTGAGCTTGACTGCCTATCTGGTAATACTGGCGAAATTGTAAAACAAGTTGAGAGCGGACATTTAGACGCTGGTTTTGTGGAAGGTGATATAAATGCCATACATTTAAGCATTACACCTCTTGGGCGTGAAGAGCTGGTTGTTGTCACAACAGATAAACAACTTGCAAGCAAACCACGCACCATTGAAGAGTTAATGTCATATCTATGGCTATTACGCGAAGAAGGTTCAGGTACGCGCGAAACATTTTTGCGCCATATATCACCACTTGGATTGCGCCCAGAAAAGTCTTTAGAACTGGCTCATACTGACGCTATTAAGCATTTATTATGCAATACAGGAACATTATCTTGCATGTCACCCTTGGTGGTTGAGCATGAGATAAAAGATGGCTCTTTGTTTGCTGTGCCGATTGCAGACATGATCTTTGACCGCATGTTTTACTATATTGAGCGTGAGGGAAGTGCCCAAAGCCCATTGCGCGAGGCTTTATTCAAAGAACTACAAGCAAGGCTACTTTAATGGCCTATTCAATCGCCTTTTAATACTTGGAACAAACTTTAACATAGCATCATCATAGACATGATTAACATTATTATCATGAAAATAATCAAGCACATATGTTATACTGCCATTACAAGTCATACCTGGTTTATCGGCATTGCGCACAGCCTTATGACAAAAAAACTCTTCATATGACTTTATAATATAGTGATTACATTGAGCTTCTTCATATGGTAAGGTATAGCTAATACCTGTGGTCATAGCTATATGCATATTAAAAAAATACAAAACTGAACTTAATTTAAGTATAGGTTTTAAATGAATATTACTCTGCTCACGATATAAAAAACTCTCCATAGTAAGACCAGCAGGAGTACTAATATGACCAGAGTCTCCAAAGTTTAGCCAACGTAATAAAAGCTGGTCATAATGGTCGTATTGCTTAACCATTTTCACAATGGAATTATACTTCTTAGGCAATAAAAATTCATCAAGATCACAAAAAATCATCCACCTAGTGTGATGTATATATTTCTGAATAGCATCTCTATAAACAGGCATCTGCATATTGAGGCCAGTGCACTGGCTTAATGTTACTAAGCCACGTTCAATATATGGCTGCAATAAAGCAACAGTATTATCTGTGCTTGCATTATCATACAGATAAAAATGCTCAACCCCCATTAACAAGTAGTACTCAAGCCACTCACAAATATAATGTGCTTCATTCTTAAAAATGGCGGTTAAACCTAAATAGTTATTATTCATTTTTTGCATGATGCCAATGTTTTTTAGTAGCCTTGCTGTATTTTATTAGGGCTTAGCCTGTACAAACTCATAGCCATTACCTTGCTTTTTAAGTTCCACGGCACCCTTTTGTCCAATATGCATACCTGATACTTTAATATTATTTTTTGCCACATAGTCCATTAATTTAAGCCTTGTAGCAACAGCTTGCTTTGGATCTACATCAAAAACCAAGGCCACTTCTGGCATAGCTAATTGTATTTTTTCCACATGTACTAAATCGGCCCAGATAAGCAGTGCATCCTTTCCTTCACCCACTAAAAATGCCGTATGCCCTGGAGTATGCCCAAAAATTTCAATAGCTTTTATTCCATCTAACAAGTAATCCTTTTGCTTATCAATGCTTAAAGGGTTAAATGTTTGTACCTTATCACCATATGCTGCCAAAAGTTTTTGAGCTTTAGCAAAGCCTTGCTGCTTAGCCTTAGGTAATGCATTTTGCTCATCCTCACTTGACCAATAAGCATGTTCTTGTTCTGCAAGCCATAAGGTAGCATTATTAAATGCAGCTTTGTCATCCTTCAATAATCCGCCTATGTGATCGCCATGCATATGAGTTAGCAAAACAACATCTACCTCAGTGGGGTGAATTTTTAAGGTGGCTAAATGTTCAAAAAGCTTATTCCCAAAACCACCATCAATTAATACAGTATGCTTTGGCCCTTGCACTAAAAAGGTGTTCAAATACATGGGGAAGTTTTTTTCATCAAAATATTTATTAATAACATCAGGGCTTGCATTAAGTAAAATATCTGTATTTCCTGTCATTTGATTTTCTGGCAAGAAGTAAATTTTATATTCACCAACGCTATGTTCAAAAATTTCCTGTGCTTTTACCGGTGTAATATTAAAAATAAAAACAAAAGCTAGTATCATTGCAAAAAAAATCTTCATCGCCAAACCTCTTTTAAAAAAATTATTGTATTCTAAATTACTAAGCTTATAGCATTTAAAAGTCAAGAGTTTACCAGTAATTTTACTACTTATAGCAGTTATAATTTTAAATTTTGCATATTGACTCTAATCATAAAACAGATTACAATAACTAATTGTAAAATAGGAGAAAATTCATGCCTGAACTTATTACTTATGACAAAAGGCATTTTTTACCAAATCATAAAGCTGCATGTGTATTTAACCACCTACCTAAATGTGGGGGTACAACTCTTAACGACTTATTAACAAAAAGTTTTGATACATATTTAATCGTTTTATTTGACTTATATGGATTAAAATTTCCTGAACACAGGATTGATTTATTATGCGGACATTATACTGATGGTTTAGAGCATTTTTTATTTCCTAGAAGAGAATTTTACAAAATTACATTTTTACGAAATCCATTTTTACGTTATATTTCATTATATTACCACCAAAAAACAATTCAACCATATGATCAAAGATTTCAAGTAGACATTAATACATTTCTTTTTCAGTCATCACACATACTTAAGCGTAATCCATTTATACAATTCTTTGGTAATGGTGATAAATACTATGCAGAAAAAAATATATTAGAAGATCATGTTTTTGTTGGATTTGTAGAATACTTTGAAGATTCAATTAAAAATTTATCAGAAATCATTCCACAAATAAAACAAAGGGACATTGTTTCAAAAAATATAACTCCTAAAAAAAATGAACATATTAATGAATTAGCTAAAGAGTTTTTTTATGAGCAACATAAAGAAGATTTTGAGCTATATGAAAAAGTTAAAAAAGAATTTTTATCTAGGGTTACTATTACGCAAACTCAAAAGCATATACCAAGCATAGAAACAATTAATAAAACAAGTATTTTAAATAAAGAGGCAATTAGGGATAATGTTGATAAAATAAAAAATACAATTTTAAATGGAAAACTATTACCTGAAGTATTTAGAAAGGGAAAAATTAATGAAATCAATCTTTCAAGAATGCTAACCTCACTAAATACCGCACAAGAATACAAAATTTTTTTAAGTTACCTAATGGTTCTTATGGAAGAGTTTAAACCTTGCCTATATTTTGCTTATGAATGTGCAAAAAAAGGAAAGTTACCACAACTATATAGCATTGCAAAATTATTATTTTTAGAATTAGAAAAGTTTGACCCTAACAACCATTCAAAACAATTAACCGTAGTAAAACTAGAGATTATACAAACTTTACTTGAGCATATGCTCTATGGCAAAGGTAAAAATTTTGATGATAATTTAATGCCTTGGTTAGAAAACCTTTATGAAAACTCACACTTTACTTGGCAGGTGGCAAGTCTTCGTATGCAAGCAAGGCTATACTTAGAACAAGGTAGCTTCTCAAAAGCTATTAAGCTTTTAGAAGAAGCAATTGCAAAACGCCCATATGATCATGAAATACTTTTTGAATTATCCAAGGCATTGATACAAAGTGGCAAGAATGGCATTGCAAGTGCTGAACATGCTGCCAAGGGTGAGCTCGAAAAAAATCCACATGCATTATGGGCTTTAAAGCAATTACTTATGGTAGAGCTAGCTAAGAATAATGAAGAAAGCATAGTTAAGCTATTGAACACAATTTTAGAGTGTGACCCCTGCTGGAGCTATGGACTTAGCTTGCAAGAGCGGCTAAAGCATAAAGCTAGCACATTAAATTAAATGCTTACCTTTGGCGCTAGAGTAAAGGCATACAGATTAAAGCCTTTTTTTGCTAGTTCCAAGTCTAAAAACATTAAATTTTGTAAAAGTTTTGAATCTTCTGGAATATTGGTTAATATATCTGACAAAGCAAATGAATAAATTAGCCCACCAAGAGGCACAATACTAGCGTGAGGAAATACAATCTGTATAGATGGTATAATATTTTCTGAGTCCGCCGCTTCTGATATATCTGTTTTAATCATAAGCTCTAAGTCCGGACGCTTGCGCAAAACATTCCACATGCGCTCAGTGTCCGGTATATAAAATATGGGTTCTGGTAAGCCTGAGCGAATTTCATTGGCAATATTTATTTCTTCATCACTAAATTGAAATCTATTTTTCCCAACAAATTCATCGCAATAAAAATAGCCATCATCCTTTAAAATATTGCATGATACAAGCACTGCAAACTTGGTATTTAACATATGATGTAAAGACCCACTCCAAAACACTAAATCATAAAGCTTTGGCTTATTGTGTTCAGATTCAAAAAAATCCCCATAATAAAAGCTAACTCTATGCCCTAAACCTAGAGCCTGTGCTCTGGCTTGGCCTTTCTCTATGCGCTCTTTAGAAAGCTCATAAATATCAAAATGATTAACCAAGCCTGCTTGAATCAAAGTCATTTCTTTATGTCCTAAACCACCACCTACAGAAATTGCTCTGTCAAAGGTGCGCCCAAGCTCTAAAAGCTTTGCCATACCCCAATTACCATCTGGTATATCCTTACCGCAAACTTCCTTTGCAAGATATTGCCTAATGGCAAGCGACTCCCACCAACGAGTACGTGGTAAGCGTTTAGGAACGTTAGTCCAAGCATTTTCTATATTTTTTTGATCTTCCTTACTTAGCATTGGCCCTTCCATTTAGTTAAAAGCATTGTTTAATCTATCAGCATAGGACAGGAAAAGTTCTTTTTCGGACTTTAGCATATGGGGATAATTTTCATGCAAAGCCTCATATACCTCATAAGCAAAAGGATGCTTTAAGTATATGGCACAAAGTAACATCATAAATAAACTATGATTTTCACGCTTTGTATAGGGGAAAATATGCATAAAATATTCTAAAGCTTGCGGAAAATATCCAATTTTCATTAAAAAGCTTGCGAATTTTGACTTAGTAGACATAGAATTGCAATACTTTGAAACTAAAGGAAGTAATTTTATATACTTATCCTTTTCTTTTCTTTGTAGTGCCTGCTCGCAAAGAGCATATAAATACTCAAACAAAGTCCTTTCTCTAGCGTCATTAAGAGGCAGAGCAAACTTTTCTTCTTGGCCATTGGCAAGTTTTTTATGTAAAATTCTAACACGTTGCTTAAGATATGACAAAATATTACGCTCAAATAAACTAGTAATATTCTTGTTTTGTACCATATTATCACGCTTATAATACTCAGCAGTTAAATAGCTAACATGATATGCATAAGAAAAACACGCTAACCTGCGCCACATGTCATAGTCTATAAGTACGCTTAGTTTTTCATCAAATGCACCGGCCTGCTCAAATAAATGTCTTTTATGCACCACACTAATGCCAGTTATTTGATTAAATTCCAAAAGTTCTATCATGCCCACTTGACTATCATAGCGCAAATCCCTGTAAGTTTCTTTAATATTATTAGGATTTGCAAAATCTAAAGTTAAGCCCAAAGCATTAGAATAAGACATATCAAATCCGGACATATGACAAAGAGCACGCATGTTTTTTTCTAAATGATCAGGATACCATATATCATCATCATCCAAATAAGCTATGTACTCACCCCTACTCATGGCAAAGGCCGCATTAATGCACTTGGACTTGCCTTGGTTTTTTTCCACATGCAGTAAAAGTATGCGCTTATCATGAAATTGCTCAACAATATCATAAACAGGTGCACCACCATCACAAACTAAGCATAACTCCCAATTAGTGTATTTTTGATTTATAATACTTTCAATAGCTTGCGGCAAAAACTGTCTACGATTATATGTACTTATCAAAACAGAAACCAAGGGCCCATTAGTATTAAAGTCAGGTGCAAAAGCCAAAGCTTTCTTCGTCTTTACTCTTTTTAAAAGCGCAGGGCTGTTAATATTTTCAATAATATCGTAAATTTCATCTGCACGCTTGGCAAAACTAAAATTGCTTTTGACCTTTTCAAAATTACTTTGAGCAATTTTATTATATTGGTCCGTGTTAGCTAATATTTTTTTGATAGCTGCTTGTGTGCTTTTAGCATCAGCACATTGTGTAATTTGAAGCACGTCATCCAAACCCTGCACCACATCACAAACTTGCGGCACAGCACAAGCCGCCACATCAAAGGTTCTATTATTAATAAAACCATACTGAGCCATATCAGTATGATGATCATTTAAGACAATTTTTGCCCTACCATATAGATGAGGTAAAACATTCCAGGGTACATAATTACCCTTATGGCAACCATCTGGCAAAATATTTTCCCACCCTGCTCCCCAAACAGCTAGCTCAAAAGGTAATTTTTTACCCTTTTTTGGTAATAACCCTGCCACAATTTGGCGTATATCTTCTCGGCCAGTACCATAGTTATTACCAACAAAAACAACGTCATAGCTATCATCAAATTTTTTTAATTGTTCTTTTTCTATAATAGATAGATTTTCACTTTGCTTAGGACTAAAATGATCAATATCGGTGGCTTGCAATAATGTAAAAACAGGTTTCGCAATTCTTTGACGTAAAACATGAGCATAGTTTTCTGAAGCCACACATATGGCATCATAGCGTTCTAATTCTTCATCAGTATGTAATTCAGGATGGTTTATCATCCACATTATATTTATATTCCAAGGCTTTGGATAATAATAAGATAATCCTTTAATATGAATAACTATATCCACATCTTTATCATCCCTACCCCACTCATTTAAACAATGAATAGCACAAGTATGCCCTTTACGCACCAATTCTTTAGCAAAGCACTCGGCAAAAAAGATATCACCCCAGCCTTTTGTCTTCCTGTCAAACACACCAACCTTTAAGGCAATATTTTTTTTATGCTCATGAAATTGCTCACTAAATATAGGAAGTGCCTTATATTCAAAATCATCTTGGATTAGCCATTCGCGTGATTTGTTAAAAGTTCTATGTACATTTTCATGGCGTGAATCCATACGCCCTTCACTAACACTTTCATGATGAATGACCACACAATCTGGACGATATACGCATGTAAAACCTTGATTTCTATAACGTATACATAGGTCAATGTCTTCATGCCCATTAACAAAAGCCTCATCAAACATGCCTATATTAAAAAACTCTTTGCTTCGTGCCCCAAGGCATGCCCCAGTAAGCACTGGATAAGATTGTCTATTTAGCACCAAGGGGTCATTGGCATCAAGCCCTCTATAAATATGATATGGCAATAAATCACCACCGATAACAACACCTGCATGCTGTATAGTGCCGTCAGGATAGAGCAAACGCCCAGACACTAAACCTGTGCTGGCATGCTTACTAAGCTCATCAACAATAGCCTCCACCCAACCGACTTGTACCTCTGTATCATTATTTAAGAAAATTAATATTTCGCCCTTGGCCAGCATGGCACCTTGATTAGAAGCCTTAGCAAAGCCCTCATTAATCATATTTCTATGTATATATGTCCTTTCATCCTTGGGCATATAATTAATGGTTTCATCACTGCTAGCATTATCAATTAAAATTAGCTCCCAAGACAGATTATCTGGCATGGTTGCATATATATTATCAACTGCAACCTTCGTATAGGAAAACTTATTATATAAAGGCATGATAATACTTAACTTACATGGCTTACGTTTTATTTCTCTAGCTATTTTGCAACGCGCAATCCAAAATCTTGCTGCTGGATTTTCTTCAGATTTAACAATAAAACGCTCAGACAAATCAGCCACAATATCATCTTGAAAAAAATAATCTACCTGTTCAAAATGCTCTTCGAGCAAAGTTCGCATTTGCAAGAATGAGTATTTACGCTTAAACGCATGCGTATCCAAAGCATATACATCTGAATTTACAAAAGAAATAAAAAATTCACCAGTACCATGTAAATGCTTTTTTACAAAGTCCATAGCTAAGTGTGCATCTTCAATAAACTCAATACAATCAAAACAAGTAATAATTGAGTAATGCTTAAATTGTAAGTCATCTATATTAAAGAGTGAATTTACATCTTGCTCCAGCCAATTAAGCTTAGTGTAGGCTAACTTAGCATTGCACACTTCATGGCTCGAAGTACTAATCCCTAAACCTTCTAAAGGAAGTAGCTGACTTAAATAAGCTAAACCATAACCGCTATCACACCCCACGTCTAAACAAGTCTGAGTTGTGTTTTTAGATACTTGACTTGCCACAAAATTAAAACGCTTTAACCTAGGCATAATTGTATTATATGGAAGAGAACCAAAGCATTGTATCATGCGTGTTGGCTCCATCACATTAGCCTCGGCATCCCAAAAAATTGGATCATTTTTTACACTAAACTTGCTAATATATTTTGATAAATATTTTTCCACAAAGTCCGATAAATATTTAGAGTTTTGCAACATAGATGGAAAAATAAGAGTTGAAAAATCACCCACATAGGCTTGTATCATAAAGAATATTAAAGGTTGGCCTGTGCTAAGTGTTAGGCTAATGTCAAATGCCCATGTATTCTTACCACAAAAATATGCTTGCTCGGCACGAATACTGTTAATATTTAAGCCATTTATATAATTAGCATCAAAGCTATCTACACATAACCCAACTTGCAAGGTATTAGTAAAGTCTTGAAATTCAATGCGTATATTATCATTTTTTACTACAGTTTGTTGCTCAGCATGGGTCTTAAATACCATAGAATTATATAGCATATAATTTTGTAATTTTTGGCGCGACTTAAAAAAATTATAGCGATCTAAATCTTTTTGTTCTGTTATATAGGGAATTTGACTAGATTCATAAAACTTTACATCAATAGCCATGTCGCAAGATATGCCATTTTTCGAGAGCAAATCTTGTAAATCATCGCCAAAGTCAGTAAAAACAAATTTATTTTCAGCATTTATATCATGCAATAAGGGCAAGCACTCATTAATAATCTCACCATTGGCATTTCTCGTAGCACGTGACCTAGTCTTATATCCGCATTGTAATGGTACAGTAAAAATATGCTGGCCATTGGGGCGTAAAATACGTTGAATTTCGCTAAATGCGCGCCAAGGTTCTTCTACATATTGAAAGATATCTTCTGTAATTACAATATGAAAACCTTGAGTATCATGTCCACTAGCAAGGGTTAAATATCGCAAATCTTGCTTAATCTTGCCCAGTTCTTCATTCATGGGTGACAGGCAAATACTAACATAATGAGGCAATGTTTTTAAAACATCATGTAGGGGGCCATGAGAGTTAAACTCTAAGATATGTATATCTTTAAATTTATCCAAGGCATTTATGAGAAAAGTTTGCTGCATATTGACGTAGTCTAATAATACTCGAACCACATCACGTGTGCGACGTATTGAATTACACTGCGGACATCTACTCTCGCGCAAGCTTGCCCTAGGGTCTGCAAGTTCAAAACTACCTTCAAAACCACATATGGAGCAAAATCTTTCCACTACTTGGTTTAGCATAAATCTACCTTTTTAGCCACTTAGCTTTGCTATGCAAAGGTCTTGGAAAGGATCAATCTTTGTTTTTTGATACTTAAACTCAGACCAGCTACCATAAATAAATTTAATATCAACAAATCCTTCCTGTGCGACAACTTGCTCAAGATATGATTTTTTATAGCCAATAGCATGTAAAGGATCACTTTCAGAATAATAATAACAATTTTCATCTAATCTATATGGCATTGGATAACTTGATTTGGCAGTTTCTTCAAGCATATCTGGATTTTCAAGCAAAAAGGCAGTAAATAATATTGTACCATTAGGATTTAAAATACTACGCGCATGCCTTAAATAAGCCTTAATATCATCAATATACATATGCGTAAATACACTATAAAATGTTACTAAATCTACTTTAGGCATGCTTACAAAGTCCAGTTCTTGCACTGTTACACTGCCATTAGGGTTATAACGTGCATTAGCAATATCTAAGTGTAAAAAATTAAAATCACCCAAGGGGCTTAAACTTTGCTTACAAAAATCAATATGTTTGGGTAAAATATCAAATCCGTAATATGTACCAGTAAATGCGTCATTTCTCCACAAGGAATGAGCTAAGCGTCCATAACCACAGCCAATATCTAATATAGAATTTAATGAGTTCAGTGGCATGGCACATTCAATCATTTGCACACAAGTATCACCAAGAGATATAAATTTTTCATCATCTTCTCCCATGAAGCGCAAAGTCTGTGGAGGTAATGCATGCTTTTGCTTATCCATGATTGTATCCATATTTTTATTCAGCAGTAGTTAAGAGATTTTATGCCAGAGCAACAAATTATCTTCAAAAATAACTTCTATTTTATCAGTATCTTTTAACCAAGATAATAGTGCACGCACACTTGCTCCAACCAAAGCATATTGGTCAAAATTCATTTTTAGGTCGTAGTCCTTAAAGATCTTTTGCAAAATACCCTCAAAATTTAAAGGCATAGTACAGATAGTGCAAATTTTATCAGCAACTTCATGTACTTTATCAATATTATATTGCGCTAAAGGTATGATATCTTCCTCAACCTTGCTATGGGATGGCACAAAAAACTTAGCCTGCATGCCCTTAACTTTTTCTAATGTAGCAAGATATTGCTGTACATCATAGATAAAGGGTATTTTATATTTATCTAAAATATCAACACTAAGTAGGCAGTCAGCTAAGTATATAACTTCATCGGCATTTTCATAACCTACCATATCAAAATAATGCCCAGCTAAGTCAATACAACTTAATCCTTCTGGTAATACATGAGGATTTAATACTTTAGCTTCACTCGGTTCAGCTAACAAAAATTTATTACGTAAATCTTTTGGGGGGTAAGCCCCAAAAAGAAAGGAGGACTCTAATATGGGATGTTTAGTAAAGGCGGCATTTATGGCTGGTGCATAAATATTACAATTAGTTTGTGCCTTGAGATATTTATTTCCTCCAATGTGGTCGGCATTGGCATGGGTATTATAAATAGCGATTAGTTGCCACTTATTGGCGTCTAAAATCTGACGAACTTTGCGCCCAGTTTCTTTATTATTACCACTATCTATGAGGTATACTTCATTATCATTTAAACGAATAAGACCAATTTTTGAAGGGCATTCAATATAGTAACAATGCTCTGTTAACTGCACCAATTCATACATACAATACCTCTTAATCCATCAATATTTACCATAAGCTTTTATAGAAATACATTAAGTTAAGTCTAATAGCAAATAATAGTCCCAAGCAACATTGTTTATTTGATCAGGTGTAGATTAGCAAGGTGAGCAGAACTAAGAAATTAAAAATATCGACAAGTTATCAAGAAGTTAAAATGTTTTTAAAAAATATTCAGCACTGCCAAAGCCATTAAAATTCATTGGCATTGGCAGTGCATCTTAGGGGTTATTTTTTAACTATCATTCCAAGGTTATTATCTTTCCAACCTTCAATGCCATCCTTCATATGCTTTACATTAGTAAAGCCCATCTCTTCCATAATATTTGCTGCTTTGGCACTACGCTTACCACTTCTACAAAAAACTATATGCGGAGCATTTTTATCAAGCTTAGCTACTTGATTTTTAAAGTCATCAGATTGAACATCTATCATTTGCGAACCTTGAATATGCTCTGCATCATATTCTTTTGGGGTTCGCACATCAAGAAGTACACGATTTTCCACAGGTTCTTTAAGCATTTTTGCAGCTTCGATACTAGTAATATCTACACTATTAGTAAGAGCTAATACCGGACTTAAACAAATACATAGAGCCATACAAAAGGCTTTAAATGATAATTTATACATTTTTTCCTCCAACTTGAGCCCCATAGGGCGTTTATTATTTTTTAACACTATAACCAAGCTCACGAGCAATAATTTCAGTAGCCATGGCTGTTACTTCACCAGTAATTCCAATACAATGTTCCATATGTTTTGAAGTGCCATGCCACATGCCCTTAGTTAGGATTTTACAACAAGCAACCTTGCGCACAGATTGAAATTTCTTTTGCAATTCCTTGGTTAACTTCATAGCTTTATTTACATCTTTATTTTTGGCCTCACTTCGGCCAAAAAACATCCCAATGGACATAACAGCACCATTTACAGCACCACAAGCACAGCCTACTCCCATTCCCACAGGAAATCCGGAGGCAAGCTTAATAATCTCATCATCAAATGGTGCGTTAAAAACATCTTTAATCGTTTTCACTACTGCTTCTGAGCAAAAAAAATCACCATCGCGATAATATTTTTCAGCCCTAGATTTCACCTCTTGAATATTTACTGACAATTCTGACATGTAGTTTCCTTATTAAACATAATTAATTGAAATAAAAACAAAAAATCCGCACAAAGAGTACGGATAAGGGGGTAAGATTTGGATTTATAGTAGATAGAAAAGAAATTTTAAGCTATCAAGCTATAGGCCAAAGGACAACCTGCCCCCAAGGACAGGACGTCAAGTGAAGCCTTGCTTAAATGCATAACAGTAACCAACCAAGGTATTAATGCGCACCAAGGTTAGCTTACAATAGCTATAGCTAGTTTTGCTCTCACAATTATGCATAAGTAAAAAATACTTCAAAATAATAAAATGTCAATCCCTCACTGACAATACCATTATTTTATATATTTTATCATCATTAACTATGTTAAACATAAATAAAGCAAACCCTTAAAGCATTTATTTAGGATACTGTATATATAAAATTTTTCTTGCACTATCAAGAAACTTCATATAACTTGAACGTATATTAAACATCTCAACAAAGAGTATGTTATTGATTTTGTTGAACAATCATTATACAGGCTTCGTCCAATGATTATAAACCCTATAGAATTTGAAAAAAAGCCTAAAAAGCAAGAAGCTATTGAAAGGACTCCTGCTGATTTTTTCAAAGCCTGCACTGTTGGTAATCTTCCATTAATCAAGGATTTTTTAAATAAATCCGATTCTGTTGTATTGTTCATTAATGATAATAATGAGACTGGATTATTACTTGCTTGCAAGTATGGTCACTATGAAATTGCAAGACTACTTATTAAAGCAAAGTCAGATTTAAATGTTTATGACTCAAAAAATTACACTCCTATACATTATGCAATACTAAATGGTCATCATAAAATACTTAGTTTATTAATTAAACATCAAGCAGACATTAACTCTTTTGATACCACAAATGCTTTTACTCCACTTATGTTAGCTATCAAAAATAGAGATTATTTTGCTGTACACTATCTTTTAGATAAAGCAGATTTAAGTGTAAAAAATCGTAAAAGAGAAGATATTTTTGATTTTGTACTTTCAGAGCCACACATTAGCTCCAATACTAAATTTATATTTTCATCGCATTTAAGGACCAGAGACGAATACCGCAAAAGGCAGCAAATTTATGATATTTTGCTTTCTCAATCTAAAGAAATCGCGCGCATGACCACAAGACAGATGATGGAATTTCTTGCATCTAATAAACTAGAGAAACAAGATGTATACCACTTTGTTTTTCACAAAAGACATGAACGCATGCTGCATAATATTATTACTAAGACCAGTTTTGTGCGGGATTTAAATTTGGTTCCTACCGGTTATGATAATGAGTACCCATTTTTCTTGCTATCAGTAAAAGAAAACTTAAAAATAGTTGTCAAAGCCATGATAGAAAAAGGTGTTGATGTAAATTATCCATTAGAAGAATTTGACGAAAAAAAGATATTAAGATTATTTTCTAAAGACTATATTGGTAAAACACCACTCATGATTGCCTACATGGAAGGGCACCTTGATATGGTTGAATTGCTTTTAGAATATAATGCCGATGTTCATGCAAGAGATAAAAATAATTGGACAGTTATGGATATGTCGAAGCAAAATAATGATAAAACAATGCTTAGAAAATTTAGACTGTATGCTGATTAGATTTAGCTTTCCTCAGCTCTTACCTTAAATACATACAAATTAATCCCATATCAAAATACCAAAACCACAACAATCTAATTGTATGAATGATTACTATTAATAGATTATATTTAATATATTAATATAATATGAGCAATTGTAGATTGAATTGAAAAGTGTAATTACCGCACGAGCTCAAAAACAGAGGATTGTTTAAAACACCCCGCGGGAATGGCAGTAAGGACGTGCTGAAAAAATTTCATATCTTTCCATAATAATTAAAAACAATAAAATAAATTTTAAATTAGAATAACGTAATACCAAAACATTTAGCTGCTTTTCATGCTTGGACTTGCGCTATTAAATATGTTATTATGGCATATTAACACATCGAGGGTACAAGTATGAATGAAAACAATATAGAACAACTTTGGGAGCTTATGTCCAGTGCCAAGCATTGCGTAGTGCTTACTGGGGCTGGTATTTCTACCCTTTCAGGCATTCCGGACTTTCGCGGCGTTGGCGGTCTTTATAATCGTAAAGATATTGATGCCAATAGACTTTTTGACATTCATGCTTTTAGAGCTGATCCAAGCTATTATTATAAGCATGCACTTGATTTTTTATATGCTAAGGCCGCAATACCCAATATTGTACATGAAGTGCTAGCTAAACTTGAAAAGCTAGGCATAGTCAAGGCTATTATTACTCAAAACGTTGATATACTGCATCAAAAAGCCGGTTCTGAACAAGTATTTGAATTACATGGTTCACCCATGATTCACACTTGTTTATCCTGTGCTAAAGAATATGATTTTGATACAGTTTTAACTATGCTAAATGAACAAGAAGTACCGCATTGCCCAAGCTGCAATGGTGTGCTTAAACCCAATATTGTTTTTTTTGGAGAATCACTACCCATTCACGCTTTGAGCATGTCTGAAATGCATGCTCAAAAAACTGACTTATTACTAGTTCTTGGCACTAGTTTAACAGTCTTTCCTGCAGCTGACATACCACGTATAGCTCTATCTAATGGATCAAAACTTGCCATTATTAATGCATCCCCAACATATATTGATAATGGCGCAAGCTATAAGAGTAATGACCTTGGTGACGCATTTAGCAAATTAAACGAAAAGTTATAAATAAATAAGTAAACGCTATTTAAACCTAGCATGTACAATAAACATATCCATGAAAAATAGTAATCTATATGTGTCACTTGTGTTATTTTTACTTTGTGCCATAGGTCTTTATGGTATTTTAACAACTGCAACACCCATGACAGATGAACTTGTGGGTCCTTTAGTTTTACCATGGTTTAGCCTCATAGGATGTGCTTTGTGCGCAAGCCTGCTTTTAATTCGTTCTCTAATCTTAAAGCCACCACTACCTAAAAATATAAATATAAAACCTACTATAAAAACCATTGCCTATTTTTTTTACTTTATTTTATATCTTGCAAGCATGGTTTTTTTCGGTCATTACATTACAAGCAATGAAAAAATTAATGTGAGTTATGGTGGAGGGTTTTATATATCTACCATTATATTTTTATGTTTTTCCATGTTTATATTTGGACTTAAAAATTGGTATAAAATTATAGCCAGTTCTGTTGTTGTTACCACTGTCATAACTTTTATTTTTGGGTATTTTTTTAATATATTGTTACCTTAAAGTAAGCCTAGTACGTAGCATAATTATGGATGAAATACTTGCCGGCATACAAATAGCCTTTAGCTTAAACGCCCTTATGGCAAACTTTATGGGTGTTTTGCTTGGTATTATATTTGGTAGTATTCCTGGGCTTACGGCTAGCATGGGTATTGCCCTGCTTATTCCGCTAACCTTTGGCCTTGGCTCCGTGGAAGCTTTTGCCATGCTTCTTGGTATGTATGCTGGTGCCATATATGGTGGCTCTATCTCGGCCATATTGCTTGGAACACCTGGAACTGTGGCTGCCGCTGCTACTGTACTTGAAGGTCCACACCTTACCGCTAAGGGGCAATCACGCAAAGCCCTTGAGATGGCAACGCTTGCTTCATTTTTTGGAGGTACATTTAGTGCAATATTCTTGGTACTTTGTGCCCCAATGCTTGCTGGCATAGCCACATCTTTTGGTCCGGCAGAATACTTTGCTCTAGCCATATTTGCCCTTTGCGTGGTGGCTTCACTTTCCTCTGGTAATGTAATTAAGGGCCTTGCCGCAACCTTTGTGGGCCTTTATCTTGCGACCATTGGTATTGATCCCATTTCAGGCGACTTTAGAAATACATTTGATAATAATAATCTTTTAAATGGTATATCCATAGTTCCAGCCTTGGTTGGTCTTTTTGCTGTATCGCAAGTATTGCTATGTATTGAGCATATTTTTGCCGGACAAAGTAATATTGTTCAACATGGCAAACTTTCTAATAAAGGATTAAAGCTTAAGGATATACTTGATAATAAAATCAATCTCATTCGATCATCATTAATAGGGGTTATTATTGGAATTATTCCAGCCACTGGCCCATCAGCCGCCACCTTCATTGCATATGCTGAATCAAAACGATTTTCTAAAAAACCAGAATTATTTGGTCATGGTTCACTAGAAGGCATTGCCGCCACAGAAAGTGCTAATAATGGCGTAACCGGTGGAGCACTTATCCCCATGCTGACCCTTGGAGTTCCAGGCGATGTGCTAACAGCCATAATGCTGGGTGCACTTATGATTCAAGGCTTAGCTCCAGGCCCACTACTTTTTGAGCAACACATGACTACGGTGACAGGTATTTTTACAGCTTTTTTTATTGCAAACTTTTTAATTCTTGGACTTGGCTTTGCTAGCGTACGTTTTATGAGTAAGATTGTAAACATGCGTGCAAGTATACTTATGCCCATAGTACTAGTTCTTTGTAGTATAGGTAGTTATGCCGCCAACCACTCAAGTTTTGATCTAATTATCATGGCAGTTTTTGGCATACTTGGTTATGCCATGTTAAAACTTGACATAGCACAACCGCCTTTATTACTATCCTTAATTCTGGCCCCATTGGCCGAGTCTAATTTTAGGCGCGCTTTAAGCATCTCAAGGAATGATTTTTCCATATTTTTTACTAGTCCCATTGCCTGTACTATCTTAGTCATTGCTATATTGATTGTACTAAAGAGCATTAGGGATGAGTGGAAAAACTCTAAAGCACGCAATTTGTAATAATCAGTATACCAACACATTGAGAGAGCAAAATGAAAATTTTTACCGCCTTGATTATGGGTTTTTGTTTACTTTTTACAGGTATTGCCAAGGCGAATGAATTCCCCACTCGCCCCATAACTGTTATTATTCCTTTTGATGTAGGTGGGGCCATTGATCCAGTTATGCGCATCATGGGCGATTATCTGCAAAAAAAATATGCTATCACCTTGGTGATTATCAATAAGCCTACTGGTGGTGGAGCTTTAGCCATGCTTGATGTTTTGCGCGCTCGCCCTGATGGTTATACTATTGGTTTTACATCCACTAGTATACTCACAGTTTTACCACAATATAAAAATGTAGGCTTTAAATACACAGATCTAAAGCATGTTAGTCAAATTATTACACTTAATATGGGCTTTGCTGTACATAAAGATTTAGGCATAACAAGTATTGCTGAGCTTATGCAAAAAGCAAAAGAAGAAAAAGGTAAATATAATTTAGCAAGCCCAGGTTCATTTACAGCCCAACGCCTCTTTCATGCAAAAGTTATGGAAAATTATCCCGAATCTGACATCCCCTATGTAGCTTATGACGGTAGTGGCGCTGTCACCGCAGCTCTTTTGGGCAAGCACGTAACTGCAGGTTATATGCCTGTGGTGGCCTATATAAATCAAAAAGATTTACGCACCATTGCCATAAGTTCAGCCAAGCGTGATAAGTCCTTGCCAGATGTACCTACTTTTGCAGAAATTCTTGGTCCAGAATATGTGTACAACTCAGCTTGTGGCATTGTAGCCCCTCCTAATACTCCTGATTATATACTAAAACGATATGAGGATCTTTTTGCTGAAGCTTTAAATGACCCAGATGTACAAAAGAAGCTATCCAATATTGGTGCCACACCAGATTTCTTAAATGGTGCCGATTTTACCAAGGTACTGGATAGGTATTCAGATTTTTTTGCTAAGCCTATTCAAGATGCCATTGAAGCTAATAAGAAAAACTAAGGCCTATGAATAAAGCTCTACCATTAAATTCCGCCCTACGTTTTGTAGGTATTGCGCACCAAGACCCAGAAGAACGTGAAGGTATTGCTTTATTTATGTCTACAGTTTCGGCCGGTTTTCCATCTCCGGCCGATGACTATATTGATCAACAACTGGATCTACATCGTCACCTAGTTCACAATCCAGCAGCCACGTTCTTCCTACGTGCTCAAGGTGAGTCCATGCTTGGAGCTGGCATACATGATGGAGATTTACTTATCGTAGATCGCTCCTTAGAGGCTGGACATAATCGTATTGTCATAGCCGCAGTGGATGGAGAACTTACCGTCAAGCGTCTTGTACGCCGCAAAGATAAAGTATTGCTCATGCCAGAAAATACCAATTACCAAGAAATTGATATAACCGAGCGTGAGCATGTGCATATTTGGGGAGTGGTAAGCTATGTCATCCACAAACTTTAATGCCCATAGCCCCATATTGTGGGGCCTCATGGATTGTAATAACTTTTATGCATCATGTGAACGTGTATTTCGCCCCGATTTACATGAACGCCCCATTGTAGTTTTATCTAATAATGATGGCTGTATTGTAGCACGTTCTGCTGAAGCCAAAGCCCTTGGTATAGCTATGGGGACACCAGAATTTCAAGCTCGTACCCTTCTAAAAAAACATAATGTAGCAGTTTTTTCATCCAATTATGCTCTATATGGTGATATATCACAAAGAGTTATGGACACAGCTCAAAGCGTTATCCCTCATATAGAGCAATATTCCATTGATGAGGCATTTCTACCCTTTAATAATGCCATACGCGCTAATGCTGCACAAGTAGCCTTGGAGTTGAGGGAGCGTATTTTACAATGGACTGGCATAACGGTATCTATAGGCCTTGCCCCCACCAAAACACTGTCAAAGCTGGCTAACTATTTAGCAAAAAAAGAGAATGGTATTTTTCACTTCCCTACTGATAAAGACGAACAAGACTGCTTACTATCTCAAGTACCTGTGGGCGAAGTTTGGGGCATAGGGCGCAAACATGCCCAAAAATTACGTATGCATGCAGTATATACAGCTAAAGACTTACGCGATAAGGACAACCTGTGGCTAAAAAAACAACTTAGCATTACCGGACTACACACGGCCATGGAGCTAAGGGGTATACCTTGCATAAGTAGTAACCCGCCAAATACTATAAGACAAAGCCTCGTTTCATCACGCTCATTTGGGGTAAAAATATATGATAAAAATCAACTAGCTGAAGCTCTATCTAGCTTTAGTGCCAATGCATCCGCACGCCTACGCCATGAAAACTTGTTAGCAAAAGGCATAGCGGTATATATTCGCTCCTCAAGACATACTAAGGAACAATATGCCAAAACAATACATATTTCTTTACACCAACACACCAATAATACTAATATATTTTTACAAGCGGCTCTACGCGGCCTAGACTTAGCTTTTAAAGAAAATATAGCCTATGCCAAAGCCGGAGTAATGCTTTATGATATTTGTGAAGCTAAAGCATATCAGGTAAGCCTATTTAATATCCTTGACCCACACCAAAAAGAACAACAAAAACGCGCCCAAAAACTTATGTCTACCCTAGACTCCATCAATAACCGCTTTGGCAGACATACCTTAAAATACGCTAGCGAAGGTCTAGACAAAGATTCCCCATGGCGCATGCGCCAAAAATACCTCTCCCCCAAATTTACCAGCCAATGGCATACACTACCTATAGCTTGGTGTCGGTAGTTCATGCTTGGGTAGCTAAAATAAAGCAAACATTCAAAATCACAAAAATAGCTTTACAAAGCTTAAAAATTAACGTCTACTCATCAAAGCGCATTGTATTTATAAAAACAAAAAATCAATAATATAAATTAATCTTCTATGAACTACACTGTACCAAATACATGTTTACAGTCTATATTAGACCTTTCAAGTGATATTTTTATTGTGGTAGAGATGGATAATCTAAAACTTTTAGATTGGAATCCTGCTTTTAACAATATGGGATTTGGTAATATAGCACCAGGTGCTGAGATTTTTTTGGCAAGAGAGCCGCATGCAGCGCACTTTGCCGGCATTAGAGAAATAATTGACACTCAATCACATTTATTGAGAACTGGTCATGAACCAAGTTCCTTTGAATCATTATCCATTGGCAAGCAAGATAAAAATCATCTCAATTCATCAGCCAAAGTCATCTATATTTTTGAAGATAAGAACGCCGTTCTTATACAAATTTCTATGCATGAAGATGTGGGGCTATCTTCTAAAGCAGCCTTACAAAAACGTGATATTTTGCTTACTGCCACCAGCAAAGCAGCCCAAGAGTTGCTTAATGATAGTGATGATTTTGATGCCACAATCAATAAGGTACTTGGCTTATTAGGCAATGCTACCAATGTGGATAGAGTTTATGTTTGGAGTATTCATAAAGCCCCTAATCCAGCAGAAGACGACAGGCTTTATACATCACAGCTTTATGAATGGTCAGGAGGTGCAGACCCACAACAAGGCAATGATATTGTAACTAATTTACTTGTTAGCGAATCTATTGCCAGCTGGATTGACATATTTCAACAAGGTAAATGTGTTAATAACCTTGTAAAAAATATGCCCCAACTTGAAAGAGATATACTTGAACCACAAGGTATAATCTCCATCTTAACTGCGCCCATTATGTTTCATGGGCATTTATGGGGCTTTGTGGGCTTTGATAACTGTCATTCTGAGTACACATGGTCCCATGCCGAAGAAGATATTTTGCGCACAGCCGGCACATTAATTAGCACCGCCATCTACAGCAGACACACTAACCAGGCCTTATATGAAGCTCAGGAGCGTTTTCGCGGGGTTGAAGAGGCCACTGGTGACATTATTTGGTCTGTGGATGAAAATCAAAATATTAACTACATTTCACCACATTTAGTAGATGTTTTACAATATGACCCCAGTGAAATTGTAGGAAAACCATTTAATGCCTTACTGCTAAATCCAACAGAATTTAAGTTCACCGCAACTCCTGAAAAATTTATTATTCGCGATTTTGAATTTCGTGTACGCTGTAAGGATGATAGCATAAAGTGGTTGCGATCTTCTTGCAAATATACCTTTGATAAAGAAGGAAAACTGCTTTATGGATTTGGTTCAAGCTCAGATGTAACTTATGTACATGAGGCCCAAAGTGCACTACATGTTGCCAATCAGGAACTTGAAGAAGCCATTAAAATTGCCAATGCTCTAGCTGAATCTGCTAACAAGGCTAATGAAATTAAGAGTAATTTCTTGGCCAATATGAGCCATGAAATTCGCACCCCCATGAATGCCGTTGTTGGTATTACACATTTATTAAAGCATACTGAATTAACAAGCAAACAAACAGAGTATATTGAACAAATTAACGACTCATCTGCTGCTTTGTTAAGTATTATCAATGATATTTTAGACTTTTCTATGACCAAGGATGGTCACTTAACTATAGAAAAGTACTCCTTTGCCATCGGTAATGTTGTGAATGACATCAAGGCTACAGCCATAGAGTGGATTGGTGATAAAAATCTCAACTTTACCGTGAACGTATCTCCAGAAGTGGCCCCAAGCTATATTGGAGATGAACTACGCCTAAATCAAATATTGACCAGTCTTGTGACTAATGCTGTTAAATTTACCAATGCAGGCGGCATTCATATTGACGTGCATGTGGAAAGTGAAAATAAGGAAACAGTGCTCTTACATTTGTCTGTGCAAGATACAGGTATTGGTATTCCTCAAGAAGAAATTGATATGCTTTTCCAAGACTTTACCCAAGCAGACATAACTAGCACTAGGCGTTATGGCGGTATTGGGTTAGGCCTTGCATTATGTAAAAATTTAATCATACTCATGGGTGGAGATATTTGGTGTACCAGCACCATGGGTAAGGGTTCAACCTTTAACTTTACTTGTCGTCTAGAAAAAGAAGTTCAAGCAAAGAGTGACATTGCTAAACCATTAAAAGACATACATATACTGGCTGCTTTTCCTAATAATCAGGCAGTTGAAGCATTACAAGGCATACTTTTACCTCTTGGCTACAATCACTTAGATTTTGCATACGACGCCATGTCCATTACTAAATACGCTAATTCTAGCGATGCACCAGATGTAATTTTACTACACCAAGATTTTAGCGAGGCGACCATTATCAAGAGCGTGCTTAGAGATAATGCTACATATTTTAATAATATTCCAATTATTTACTACGCTCCAAACCCACCGCTTAATGCACCAGAAGGTTTTGCTATTATAAATTCCCTTCAGCCATCTATACTACATGACGCATTTGTAACAAATTTAAATGTTTCAGTAGATTTAAATAAAGAATTATTTGAACAGGGATTTGAAAATTTCTTACGCTTAGAACATAGAGGCAAAAAAATTCTTCTAGTAGAAGATAACGAAATAAACCAAATGATTGCCCAAAGTATCTTGGAAGAAGTAGGCTTTGAAGTTACCGTTGCTAATGACGGTAGTGAGGGCGTTGACTTCATGTATAAAGATGATTTTGACTTAGTTATTATGGACATTCAAATGCCTAAAATGGATGGTTTAAGTGCCACCAAGATAATTCGTGAAGAGGCAAGGTTTGCGCATATTCCCATTATTGCTTTAACTGCACATGCCATGGAAGAAGATAGAGAAAAAAGTCTTAATGCTGGCATGAATGATCACACCACTAAACCTATTGATACCACACAACTATTTAAGAAGTTACTATATTGGCTATCTAGGAAATAATTATAATTTAGCTCTACTCATCCACACTGCACTTAAAAAAACCCATATTACATTTTTTAGCTTTATTAAATTGCACAGTCCTTGTTCGCACATTTTATCTTAAAAATAAGGGTCCTGCACAATTATTTTTTAACTTTATTTTTTTGTTTTTCCGGTAAATTTGCATTTGCTTAAAAAGTTACATGCGCAAAAGTCTTAAAATACACATCCAAAATTCTCAACCATTAGGCAATTTCTGCCGCAAAAAATTATATCTCACAAGTTCTTACTTTGAAATAATTAACTTTTTGCTTTGGAACACTCTTTGAATAATAAATGGCACAAGGAGTGTTATCATGCAAATTATGCCTACTTTTTATTCTGAGTCTTTGGACAATCCGTATATAAATACATCATCATATGATGACGATGGTAGTTTTGCTGATGAAATGGCACGCCAACAAGAAGCGCGTGATGCCGTTGATGCTGGTGAATCACATTCGGTAGAGGTTGCACTTGAACCTCTTACGCAGTCTGAACCATTGGCCCAAGCTCCTTATAATCCCATCACCAATGATGGTACCACCTATACAGCTGACGAGGTATTCTTTACCAAGCAAGAATTAAGCGATCTTAGGAAAGATTTAGTTGATAAGGGTGTATCAGAAGAAACTTTAAGCGAATTTGATAAGCTTGCAAACCAGCCTGATGGTGCTACGCTACATCAAGTTTTATCATCTTTTAATGGTATTCGTGACTATCAATCCTTGACAGATCAAGAATTGGCTACCCTTAAGGGTATTATCAATAAAATAGATGCCAGTGGTGGGCTTGAAAATTCTTTACTTGCACATGTAAATGGTACCGATGGTAAGAATGGCCAAAAGTTCTTAAGTGACTTAGTAGCAGCCATGGATAATTTGCCTGCAGGTTCGCGCATCACTCTTGATAAGAATGATGTCAGCGTGCTTGCTAAGGCCGCTGGTCTTTCTGACGATGCAACTAAAAAGCTACTTGGCAACTTTGGCCCATTTGACTCTGTAAAGTTAAATAAGCAGGAGCTTAGTAACTTTCTTGCTCCGGCATTTGGTGATTTTAAGGGTGAACAAGAACAGTTAGCAACTCTTGAAAAGGCACTTGATGAAACTCTTGGTACTATAGTTAGAGCAGCCAGAGACCGTATGCAAAAAGAAGAAGAAGCATATGCTCTTTCTATGCGTACTACAGAGCAAAGTAAGCTTCTAATTGAAAAGACAGTACTTGAAAATGTTAATAAGAATTTAGAGTCTGCCCGCGCTGGTCAAATGGCTAGCAAGGACAATGAAGCAGCAAGTCAAGCACAAATTGTGGCCCAAGCCCAAGCAGCAGCCAAAAATGGGGATAGCAAGCAACGCTTAGCTAATCTTGACGATGTTTCAAAATCCACCATGAATATGCATCTTGATGGACAAAATGAAGTTGAAGTACCAAATACCAAGACTGAAACTAAGCTTACTGACACTAAGCAAGATAAGAATTTTGGTGAACTTTTTGATAAGAATTCATCCAAAAATTCTAAGCAAGATGCTAACTTAAATAATCTTTTAGATAAGGCTGAAGTTAAGACAACAGCTCATATTCCAAACAACACAGCAAACAATATTACTACGCCTGTAGTTGGTATTGGTGGGCTAGCTCAAAGTGTTTCTAGTTCTGCTCAAGCGCAGGCTCCCACTGATTTGCTCTCACACCAAGCTGCAAACCAAGTGGAGCAAGCCATGCTCACGGCAGCTAAGGATGGAACTAAGCGTCTTGACTTACAATTGCACCCCTTAGAGCTTGGCGCAGTAACTATTACTTTAACTTCACGTAATGGTGAGTTAAACGCGCTTATTCGCTCAGAGAAGCCAGAAACCACAGAACTTATGCACAAGCAACTTGATCATATCCGTGCTACCCTTGAACAACAAGGTGTTAAGGTAGATAAGCTTGAGGTGCAAACCCAGACCCCAGAAAATAATGCCCAGTATGACCAATGGGACAGCATGCAAGAACACAATGCAAGGCAGGAAGAAAATGCCCGTCGTGAGGTTCTTGAGCGCTTACGAAATCTTGGAAAGGTCCGAAATGATGGAACAAACCCAGATGAAACAACTTTGGAACAGAGTGTGCAATTAAATACTCAAGCGGCAATAGCTGCCGGACAACCTTTGCACATTGTAGCTTAAACAGGTTGTGAAGTTTTAAGGAGTAATTGTTATGTCATCAGTAGTAAGCGCCTTAACCAACACTAATAACGAGTTTAGTCAAGCTCTAGCCAACAATACAAGTGGTAGTGAGCTAGATAAAGAAGCGTTCATGTTATTATTGGTTACGCAATTCCAATATCAAGATCCATTAACCCCCATGGAAGATAAGGAATTTATTGCACAGTTAGCACAATTCTCAAGTCTTGAACAATTAATGAACTTAAATGATAGCATGAATAATCTCTCTAGCGTAACTCAAGGGCAAGAGATGATTAATGCTACCTCATACATTGGTAAAACTGTGGATATATCTGGTAATGTCATTAGTAAGACTACCGATGCAGAAACTGGCGATGTGACAATTTCTGGCATGCTTTATGCCATTGGTGAAACACCAGCTCAATCAGTCATCAATGTATATGGTCCTGACGGCATTGTTAATAGTTATATCATACCCCCACAAGCAGCAGGAACATATCCCTTTGAATGGGACGGTAAGACTTATAACGGTACTTATGCACCTGACGGCGTATATGAAATCGTGCCAGCCTTTACTGACTCAGACGGAGCACCCATCTATAATTATGATATGGTGGTGGAAGGTTTAGTGTCTGGTGTAACAACAGATAATGGCATTACATATTTAACCCTGTCTGACGGACGCAATACACCACTTTCAGAAGTACGTCGCGTATCTGAACCAACGGTTATTAGCGCTGATACAAGTACAGATGAAGATAACTCAAACAGCTCAAGTAGCAGTAGTAGCTCAACAGAAAATGCAAATACTGGTGAAACCAATACCACTGAGACTAATACTACTGAAACCAATACTGGTGAAACTAGCACAGCTGAAACAGTTACAGGCACAGCCACTGAAACAATTAATAATGCTGCTTCTAGTGCCACTGAAACAATCAATAATGCAGCTTCTACTGCCACTGAGACAGTAAATGAAGCAGTAAATGCCACATTGTAGGCAAAACTTTTAGAGTATAAAAGGTCTTTAGGAGGTAATTATGGGACTTTCATCTAGCATGTGGACAAGTGTTTCGGGATTGCTTGCACACGGTGAGAAAATGAACGTGGTAGGTAACAACATTGCTAACATTAGCACGGTGGGCTTTAAGGCTCAACGTATGGACTTTGAAGATTTTATTTATCAAACAGATTTTAGTGCCAGTGGCCCAACTCAAATTGGTCTTGGCGTTGGGATTAATGCTGTAATGGGCGATTTTTCTCAAGGTGCTTTTGAAGCTACCAACTCAGCTACCGACCTTGCCATTGGTGGTAGTGGTTTCTTCCAGGTGCGCGATCAATATTCTGATGAAGTATTCTATACTCGTGCGGGTAACTTTAACTTTGACCAAGAAGGATATTTACGCCTACCTAGCGGTGAAACATTGCAAGGCTGGGTCATTGATAATAGCATTAGCCCCACAGTAGCCACTGGCGTTGCGCCATCAACTACTACTCAATCAACTGTACAAGGTACTGGCGTACCCACAGATATTAAATTAGATTCATTTAATATAGCTCCACGTCAAACTACCAAGGTTGATTTTTCCGTAAACCTAAGTTCAGACGCAGGTAATGACAAGACTCCAAGTACCACTAATCCAATGTTTGCCATGTCAGAAGCTTGGAATGGTATACAACCACCCCCAACAGATGGTGCACCACCACTTTCTGCTGATGCTTATGCTTATCAAACCCCTATCAAGGTTTATGATGAAGCAGGTAATGCGCATACATTAACTACATATTTTGACAGAATTTCTAACCCAACCGTTAGTGATGGTGGCATACCACCAGTGGAAGACTCTTTGATAGCTAACCTACCAGAAGGTTATAGCATGTATGAATACATGGTAACCATGGACCCAGCAGAAGATATGCGTACCTATGGTGGTCAATATGACCCAACTACTGGTGTACTAACTGGTGCAACAAGCTTCCAAGACACACAAAATGCCGGTGTTCTTATGAAGGGTGTGCTTGTGTTTGACTCCTCAGGGCAACTTGTAAATCAAACTGCATACACATACATGGGCAATACAGAAATGTCCGCTGGCCAAACCATTGACCCTGACGCCATTGACATAGATATTGATGCATATCTTGCTCTACCAACAGCGGCTGATCGTGAAGCTTATATTAATGCTCTACCCATAGATGCATCTCTGCAAACTCAGTTAAATACAGATTTACCTGTAGCCCTTGCTCAAGCTGAACAACAAGCTCAAGACCTTGCCAATGCCGCTGCTGATAAAGCTGGTAACACTGCTGGCACAACTGCCGCTGAAGCAGCTGTAGCCGCCGATGCCGCTGGTATTGAAGCCAGAGGTGAAGCTGCTGCTAGAACTTATGCCGATGCTCAAGCTGCTGCCGCAGGTTTAGTACCTGGTAGCCCAGAATTTATTTCCATGTCTGATACTGTTTATGATTCTGTTGTGGCATCATACATACAAACTGAATATGAAACTGTTTATAATAATGCCTACACTCCAGCATTTAACGCAGCAAGAACTGTTGAGTATAACGTAGTTTATAATGAATTAAGCGCAAGCCTACCAAGAGCAGCCATTGCCGATGTTGAAAATGCAATTAACTCCACCATGGTTGGGCACCCTGATGCTGCTGAATCTTGGCAGCCAACTGCTGTGTCTAATAATGGCTTACCAGTGTTTACGGCAAACTTTTCCGGTCAACCCTTAGCGAACTCTGTGCGCCAAGACGCCGGTAACTTCGATGTACCTGATGCATCAAATTATTTAATTGAGTTTGATTTAGGTCTAAAAGTTGTTGGTAACCTTGATGATCCATGGGGCATTGGTAGTCCAGTACCTTACGGTAGCACCACGCAAACCAGTGCAAGTATTGCCGATGTTATGAATAACAATCAATATACCGAAGGTCACCCAGGTTCCATTGACTATGCTGACCTTACAACATTTACCAGTAACTCCATAGAAAAAGCTTCAGATGCTACTATCATGGTTAGTGGAAAAGCTATTACTAACCAAAGTCTGCAAGACGGATATACCTACGGATCATTAACAAATATTAATATTGACCAAGACGGCATCATATATGGTATATATACAAATGGCATCACCATGCCACTATATCAAATAACCATGTATGACTTTGTAAATACTCAAGGGCTAGACCGTGAAGGTGGAAACCTCTACTCCGCTACCCGTGATTCTGGTAACCCACAAATAGCTGTGGCAAACCAAGGCGGTATGGGTGAAATTGTTTCCTATAACCTTGAAATGTCAAACGTAGATATGGCAAGAGAGTTTGTACAGATGATTTCAACTCAGCGTGGCTTCCAAGCAAACTCAAAGGGTATTACCACCGTTGACGAAATGCTAAATACCGTAATCGGTATGAAGAGATAATAAAGTTTTATAAAAAAACACTCCTAAGACCTATGGCGACTGTCCCCGAAACAGTCGCCATAACTTTTTTTAAACTTTGAGCATAACATCTGCTGCTTCAAGCTGCTTTCACTTTATCTGTCATATTTATAACTCAAAAAATTTAACAGAACTTAAAGGGCCTACTACCTTTTCACTATGCAAAGAAGATAACATGCCCCCTGCAAGTTATTACATAAGCAATCATCTTGATGCCCAATAATCATCACATATAATATCTATTATCATCCCTTAATGTAATATGTTAAAATTGCATAGTATTATTTACTTATTTATTTGCGTCCGCTCCCGCGGAGGGGCAAAGGGGATGGGGGCGCGCATGCGCTTCCCCCCGGGCCCCGTTTGGAAGCCCCCCCCCCCCGCGGTTTTATTTTGGGT
>CAYJLD010000027.1:0-317 GCA_964371195.1 uncultured Desulfovibrionaceae bacterium | reverse complement strand
ACCCCCGTTCCCCTTTTGCAATCCCCCTCCCCCCTGCTTTTGCATTCGGCTATGCCATTGTATCCCTGATTAGCTGTTTTAGCTTCGCTAAAACGAGCTATTTCGGGGGATGGGTAGCCACGGTCTACCCATCCATGCATAGCACGAATGAACATATCGCTGTATAAAACTCTCGATAATACTTTATTCTTTAGTGAGATTGTGCGAGGATTAAGGACTTTATATCCTATTATATTCTAATATAATATATACTTATCATTTTATCTACTATGCAAAGAAGATAACATGCCCCTGCAAGGCATCACATAAGCAATCCG
>CAYJLD010000026.1:9959-29762 GCA_964371195.1 uncultured Desulfovibrionaceae bacterium | reverse complement strand
CGACTAATTATTACAAAACTTGCTCTGATTCGTCTTGAAGCATGCGTGTTAGTGTGCGTACATTGCGTATGCCAATTACTTTCCATTGTCCATTGCTAGGGCGCAGCCAAGCTTCCACTGGATAGGAACGGCCATTTTCATGATCATTTAAGACAAAGGTTACATATTCAGCGCCACTTTCTTTGATAGCTGGCCCAATATGAGTAATTTCTTTACGGCCCATGGAGGTCTTTGCCAAAAATGGTGCCAGTATGCCACCTGGTGGAGTTGTTTGTACTTCTTTTCCGGCATAAGCCCCTGAACGAACACCAAAACGTATAAATTCACCAACTTCTGTGATTAGGGTAGAGCGTAATGTGCTTTTAGCTTCTTCGCTCATATTGGCAGCGGATAAAATTAAAGCTAGCACTGGTGGAATGGTTTGCTGACCTTCCTTACTGGCATCTTCCATTATAACATCCAAGCATTGCCCAACTAAGCTTTCCATATCTATTGATGCATCAAAAAGTTCTTGGTTGGCATTATTTAAGGCACTTTGTATATCTTTAATAGTTTGTACAGCATCTTGGCCAGCATATGACTTTATGGGCATGAGTAAGAAAACAAGTAAAAAAAACATTATTATATTTTTCATATTATCACCTAATATTATTTAGTTCTTGAGGAATTTGTCCTTTAAGAGCTAGGGGTAACCCACAGCTCACAAAGAGTACATTTTGACAAGCCTGAGCTATTGCTTGATTCATTTGTCCGTGCATGTCGCGATACCTTCTTGCAAGTTCAGACATGGGAACCATGCCTAAGCCAATTTCATTACTAACAATTGCTACGGGTGAAGTAAAGTTACTTATGTGTTTTGCTAAATTTTCAATTAATTCCCATATGCTATTGTCATCATAACCTTTAGCCATATGATTGTTTAACCACATACTAAGGCAATCAATAAGCACCACATTGACATTAGAAGTATTTAATTGTGAGGGAGTTAGGTAAGGTGCTTCTAAACATTGCCAACCTTGCTTGCGTCTGGCCTGATGATTTAAAACCCTTTGCTTTGTTTCTTCATCTTCAATGCGTGTTGTAGCGACGTAGAGACGCTTTGGACCTTGATGTTCAGCCCAAGTTTCAGCCAAGCGGCTCTTGCCGCTGCGCGTACCCCCAATAAATAAGATAGAGCTCATTTTTAATTGCTGGAGGCAGTATTGAGACGCGAGGATAGGTCGTCAAGTAGACCAGCAATGGTGCTCACACTTTGCATGGCATTGCCTTGCTTGCGTTGACGACGTTCAATCCATTCAGCTACAAAAATAATAGTATCAGCATCAATGCCACGTGCAGCAGGTGCTTTATTTTGTATGGTACTTACTAGGTCTCGATTAGCTTGCTCACGTTCAGCAAGTATTCGTTGATATTGCGCATTAAGGCCATCAATTCGAAGTTGAGCTGACTTTTCTGCTGTTTCATCCTTAGCTTCGCGGGCAGTATCTAGGTCAAAAACCGCTGATGTAATCTTGGAGTGTACATCCACTGACTCTTGCCCAAGGTCTTCAACTCCTTGCACTAAATCTAAAAAATCTGGTGTGGCAGCAATGCCATGCAATATGCCGCCAATAGATTGAAATTGCTTAGCATATGCTTTATACATATCCGCTGTTTGCTCAGGGCTTAGAGCCTTACCTTTGCTTGGAAATTCAGCTGCATCACCAAGAGCTGCCACAAATCTATCAGCATATAAATTATAAAGGGCTTTAAGCATGGTGGGGTTAAAAGCATACTGCAAAAGCTCGGTACGTGCAGTAATAATATCTTTCTGACCTTGTGGTATAAGCCCACGCATAGTTTGACCGTAACGATAATTTGTAGCCGCAAGTCCAAAACTTAGTCCTTTGCCAGGTTTATAGCGACTAACTAACCACTGAGCTGCATCATCTACAAAGGTCATTGGCACACGGCTATCTTCTTCTACCTTTGGCATTACAGTTCCTACAGGTGTAGTGGGGTCAAGAGCTGGCGGCAATTCAGTAGGTTCTTCAACTGGAGTTGTGCTAATGGTGATTTCTGATGGTGCAGTCACCACAGGTGGAGGCGGTGGGGCAAGATATGTGGCCACGTTTTCAAGGGGTGTATCTTTAATGACATTATCCACATTTTCTTTAACTGATTCTGCTATGTCATCCTTTGTTTCTTCATCCCTTGAAAGCCAGTAAATTGTGCTTGCGGTTATAAGTATAGCTAGGAGCGTAATCATAGTAAGTTTGAAAATGTTTCCACGCCTATTAGAAGGCTTTGGCATATTATCCAAATTCATTTTACTAAATTTTGTCATGCTCTGTCTTCCTTCAAAATAAAGCTAAGCAAACAGTATGCAAACCTATTTTGCAAATTAGCATTCTTGCTTAGCGATCCAATCTTGGGCTTCACTAAGGTTAAGTGTTCCCTCATAGAGTGCACGCCCACTAATGGCCCCTTGCAATGTGCTACGTCTATTTAAAGGATAAAGGGCCTTAATATCTTCAATGGTACTAACTCCACCAGCAGCTATGACAGGAAGTTTGGAAAGTGCGCATAAGCGTTGCATTGCTTCAACATTTACGCCGCTTTGCATACCATCTCGACCAATGTCAGTATAAATTATAAATGCTGCCCCATCATCATGTAAGCGTGGTAAGATATCTTGCAATGTAATATCAACACTTTCAACCCAGCCTTTTGTCTTAAGAACGCCATCTTGAGCATCTAGAGAAACCCCCACTTGTTTGGGATAAGCTTGGCATAATTTATGAAATAGTTCTGGGTTTTCTAAGGCCATAGTTCCAATAATAAGTCTTTGCACGCCAGCATCCAAATAGGCCTTGGCTACGTCTACGTCACGAATGCCACCACCTAACTGTACGGGTATACTTAATTGTTTGCAAATTTCACGAATAAGATTTGCACTGGTGGGCATACCGTCAAAGGCTCCATCAAGGTCAACTACATGTAGCCATTTGGCTCCAGCTTCTTGCCAATCAAGAGCTGCTTTGACAGGGTCATGCTCAAAAATAGTGCTTTGATCTGCACGGCCTTGTTTTAGCCGCACAGCCTTACCACCTTGAATATCGACTGCAGGGAAAATTATCATTGTAGTCCTAGTTCATCTATAGCTTTAGCAATACCTTCTTGGGTTAGCTCTTCGGCTTTAACCCATCCGCCACCACGTTTCAAGAAGTCACCCACACGAGAAAGGTCGTTGGCTAGGCCCAATTGCTTTTCTTCAAATACAGAGCGGCGAAAAATACGCCCATGGCGAATATCCAGTAAGAAAAATTCAACTCGTACATGAGCTGATTGTGTGACGCCTGCTCGTGAACCTGCACGTTGATGCCAGTTAAGCACTTGTGGAACCAATAAGAAATTAACTCTATATTCTTGCCCGTAAGCTATCCACTTATCAAGAGATTGAGGGATTTCTGATGCATGGAAGTTTGTTTTATTAATTGCTAGTGGGGCAGGAAGCCAACTATAGGTTCGTCCTGTTGTATGTAGGCTAGTACGTAGCATAAGGTCTAATTCGTTTAGCGCATCACTTGTTATATGACCCTGATTTTCAGGAATATAGCCGGTGATTAATTCGCTGGTATTTAGAGGTTGAGAAAATGGCACAACGCCAATGGTTAAATCAAGAGGAATAACAGAAGAGCTGCGTTCCACATCGGCTGTGCTTTTTTGACAAGCTCCAAGTAAAAAAGATAGACAAAGTACACTGAGAATAATTGTTGTTATGCGCATTAGTCCAGACCTCCTTTGGTACTGCGTATATTATGACCGTCCACACGCACAGCAGCGGCCAAAGCAAGCCCAAGGCCTTTAGCCACAGACTCGAGTAAATGATGCCCATTTTTCCCATATAAAAAATTTACATGTAAATTCAAACGTGCGGCCGTGGCAAAGGCCTTATAATGTTCACGCCACAAATCACGTTCTTCTCCGGCCATGACAGGTGGAAGCAACTCATCCCCACGCCATTCAAGCCACGGACGCCCAGAAATATCAATACAAACATCAGCCATGGCCTCATCCATGGGCACACGTCCATAGCCCACACGCCTAATACCCTTGCGCTCACCTAGGGCTGCTGCAAGCGCTTGACCAAGACATAGCCCTACATCTTCTGCACTATGGTGCGCATCAATATGTATATCACCTTTACAACTTAGCTTCAAATCAAATCCGGCCCAAAATGCTGTTAGTGTTAGCATGTGATCTAAAAGGCCCACGCCAGTATTAATATCAATATTTCCAGAGCCTTCAAGACACAGGCTGACATCAATGATGGTTTCTTTAGTACTACGATTAATTTGGGCTTTGCGTATATTATCTTGCATTATATCTCCAAGTTTAGCTTTTGGCAGTGTTGTTTGCGCTTGCTTCGTCATCCATAGGTGAGGATAAATCTTCTTCTACTTCCTCAGCTTCAGTTTTTTTCTTGCGTCCAAATGCAACTGCTACTCCAATACTTATTTCATAAAGAATCATCATGGGCATAGCCATAAGTAGTTGAGATATAACGTCAGGTGGAGTTAAAATAGCTGCGATTATAAAGATGCATAGCACTGCATAGCGTCTAAAGCTACGCATTCTTTCAGCGGTAACAATGCCCATACGTGCAAGAAAAAATGTAAAGAGCGGCATCTCAAAAATTAGGCCAAAAGCTATTAATAATTTTAATGAAAAACCTAAATATTCCCCAAGTGAGGGCATGGCTGCAATATCTTCACTGGCAAAACCCACAAAGAAAGTAAAAGCATAAGGAAATACCACAAAGAAACAAAAACCGGCTCCGGAAAAGAAAAAGATGGCAGATATAAGAGCCATGGGTACAATATACTTTTTTTCCTCATCATAAAGACCAGGAGAAATGAAAGCCCAAATTTGATAAAATAAATATGGGCTTACTACGAAAATTGCCGCCACCAAGCCAACTTTTAAATATACAAAAAAAGCTTCAGGCAAGGCCGTAAAAATTAGCTTTGACCCTTCAGGCAAGGCCGCGATTAATGGTTTGCATAATTCAGCAAAAAGTTGCTCTGAAAATGTATAACACACCATAAAGGCTAAGCCTATGGCGATGAAGGAGCGCACTAAGCGTGTGCGTAATTCCCCTAAATGCTCCATAAGAGTCATGGGGCGTTCTTGTGGTTCTTCATCGGCTTGAGGCAAAATACCGCGTTCTTCAGGAGTCTTGCGTGGTGGGGGTATGCGTTTTGGCTTTTCATTCATGCTGGCTATTTCTTCTAGCTCAGCTTCACTCAAATCATAGCCTTGCTGGGTTACGGGGTTATCATCAATAACGTCCTTATTAACATTTTCAGTACCATCCCAAGCCCCTTCATTTCCAAAAAAAGAATCGGCAAACTCATTATTTACAGCATTGGCATTTTCTGTTTGATCTTGCACAATGTCAGAGGTTTTGTCTGCAGGGTCAAACAAAGTATTTTGTTCTTGTGCAGAATTATTTTGCTCTGTAGGTATTTTGTCCGACGCTTTTTGCATGCCTTAGCCTTTAGTAATATTTTCCTTGGGTGTGTCACTATTATTGGCCTCAACCTCAGCCTTAGCCACAGCTTGTGCTAGTGGGGACTCAAGGTTTAATTCTTGGCCTTGGGCGTCATTATTTTCTGCTTGCACACCATCTATTGACTCAGTTGCCATTTCATTTTGTTCTGCTAAATGGGGTTTGGCTTGCTCTTGCTCTGGATATTGCTCTTGCTCTTGCTCTGATTTTGTATCTTTAACTGTATCTTCATTCTTGGCAGAGCTCTTGGACTTGGCTGTATTAGCATCATCATCTTTATTGCCAAAAAGCTCTTCCTCAGCTTCTTTTTTTAATTTTTCATGTTCATCTTGGGCTACTTCTGCATTCATGGTGCGTTGAAATTCCGTACTAACACGACGAAATTCACCCATAACCTTACCCAAGGTTTTGGCTATGCCAGGTAGGCTCTTAGGCCCAAGGATAACTAAGGCTACCACTAAGATGACTAAAAGTTCTGTACTCCCAATTCCAAACATGTATTACCTCATTTTTGCAATTATAATCGATGCTAAGCTAATATAAACTATTCCCATTCAATGGTGCTTGGTGGCTTTGATGATATATCAAATACAACACGATTAACACCTTGAACTTCGTTAATAATTCGGCTGGACATGCGCTCAAGCAATTCTGCTGGTAGCCTTGCCCAGTCAGCAGTCATGGCATCAACGCTATCTACAATACGTAAGGCAATGACATGCTCATAGGTACGTCCATCACCCATTACACCAACTGTTTTCAGAGGCAATAACACGGCAAATCCTTGCCATACTTTGTGATACCAGCCAGAAGATTTTAATTCTTCTTGTACCACTTTATCGGCTAGGCGCAAGATATCAAGCCTTTCCTTAGTGACTTCGCCAAGTATGCGTATGGCAAGCCCAGGGCCAGGGAAGGGATGACGCCAGACAATAAAATCTGGCATACCAAGCTCAGCTGCAACTTTGCGTACTTCGTCTTTAAATAGTTCGCGCAAAGGTTCAATTAGCTTTAAGTTCATGGTCTCTGGTAGACCACCAACATTGTGATGACTTTTAATAACTGCACTTGGTCCCTTGTGTGATATGGACTCAATTACATCAGGATATAAAGTACCTTGGGCCAAGAAGTCAACTTGTCCTAGAGCTTTAGCTTCTTCATCAAACACTTCAATAAAGGTATGTCCAATGATTTTACGCTTCTTTTCTGGGTCATCAACGCCTTCAAGTAAGGATAAAAACCGTTCTTGGGCTTGGACAAATTTTAGGTTCAGGTCAAAGTGCTCACGAAGGTAAGCAACTACTTCTTCTCCTTCATTTAAGCGCAAAACTCCATTATCCACAAAAATACAATGTAAACGATGTCCAATAGCCTTATGTAATAACACCGCAACCACTGTTGAATCTATACCACCAGATAGAGCACAAACCACATGCCTATCACCTACTTGTTCAGCCATTTCTTTAATGCAGCGCTCTACAAAGCTAGACATGGTCCAATCTGGAGTGATTTTAGCAATATTAAATAGGAAGTTACGTAGCATAGCTACGCCGTCTTCGCTATGGTGTACTTCAGGGTGAAATTGTACGGCATATATTTTGCGCGCATCATTGGCCATGGCAGCTACTTCAAGTGTATCAGTGCTAGCAGTGATTTCAAAGCCAGCGGGTACTTGCTTGACTTTATCACCATGACTCATCCAAATGCGTGTAGTCTTGCTACAGTCAAGTCCATGCCAAAGGGGGCATTGGCTATTTTGCATTTTTAGTTCGGCAGGTCCGTATTCTCTAGTTGTAGAGCGTGCAAGCTCTCCACCTAAGTTTTGGGCTAGCAATTGCATGCCATAACAAATACCAAGCACTGGAACGCCAAGTTCTAAAAATCCACTATCAAGAGCTGGGGCATCAGCTTCGCCTACAGAAGCAGGACCGCCGGACAAAATAATGGCCGAAGGGTTCATAGCTTGAACTTCAGCGGCAGTGACAATGCATGGATGTATTTCAGAGTAAACACCTGCTTCGCGTACACGTCTAGCAATAAGTTGTGTTACTTGTGAGCCATAATCAATGATAATTACCTTACTTGCCATATGTATACCTTTTTATGATGCTGCTTAAAGTTTACAAACTAATTAGTTACAATGAAATAATTTTTTAATTATCAATACGATAATTGGGGGCTTCCTTAGTGATAATAACATCATGCACGTGGCTTTCGCGAAGGCCAGCGGCAGATATTTCACAAAAAACACTTTTTTCGCGTAATTCGTCGAGGTTTTTTGCTCCAACATAGCCCATACCTGAACGCAAACCACCCATTAGCTGGTAAATAGAGTCCATGACTCCACCTCTATAGGGCACACGACCAACAATGCCCTCAGGCACAAGCTTTTTGCTTTTTTCTTGGAAATAGCGATCAGATGAACCTTCTTTCATGGCGTCAATGGATCCCATACCACGATATATTTTGTAGGTACGTCCTTGATATAATATGGTTTCACCTGGGCTTTCTTCTGTGCCGGCAAAAAGGCTTCCTATCATAACAGAATGCGCGCCTACGGCCAAAGCTTTCACAATATCACCGGAGAATTTAATGCCACCATCAGCAATGCAGCAGCGGTCCATTTCTTTAGCAGCTCTTGAGGCCTCTGTAACAGCGGTTACTTGAGGAACACCTACACCAGCTACGATGCGAGTGGTACATATGGAACCAGGGCCAATACCAACTTTAATAGCATCAGCACCAGCTTTTAATAAAGCTTTAGCCCCTTCATAAGTCCCCACATTGCCAGCAACCAACTGACAATTAGGAAAGGACGCCTTAACTTCTTCAATGGATCTAATGACGTTTGCTGAATGTCCATGAGCTGAGTCAAGCACAAGCACATCAGCACCAGCGGCCAAAAGCTCGCTGGCTCTTTCTATACCGCCAACACCAATAGCACCCCCAACGCATAGACGCCCTTTATCGTCCTTGCAAGACGCAGGATATTTTTGAACTTTGTCAATATCCTTCATGGTGATAAGTCCACGTAATCTATCTTCACTATCCACCACAAGCAGTTTTTCTACTCTGTGTTCATGCAAGAGTTGACGTGACTCATCAAGGGTTGTGCCCATGGGTACGGTTATTAGATTTTTAGCGGTCATTACTTCGTTTACAAGAGTATTTTGTGAATCTTGTACAAAACGTACATCACGATTTGTTAAAATACCTACAAGCTTATCTCCGTCAACAACCGGTAAACCTGATACGCGATAATCGGCCATAAGTGTTAAGGCTAAATGCACGCTATCTGTGGATTGTATGGTTATGGGGTCTAAAATCATACCGCTTTCAGACTTTTTAACCTTTTCAATTTGTAGACGCTGCTTTTCCACGGGCATATTCTTGTGCACAATACCTATGCCACCCATGCGAGCTAAAGATATAGCCATGGCTGACTCTGTTACCGTGTCCATGGCGGCAGATAATAGAGGGATGCGTAAGGGTAAGGATGGGGTTAGGTATGTCTCAATTTCCACAAGGTCTGGAGTTACTTGAGAATAGCCGGGTAAAAGCAAAATGTCATCAAAAGTTAAGGCTTTTCCAAAGTTTGTAGGCATAGTCTCCTCGCAAGATTTTGATATAATTACTTAAAATTAATATATTATTATATATAACAATGGAATTTTTGTCAACACTACATACTATGGCTTTGTAAATACATTAATAAATTTTATCTAATGCATTGGGTTAAGGGCTTAAAGTGTGCTTGCTTGCTTTAATATAACTTGATAATATGCTACACATGAAGAAAAAGATTGCCATATTTCTTCCACCACTACAAAGCATTAGCGGTGGCTTTGCTGTACTTGTGCACCTTGCTAAACATTTAGCCAGCGCCGGTCATGACGTTTGTTTTGTGGTAAAAGAAAGTGAAATGCTCTATGCAAGCTATACGCAAACTTTTCCAAACATTAAAGTACCCATTGTATTTTGGGATAATATTAATCTTGGACCTGACTATGTTTGGATTGTACCGGAAGGCTGGATTAATGCATTATTATTAGGTCTTAAGGCTAAGGCGCGCTGTGTTGTTTATATGCAAGCTTGGTCTTTTGGGCTTAATGCCCTACCAGGCGAGACGCGCTGGGATCAATTAGATGTGGATTTTTTATACGTTTCTGATCCTGTGCGTATATGTCTACAAGCAATTACGGGTAAGGATGGGCCAATTTTACGTCCAGGTATTGATAGTAAACTATTTTATCCTGAGCTTTTGGGTGGAGAAGCGGTTAAAAACCCTATTCGCATTGCTTGGATGCCACGCAAGAATAAAGTTTTTTCTGACTTAATTCAGCATGCCTTACATGATCGATTAGCTCGTTTAAACCCAAGCATACATGTTCAGTGGGTGCGTATGCAACATTTATCGCATGCGCAAGTGGCAGAAACACTACGTAGCTGTCATATTTTTTTAGCTACAGGTTTTCCTGAAGGATGTCCTTTGCCTCCTTTGGAGGCCATGGCGTCTGGCTGTATGGTAGTTGGTTTTGGCGGTCTTGGAGGTTGGGATTATATGCGCCAAGCGCGCTTTATTGCTGATGAAGACATGCCTTATTTGTATAATCCTTGGTTTGATTTGCGTGAAACTACTTTTGAAGGTAATGGCTTATATGTGGCTGATGCCGATGTGCTAGGTGCAACCATGGCTCTTGAGCAAGCCTGCATTTTATTGCAAAGAGGCGGATCAAGGCTTGAACATTTACGAGAAAATCTTGCTAAAACAGCTGAGGCCTATTCCCTTGAAAGGCAAGCAAATTGTGTTTTAGATGTAATAAACAAATATTATTCTTAATCATTAGAGGCTATTTTGTCTAAGAAAAAAGCTCCCTTAATACCACCGATGGATTTTTCATTGCCCCTATGTGGGGTAGATAGTCACGCTCATCTTGACTTGAAAAAGTTCGATAATGACCGTGATATTGTAATTGAAAATGCTAAGCAATGCGGTATTTCTCATATTATAAATATATTTCTTTCACCCGAAGCTTATGCTGAGCGTAAAGGCTATTTTGATGCCCATGAAAATATATTTTTTAGTCTAGGCATTCATCCTAGTGATGGACTCAAATTTAATGAACAAACTCTTCAAGCCATGCGCCAGTGTTTCATAAACGATAAACGTTTGCGCGCTGTGGGTGAAATAGGACTAGATTTTTACTGGGATCACTGCCCAAAGGATGTGCAATTACAGATATTTGTTGAGCAGCTGAATTTAGCTCGTGAGTTAAAAAAACCAGTATTAATTCATAGTCGCGAAGCCACAGACGCTACCATTGCTTTATTAGAAAAAGAAGGTTTTGTTGATTATCCATTACTTTGGCATTGTTTTGGTGGCAATGAGGCTGAGCTTAAACAAATTATCCATCATGGTTGGTATGTTTCCATTCCTGGAGCGGTGACCTATCCTAAAAATGAGCAATTGCGCAAAGCTGCAGCGGCTGCTCCTCTTGACAAGCTTATGCTTGAAACGGATTGTCCTTATTTAGCTCCTCAAGAGTGGCGCGGTGAACGTAATGAACCAGCCCTTAGTGTATTTACTGCTCATTGCATTGCTAAGGCAAAAAATATTAATGTGGCAGAACTTTGGCAACATTGTGGAGATAATGCACGTAAATTCTTTAATATAGTATAATTCTAGCAGAATATACGTAATAGTTTTTTAAATGCTCTTTGCTTTTTGTGGTTCTTGTAAGCCCTTGATTGAGGCTAACGATATAATCACAGCTGCCACTATACCAAAATAACTATATATATTTTCACCACTTAGGGCAGCAGTAAGCCCAAATCCCCCACCTGTAGCTATAGCAAAAGATATACCATGTGGCCTAAATGTATAGCGTTGATATAGGGTCATACCAATAAATACTGGTGCAACTATACCACATACATATATATCATTAGCCATGAGCAAAAGTTGTAAAATGCCCTTACCGCTAAGGGCTAAAATCATGCCACCAAGGCCTATGCAGACAGTACAAATGCGGCATATTTTAATACTTGGTTTTCGTAAAATATCATTGCTGCAAATGGTTGATGCTGTAATTAAACTTGAATCTGCTGAGGATATGAGTGCGCTAAAAATGCCTAAGAATGCAAGTATACGTGCCCATGGTGGTAAATATTCAAAAAGCACATGGGTAAGGATTTTTTCGGGGGCCATAGATGTTTCTGCAGGGCTAAAAGCACGACAAATAAGCCCCACACCAACAATGAGCATGGCGGTAAATAAGAGCCAAACAACAGCTAAGGTTGCACCGCGTTTAGCTGTTTGACTATCTTTTGCACTATAAAGACGGCCAAAGAGCATGGGGCAAACTACATAGCTTCCACCTATAATTAAAAGAAAATAACTAAGTTTGCTTAAGGTAAATTCACTATTAATAAACTCAAATTGCACAGAGCTTAAAGGATTTGGTAAACTTAAAGCATCAATCTTTGTATAAAGTAAAATAAAAGTCATGATTAAGCATAATAAAAGTAGGGCATATTGTACAATATCACTTTTAATTATAGCGGCTTGACCACCAATACATGCATAAATAATTACAATGCTTGAGCCTAAAAGAAGAGCTAAACTAAAGTGGTTAAAGTTTTGTAGGCTTGTACTTAGTGAGACAGGAAGGCTAGCTAAGGCGTCAGGTATAAGGGGTAAAATAAGTGTAGCCATGGCACTAAGCTGAGCTGACGTTATGGCTAGCCAAGCTAGAATAATGATGATTGAGGCCAGGGGGCGAGCTGATGGACTTAGGTAGGTACTAATCATTTCTGGTAAGGTATATGCTTTGCTTTGACGCACTTTAAAAGCTAGAAAAAAAGCTAGTATACCAAGTCCAAGTGCGCCAGACCCAAGCCACCAAAAGGCTGGCGTACCTATTTGCCAAGCTAGTCCAGCCATGCCAAGTGTGGCTGAACCACCAACGCATGATGCCACTATGGAAAAAGCTACAGCATGGGCAGAGCTTTGACGATTGTTGACAAAAAACGCAGCTTGGCTTTGCTGTGTTGAGAAATGTTTTGCACCGCCATAATACGATAACATGCAGAGAAAAAAGGCATATCCTAAAAGCCAGCTCATAATCTAAGCTCCCATCTTATATATACCCAACTCAATAGCTAGAGCTATGGCCTTGGTTAAGGTATTAATATGTCCTGTTTGTGCAATATAGGGAGGCATAATATAGATTAGTTTGCCAAAGGGTCGAATCCAAACACCCTGTTGCACAAAGAAGGCTTGTAGTGCGGCTACATTGACATTTTCACGCATTTCTACAACACCAATGGCTCCAAGCACGCGTACATCTTGCACCTCATGGAAGTGATTGCAAGGATTTAGACCTTGTCTTAATTCATGCTCTATACGCGTGACTTGCTCTTTCCAAGTATCACGGGCAAAAATATTTAAAGATGCTTCGGCCACGGCACATGCAAGGGCATTGGCCATATAGGTTGGGCCATGCATGAATACTTGATTATTAGCGCAAATACCCATTGCTACATCTTCGGTACAAATGGTAGCTGCAAGGTTTACAAAACCACCGCTTAAAGCCTTGCCAACACAGCAAATATCTGGCGTAATATTAGCCCACTGGGCCGCAAACATCTTTCCCGTGCGTCCAAAGCCTGTGGCAATTTCGTCAAAAACAAGTAATACGTCGTAATGTTTGCATAGTTCATTGGCACGTTGTAAGTAGCGAGGATCATAAAACCACATACCACCAGCACCTTGTACAATGGGTTCTACAATAAAAGCTGCTATGTTAGAGCCATGTTGATCAAATGCTTGTTCTAGCTCTAGTAAATGATGCTCATCAAAGGGGGTATTGTCAGTTTGGTTAAAGGGGCAGCTAGGACGAGGTATAAAAATATGTTGGGCTAAAACATGGTTAAATAAAGTATGCATACCATTAATAGGGTCGCATACGCTCATGGCTCCCATAGTATCACCATAGTATCCACCACGTGGACTTAAGAAAATAGTTCTTTGCTTTTGGCCGCGCCCTTGCTGGTACTGTAAAGCCATTTTTAGGGCCACTTCTACAGCGACAGAACCGGAGTCAGCCCAAAAAACACGCTCAAGATTTTTTGTGTCTTTATTAAATTTAGGTAGTAAATGTAATAGCTTTTGAGCGGCACGTATGGCTGGTTCGTGAGTTAGGCCTCCAAACATAATATGCGGCATGCGCTCAGCTTGGTTTTTTGCAGCTTGGATGAGCTCTGCATTGCCATAACCATGTGCGGCACACCACCAAGAGGACATGCCGTCAATTAGTGGTTCTTTTTTATCACGTAAAAATATATTCATACCCTTGGCATGGGTTGCTTCATACACAGGTAAAGGTTTTGTGCTTGAGGTGTAGGGATGCCAAAGGTGGGTTTTATCCCAATCTAGGAGCTGTGATGCTTTAGTTTGCTCTGGGCTTTTTTTCCAAACATCCACTAATTGCTTGGCTAAAGGGGCAAGGCTGTTAGCCGTATTATGCCAAGCCTTGGACCATATCTGGGGATCACTTTGGTTTAATTCTTCCATATATTGCAAGGCATAAATTGGTATATGCGGTGCGTATTGAATTAAAAAAGCAATATTATCCTGCTTAATTAAGGTATGTTGATTATCCACTTCTGTACAGACAATGGCCGCAACGTTAAGACCATGAGTTTGTAAAGTTTCTAAGCTAAGTAAGGTGTGATTTATGGCTCCTAGTCCATTTTGCATAACTAAGATAATGGGTAAACCTAAGCTTTGCATAAGGTTAAGCATGGTTTCCTTGCTATTTAATGGTACATAAATCCCACCAGCACCTTCAATAATTATAGGATTATAATTTACCCTTGCACCTAGGTCTAAGATTTCGGCATGTAAATCTTGCACACTTAAACTAATATGTTCATGGCTTGCGGCAAGATGAGGGGAAGCAGGTAGTGCAAAATGGTGTAAAGTTTTGGGCTGAAATACTTTTGGTATTGCAAATTGGCTTAGGGCCTGAGCATATATGCTAGCATCACCCATGATTTGATTTGGATTATCTATGGCTTTAGTATGGCTAGTACTTCCGGTTTGTACCGGCTTTACAGGAACATAACCCTGAAAATCAGTTTCATGCAAAGTCCAAAGGGCTCGGGTCAATGCAGCAGTGACAATAGTCTTGCCCACATTTGTACCAGTACCGGTAATGAAGGTGCCTTGTATGTAATGATTTTGCATTATGCTACAATTTCCAAACCTAGTTGGGTAATCATCAAACAATCAGCATCAATGCCATTGCCAGCTGTTGTTAAGTAGTTGCCGGTCATAAGGGCATTGGCGCCAGCGGCAAAGATGTCTTTTTGTCTTTTGCCAAGCACCAAGGGGCGTCCACCGCAAATACGTAAGCTTGCCGTAGGTAGAATGTGGCGAAAGATTGCAATAATGCGTAGGGCTTCACTAGGTTCAAGTATTTTTTGTTTTGCTAGTGGTGTGCCAGCATGCGGATGTAAAAAGTTTATGGGTATGTGCTTAATGTTATTTTCACGCAAGGCAAGAGCAAAGTTTATACGCTCTTCCCAGCTTTCTCCTAGGCCAAAAATACCTCCAGAGCAGATGCTTAAAGGTATTTGTTGAGCATATTTAACTGTATTTAGGCGTTCATTCCAACTTTGTGTAGTGCAAATACTTGGGTAATAGGTGGGGCTAGTTTCTAAATTATGATGATAACGTTTAAGGCCAGCCTTAGATAAATGCACTAATGCCTTGGAGTTTAATTTTCCAAGGGATGCACAAATCTTTCCTTGCCATCGACTTGGTAAATTCCTTATTATTTCAACAATATTTTCTAGGTGACTATCTTGTAAGGCTCCACCGCTAGTTACAAGGCCCACACGCTTTATGGGATAATTACTAAGTAAATTTAGTTGTTCTAAAATTTCTTTGTGGCCGAGTAAATCAAAGACTGGTGCAGTAGTGCTATGATGTATGCTTTGAGCACAAAAAGTACAATCCATAGCACAATGGCCACTACGCGCATTAATAATAGCGCATAGTTCTATGGCATTCCCAAAAGTCTTTTGGCGTAGCCTTGTGGCAGATGTAAATAAGTCTGCCTCAGATAAGTGCACAAGCTCTAAGGCTTGCTCCTTGTTATATACCTGGCTCATGCTGAATTTGAAAATTATGGTGTTTTTACATCAACTTCACGCACAGCACCACGAGCTTCATTGACACGTTTTTTGAATTCTTTACGCCATTCAGGACCATCAATATGCTTAGCAAGCCATTCACTAATGTGTAAGACAGGCCTCTTTTGCTCAAGGCTAAGCAAGATGCGCCCAATCCCTACCTTACATGAAGGGCAACTAACTAAGATGGGCCCGGCATTATTTTGTAAGGCCTGCTCAATGTTTTGGCATTTGCGTTCGCGTAATCTGTTAAATATAGCTGGGGAGGTCATGGATCCAAGGCCCGATTCTCCACAACAACCTGCTGAGATGGTAAAACTTGCTCCGGTAAAATCGCTTAGCTCAGCAAGTAGTTTTTCGCGGCCAGTTATATTGGGAAGCCCAGGCCATTCGGCATGACAGGCCGCATGGTATAGGCGTGGGGCACCCTCTAAATTAGCTTTATGCTCAATGGAGGCTAAGGCTAGTTTGGCAATACTGGTTTGTTCAAGTTTATTTTTACTTAAAAATTCCATTCGTTCTAAGCTATCCATGCAAGTTCCGCAGGCTGTGGCAATATATTGAGGATTTAAACCAGCTTGCTTGGCCTCATCTAAAAGGGCTAGTAAAGCTTTTTTCATATGCTCTTTATTGCGCTTATAGAGCTTTTCCATGCCAGATGTAAGTAATGGATATCCACAACATATATGACGTGGTGGTATGATGACAGGGTGACCTGCCTTTAGTAAAAGCATTAACGATGCCATGCCAATGCGATCATAAAATAAACTACCTCCACAACCTGGAAAGTAAATTACCGCTGGTTTCACCACATCTACATGGGCTGGAGTAAACATATGTCCGCGATGTAACTTCAAGGATTCATAGAGATTTGTATAACCAATCTTAGGCCCCTTAGTGGCAAAAATTGGATTTTGAAAACGAGTACGCCAAGATTTTGGTATGAAATTAATAATTTTATTTTGCGTCTTTTGGCCTAAGGAGACCATTTTTGCGGATTTGGGTATACGTTGCTGAGGTTGCTGTACAAGCCAAGTAAGGATACGTGATTTTAGAGGATGACCTCCTGCTCCTTCATTTTCAAGGCTTTTACGTAAAGCTAGGGCCACTTCACCTGAAGGTATACCCACAGGACAAACTGCAGTACAACGTCCACATGCAGTGCAATGCTCAACCATTTCACGAATATGTGCCAATAATCTTTCTTCTAGGCGGCCTGTGTTTACTTGGGTATAATATATGGCCTCAAGCAACATACCAAGCACCATATTCTTATTGCGTGGATGCCATTGCATGGAACGCTCTGGATAGGTCATGGGGCATACATGCTTACACTTTCCGCAGCGCGTACAATTTTGTACAGAACCAAGCAGGTGTATTAATTGATCTTTGCCTGGTAGCCCACTTTCACTAATATCATGTATGAGGCGATTAAACGAAAAAGTAAAGGGGCGAACAGGTAACTCTCTTTGAACTAACTTTGCTGGATTAAGGATGTCTCGTGGGTCCACTCTTTCTTTAAAGTCACGTAACGCTTCTATTTTATTATCACTTAAAAAAGCAATTTTAGTAATTCCTATACCATGTTCACCAGATACGGACCCCCCCATCTCTTGGGCTGTATGCATAACACGTGCAGCCACGCGCTCAGCTTCTTCAAGCATGTGATGATCGCTTGAGTTTACGGGAATATTTACATGACAATTGCCATCTCCAGCATGCATATGGCTTGCTACAATGATTCGGCTTGCTTGCATATAGTCATGAATTTTTTGTATTTTTCTTGCAAGGTGCGGGTATTTACCCATTAATTCTTTTAGGAAAAGTACACTGCGTATAAGCATTTCTTCATCACTAAGCTCACTGGATAAAACATCCCCACGTGCTGCCTTAGATGCGTAGGAAAATTCTTTGTTAAACTCTTTATCTTCTAGAGGAAATCCAGTTAAACGCCCTACAGACTGCAAGGCATAGCGAAAAGATGTAGCCGCACATTCTAGGTTTAATTGCTCAAGGAAAAGGGCAAAGTCTGGAATTCGTTCAATGGGTATGACTACGTCTTCGTTAATTTTAAATCCAGAAGTGCGTTTAGATATGGCTGATAGCTTATGTCTATCTTCCCAAAATAATTTAGCTTGTTTTGCATCTTCTGCTACAAAGATGTCAACATTGTCTTGCCCTTGTACTAGGGAAACAATTTCTGTAACACATTTATCAAGTAAATATGGCTCATCACCATCAATTTGTAAAATAATTACTGAAATGGGGTCACCATCAAATTTTTGAGATTTTCTTTTGTACTCAATTGCTTGCACATACTTAGCGTTAAACTCTTCTAAGGCAGACAGGCGAGCATAGTCACCTTGCTCACGCACGCGATCTCTAAAAGCCACAAGCTCACGAATAACAATAGCTGCATTATGCATGGAGCGACCAAAGAATTCTAGAACCATAACCCTAGAAAGTTTTGGTTTATTGTGTAAAACAAAGCTTGCTTGGGTTATAATGCCGTCAACGCCTTCTTTTTGAATACCAGGTAAACCCCCTAGGGCCTTGTTAGAAACATCCTTACCAAGTCCAGGTAGGCGTACATCTGTACCATTTAATTGTACTACATTACGTACACCGCCAGAAATATCCTTAACTTCAAATATTGCTTGATCTTGACTTAGGATTTTACGTCGTGGGTGGTCTTTGCGCTCTATGGTAATAATTTCACCTGTGGGTGTTACCATGCGCCACCATAAAAGATTGTCAAGAGTTGTACCATATTCAAAGGCACAAGGACCACCAGCATTTTCTGCAATATTTCCACCAATACTTGAAGCTAACTTTGATGCAGGATCAACAGAGAAAAAAAGATTTTGTTTTTCTGCTGCCTTAATGGCTTCATGAGTTAATACTCCAGCCTCACAAGTGATGGTTTTATTATCAATATCAATGGGCTCAATGCTGGTTAAACGGGTAAGGTTTACAATGACCGTACGCTTTCTAGCTGGCACTGCTCCACCTGTAAGGCCAGAACCGCCACCGCGTGGTATGAGAGCAAATTTTTTATCATTGGCAAGACGCACCAAGGCAGCCACTTGCTCTGTGTTATTGGGTTCAACTACACATAAGGGCAATTCCATGCGTAAATCTGTGGCATCAGTAGCATTTTCCACCAAGGCTCCAGGGCGCAATATAATACACTCTTCGGGCATGATTTTGCGAAATGCATCAATTAGCTCAGCTCGAAAAGCCATCTCAGCACTATGGGCAGACCAAAACATGGTAATACCTTCACCTATGCTTGTGGCATAGTGATGTGCTAGGGCTAGTGAATCTGCTTCATAGCGATTTTGTACACTTTGACGCACGGTTTCAGCGTCAATAAATGGATTATAAGCTACTAGGAAGAGTTCCTCGGCAATGGCAATGGCAAGATTGCGTACTGACTCTGGCCATTCTTCAAAGTCATTGCCATTGATGCGTAAGATACGATTTACAACATAATCCGGTAAAATAGATATATGTGGGCCTTTATGCGCCATGATTTTTAATCCATGTGGAATAGGGACAATTAACTAGGTGGGAATTTAGGTATTTACTATCTTCTGTCACTTCCTCACCTAGCCAGTCCGGTTTAGCAAAATTTTGGTCTATAGTTTCAATTTCTATTTCTGCCACCACGAGGCCAGCATTTTCTCCTAAAAAAACATCAACTTCCCATGTGTTTTGTGCATAAGGTATTTTATAGCGTATTTTTTCAATAAGAGGTTTTTGGCTCAGGTTTTCAAGTATTAAACGTGCATCATCTATAGGTATTGCATATTCATATTCACTACGCACAAGCGTATCAGGCGAGCAGGATTTAATGGTAATGAAGGCATGCTCTTCTGCGATACGCACTCGAACAGTGCGTTCTGCTTGTGTGCTTAAATATCCTTGAACAAAACGTGAGCCCTGCAATCCCTTCCAAGGCTCACCGCGCACAAGAAATTTGCGCTCTATTTCTGTTCCCATAATTTCCTCAAATTACAAAATATACCTTCATTATATTTAGTCCC
>CAYJLD010000026.1:0-9859 GCA_964371195.1 uncultured Desulfovibrionaceae bacterium | reverse complement strand
TTTAGTCCCCCATCTTTAGTCCCACTGACGCTTGTCTTCAATGGGGCGTAGTTGCGGAGGCAAGCTACCTGGTGCAAGAGTTTTTAATACTGGGCGTAATTTAATTTTTTCGCGGAATTGATGCAATAGTTCGTCTTCACGTCTAAAGTCGCTAGTTTCCACATAAAGTACCATTTCATCAATGCCACCAGGGTTAGTAACTTCAATTTGCCAGCGTTTAATTTCTTCAAAATGGCTCATTACTTGTTCTACCTGATGCGGATATACAAACATGCCCTTAATACGAGCAGTGGTATCTACACGCCCGACAATGGTTCCAATGCGTGGGCTAGTGCGCCCGCAAGAACAAGGTGCACGATCAATATATGATAAATCTCCAGTGGCTAAACGTATGAGGGGGTAGGTTTTATTAAATGCTGTAACAACAATTTCACCAACCTCACCATCTTTAAGTGGAATGCCAGTGTCTGGATGACAAATTTCTACAAAGCAACGATTAGATACATGTAGCCCGTTTTTATGGAAACACTCATAGCCAATACAACCCACGTCAGCAGTACCATAGCCTTGGCGTAGTAATAGATCATATTTCTTTTCTAATTGATTGCGCATTTTTTCAGAAAGTCTTTCACCAGTCATAAAGGCCACTTCTAAAAAGAGGTCTTTACGTAAATTAAGACCCTTTTCTTCAGCTTTTTGTGCTAAGTGCATAAGAAAGCTTGGTGTACCAACATAGCCAGAAACGCGCAATTTTTGCATAATGTCAAGCTGGGTTGAAGCATCAGAAGGACCTGCTGGAATGATGGCGCAACCAAGATTACGCAAAGGTTCTTCAAACATGAGGCCAGCTGGAGATAGATGATAGTTAAATGTAATTTGCACTGTATCACCAGGGCGATATCCAGCGGAATAAAAGGCCTCAGTATAACCCCAATAATCATCCCCTCTATCTTCTGGATCAAAAATAGGTCCAGGTGATAAGAAAATACGTTTTAAATCCCCAATATCCTTAGTGAGTAATCCACCAAGACGCGGTCCCATGGATTGCAAGAAAATTAATTCTTTCTTTTTTAGGATGGGAATATGTTTAATATCAGTAACAGCTTTAAATTTATCAACATTAAATTGCGCTCGGTCAAAGCGTTTTTTTACATCTTCAGAATAGCGATAAGCATATGAAAGCAAGTCTTTAAGTTGGATAAGACAATATTGCCTACGTTCACTTTCATCAAGAACTTCCTTGCGACTGTAAATACCTTCAGTACGGTCTTTGCGTGTCATGCATATACTCCGTAAATTAAAAGCTAAAATGCTTAGTAAAAAATTAAAAAAATTACGTTCAAAGCGAAACATGCTTTAAAAGTTATATAAATGCAAGAAAAAATTTTTTTATAAACTATATCAATATATTACAACTAAACATCCTTTTTGCTTTTACGCTATAATATGTACATGTTAAAAATTAATACCGTTTGGCACTTTGTACACTATAAGATGTATTTTTTTTAATTTTTATAGCTAATCGACAGTAAAAATATGCTAATCATCTATAATGATAAAATTTAATAGCAGAAAGTACTTGTAAGGCTATCAAGATAAAGGATGAAATGAGATTTTTTTAAAATTTTGTGAGATACAATTTAAAGTTTTTTATGCTCAATTAGTTAATATGGTATTGAATTAGAATTTCAATTTCGAATAATTTAAAATACTAAACGCGGGGATAAATGTCCCCGCGCTTTAAGTTTTGTCTTCCATGACAACCCCCTGTGCAATCCTATGCATGGGACCCTCCTCTTGGGGGATTTTCCGACCCGAACAACCAAAGTAAGGGTCGGAAAATCGTGTGGGGAGGGAATATCAACAAGGGTTAGTATTCAAGCTTACCCATTGTATCATATAAAATATTAAAAATTTACCTTAGCATGCTTCATTATGCAGCTATGCTATCAATAAGTTCACGAGCACTTTCATTATTCGGATCAATACCAAGTACTGCTTCTAAATGTGCTTTTGCTTCATCAAAGCGACCAAGAGCCATGAGAATGCCAGCAAGGCTAACTCGAATGGCATTAGCTTCGCTTGATACAATCATGCTTGCTTCAAGAGCAGGAATAACATCATGTAAGCGATTAAGGTGATGACCTTCGCGCACCAAGCAATTGAGTGCAATCATATTTTCTGCATTCATATCTAGGGCACGAGAAAAATGTTCATAAGCTTCTTCGTGTTGGCTTTGCTCCATATAAACAAGGCCCATGCCGGTTAGGGTTTTATCAGTGACTTCAATGGTGGAAGCCTTGGTATAAAGAAGCATAGCTTCATCAAGCTTACCATGCTGTACAGCAATAGTAGCAAGACCAAGATAGGGGGCTACATTTGTATTATTGCTAGCAATGGCTTTGCGATAATATTCTTCAGCCTTGTCCAAATCACCCATAAATAGGTAACACTCGCCCAATTCTTTGTTGATTTCATAATCTAGATGACTGCTCATAATATCCTCCCCAAGGATGATAGTTTAAAGATTGTGTAAATAATGGCCCCATGCCATTTGCGAAAAAATATGCATTTAGTGTGCCATTAGAAAATTTAATATTAATTTTATATATTTATATGCCAAAGGCGAGAAGGTGGGCAATTTATTCCCACCATTTGAAGCCAAGAAATTGACTGGTTTTATGTCTTTATAACAACATGATAATACGTCGTTAAGATGGGATAGACTAGATTAAAACCTCTACAAATTCACTTCTCTTAGGCTTATGGAGTGTTGATGTGGGTTGATTATGATTTTTCAAGTGCTATTACGTGGGTAGAGACTAGGTTTGCTCTTTGATGTGGGTAAGAATAATGTTTAATACAGTATGGATGTCAAGTGTTGATGTATCAATGGTAATAGCGTCTTTAGCTGCACATAATGGTGCTATGGGACGATTACGATCTTGCTCATCCCGCATTTTAATTTGTTCAATTAGTGTAGCTAAGTCTTCAAAGTGCCCGCGCTCTTCAAGTTGAATTTGTCGACGTGTGGCCCGAATTTCTGCAGTGGCACCAAGAAAGAATTTGAAGCGTGCTTTAGGGAACACTACTGTACCCATATCGCGTCCTTCTGCTACTAGGGCTGTGCTTTGACCAAGATCACGCTGGGATTGTTTTAGTATTTCACGAATAATAGGTATAGTACCAAGTTTTGAAGCCAGCATGGCCACTGCTTCTGTGCGTATTTCTGGTCCTATAGCTACATTATTACACATAATGGAGCTTTGCGCTCCGTACCCACTTAGACTAAAGTGCCAAGTTTGACATTGTTGTTTAATGCTTTGTTCACTTTGATCATGGACCTCTTCACCTAGTTTTAGGGCTAAGCAACGAAACATAGCTCCAGTATCTAAGTATGGCAAGTTTAGGCTTTGTGCTACTTCTTTTGCTATAGTTGTTTTACCCACACCAGCTGGCCCATCTATGGTAATAATTTCTTGGTAACTCATGAAAAAATCTCGCTAAGGTATAGTAAAAATTTATTGTTCTCATATTCCGTACCAATACTGATACGCAAGAGATGTGCTAAGTCATAGCTTTTTAAGGGGCGGATAATAATACCTTTTTGTAGCAGTTTTTCAAAAACATCTTGTGCCATATATTTGCTTGGTGGCTCAAACATTATGAAATTGGCATGACTTGGATATGTTTTACAGCCAAGCGTTTGCAGACCTTCGAATAATTGCTTGCGACCTTTACGTACAGTATCTAGGGTGCTTGTATAAAAAATATGATCATCTAAGGCAGCAAGGCCAGCTTCTTCTGCCAAAATATTAACAGAAAAGGGTAAGCGTGTACGCCACATATATTCTGCTAGGTTTTTGGGCATGATGCCATAGCCAAGGCGCAGGCCTGCAAGGCCATAGCTTTTGGAGAAGGTGCGCAAAAAAATAATATTATTTAAATGATGTCTTTGTGAAAGTAATGAATATTTTGCTTCATCTGTAAAGTCCATGTAAGCTTCATCAATAACTAACAAGCAGTTTTTGGGTAGTTTTTTTGCAAAATCTAAAACTTGTGATGAGTCTGGGCAAAAGCCGGAGGGGTTGTCTGGAGTAGTAATAAAAACCAAGGCAGTGTTTTCATCAACTAAATCAAATAGGACTTCAAAGGGGAAGGAAAAATCAGGATTTAGCGGTAGTTGCCTAAGTTCTATGCCACAAATTTGAGCTTGGGTTGTATAAATACCAAAGCAAGGTTTAAAGCAGACAATATTATGCTTTTTGCTTTCACAGCAGATACGCATCAAAAGATCAATGATTTCATCAGAGCCATTGCCAAGTACAATGCACTTCGTATCTACATTATGAAGCTTAGCTAGGGCTTCGACTAAGCGTGGATTACCAGCCTGAGGATAACTGTGTATTGTGTTTGCTAATCGGCTTAAACGTTCTTGTACTAATGGGGATGTACCTAGAGGGTTTTCGTTACTAGCCATCTTTGTAACTTGAGAAAGAGCATATTTTTCGCGTATTTCAGCTATGCTTAAACCAGGCACATAGGGCTTTAGGGCTTCGATTTCTGGGCGAACTGGTGGTGTTTCATTTAGATTTTTGCACATGGTAAACCTAATTATTAGCCGAGCTTATATTATGCTCGGCTAATATATTTTTATTGAGGGCGAATAGTAAGTACAGGCTGACTAGCGTTTTTAACTACTTTTTCAGCAACTGAGCCAAAGAGTATACGATCAAGGCCTTTGCGACCATGTGTGCCCATGATAATCATGTCTGCTCCTACTTCATCGGCTTTATTGACAATTTCTTCAGCTGCATATCCAATGAGTACATGTCCTTGCGCATTTATGCCAGCAAAATTTTCAGAAACAAAGGTATCCATGGATTTTTCTGCTCCTGAAACTATTTCACCAACGAAGTTTTCTATAGTATTTGGTGGCACATGAAAGCCTACATATTGGCTTAGAGATGGAGCAGCATAAACTACTACCACATCTGCTCCAGTAGCCTTTGCTAGGGTGATGGTATATTCAGCAATGGACTTGCTATGGTCTGATAAATCAACGGCACAAAGAATTTTTTTAATTTCTTGCATAATTACCTCGTCTTTTGTGAATAATAATTACTTTAACTTTCCTGCTATACATTTTAGTGTTTTTTTCAAAGATAGACAAGCCCCTTTAAGCAGGTTAATATATACCTATTGAAAGGATTGCATTTTAAGCAGTAAAAAGCTCATGGACTGTGTATGCGGCAATCTTTTCCTCTAAAGTTTTAAAAAAGTATGCTATAGAGGATGTTTACAAAAAATCATTGTAGTGGCAAAGTTTTTGCATAATTTAGAATGAACGCCAAGGTTTGGAGGCGATATGGATATACGCACAGAACAATTAGAAGCCCTGCTTAAGCAACAAGAGTTTCAAGCAAAGAAATCATCAACATCCAAAAGTGACGCTGGTGAAGGCTTTGCGGCAACTTTCGAGCAGGCTGCCCTTGGCGGCACAGAAAATGATGTTAAGACAGCACCCACCCCACCAGGGGCGCAAGCAAGTATTGTTGGTCAAGTGTTGCTTGTGGATGCGGAAAATATTTCCGTAGATAGTGTTATGACCGATGAGGCAGCTTATGCTCAAGCCTCAGGGGCCATAGATAAATGGGAGTCTTACGTCAATACACTGCGCAGCCCAAGGGAAGGCAATTTGCGCGATGCTTACACTGCTCTTGAAGATGTAGCATCGCATGTTCAAACGCTTAAGCAACAATCAGCACCCTTGCTTGAGCAAAATGATAATCTAGCAGGTATTGTGAATGAGTTAGAAGTGCTAACAGCTACGGAAAAGTTTAAATTTAACCGTGGTGACTACTTGGCCTAACTTGCAGGTTATAGGCAAAAAACCCACTAAGGCGAACTTGGTGGGTTTTTTATTTGTTTCGGGAACAAACACTTTTTTTGAAAAATGTCTTATATATCCTTCAAAAAATACAGTTTCATAATGTTTGTTTAGCCTATTAATTTAAAAACTTTATTAAAAGGCTTATTATAGTTCAGGTGGTAGCTCATTAAGCTCAGCCCATGAAAATACAGGTCCATCAACACAAACATACTTATTACCAAGGTTACAGCGTCCACAAATTCCTATGCCGCACTTCATGCGCTTTTCAAGTGTGGTAATAATATTTTCTGCCGTAAAGTTCATCTTCATAAGCGCCTGTACTGTAAAAGTAATCATGATAGGTGGTCCACAAATTATGGCTACTGTCTTTGTGGGGTCTGGGCTTAGTTCTGTAAGTACATCTGGAATAAGCCCCACCTTATGGTCCCAACCACCAAAAGGAATATCAATAGTTAGGGTGCAGTCAAGGTTAGGGTCTTTTAGCCATGAATCTAGCTCATAGCTAAAGGCCATGTCCTTGGGTGTGCGCGCTCCATATAGTAGTGATATTTTGCCGTAATCTGCTTTATTTTCAAGTGTATGCAACATTATGGAGCGTATTGGAGCCATACCAATACCACCACCAATAAAGAATAAATCCTTACCATGCCAGCTAGCACAGGGAAAGGCATTACCAAGGGGGGCACGAACACCAATTTTATCACCCACGGACAATTTGTGTAAAACTCTTGTTACCTCACCCACACGCATGACCGAAAATTGTAAAAAGTCTTTTTGAGAGGGGGGACTACTGATAACAAAGGTGGCCTCACCTACACCAAATACGGAAAGCTGACCTACTTGTCCTGCGCCAAAAGTAAAGGCTTTCATAGCATCAGCATCATCTAATACCACGCGAAATGTTCTAATATTACTTGTTTCTTCAATAATTTCTATCACAGTGGCAATCTGTGGTAAGTATGGATTAGGTCCAAGGGCTGTGCGTGTATGCGGAATGGCACAAGCCATTTTGCTTGTATCTTGTACCACTGGCAGCTTAGCTTCTTTAATAGCCGGTGCTTTTGACTGCTTTATAGCCGGAACCTTGGACTCTTTAATTGCTGGAGCTTTAGCTTCCTTAACAGCCGGGCTTACCCTTGTAGCCTTAGCTGGTGGCTCCATAGGAGTGCTTTCCAAAGCTGGAGTTGGTTCTGATATTGTTTGTTTAACTTCCTTTTCCACAGCCTTAGTGTCTTTAACAACATCGGCAGAACTTGACTTTGCCTTTGTTGCTACTTGCTTAGTAAGTTCAGGGCTTGTCGTGGCTTTAGTTTTTTTGGTAGCTTTGGAGGCCGCAGGTTTAGCAGTTTTTTTCGTAGATGTTTTTTTTGCGCTCATGCTTTCTCCTTACTATTCCTTAATATCAGTTGGGGCATTTGTTGGTGCAGCAGCACATTCTTGCCCTGAATCCACTGAAATTTCTTGGGGTTTGAGAGCTGCTAACACTATAGAACGAATATCAAGATGCACTGGGCACTGACTTATACAACGTCCACACCCATTGCAAGAATACTGATTTTCCCACACTTGTGGGTAGTAACTAAATTTATGTGTAATACGATTACGCATACGTAAGGCCTTAGCAGTACGCGGATTATGTCCACTTGCTTCACGTGTAAAGTGTGAGGCCATGCAGGTATCCCAAGTGCGTATACGTTTGCCTCCCTCTGGTGTAAGTCCATCGCCTTCATCTGTAATATTAAAACAATAACAAGTGGGGCAAATATAGGTGCAGGCTCCGCAAGAAAGACAGTGGGCTGTTTGCTTTGCCCAAAAATCCTCATCGGTAAATCTATTGGCCAGACTTTGAGCAATATCTTTTAAATCTGGTCGCTTATCAAGACTAGCTCCAGCTGCTGCATGGGCTTTTTTTACCTCGTCTTGTTTGTCATCGGCTGTGGGCAGGTTGGAGCTTTGAAGTAGAGCTATACCTTGCTCGCTAACACCTTGTAAAATATAACCTGCTTCAAGCTCGGTTAAAAGTATATCTGATCCAGTTTTATCTAAAGGCCCTGAACCTACCCAATGGCAAAAGCAAGTGGCGCAAGTTTCAGTGCAAGCACGTGTAATAACAATCATGGCTGCACGTTTGGCCATATAGTATGGGTCTTGATATGGCCCTTTAGTATATGGGCGATCAAGCACAGTAAAACCACGAGCATCACAAGGGCGACAAGCAAAAATTATGGTTGGAGTAGCCTTTGGGGTATCATCTAATGTTAAAGATACCTGCTCTAAGTGGTCCGGATTTTTAGTCAATTTATAATTAATTAATGTTTCACATGCTGGTAAGGCCACCGCCTTTGGTGAACTAGATGCCTTATCAAAGCATATTTCGTTTTGAGGGTCAAAAGGTGCAAAGATTACCGCCTTACTTCGCCTTGTGGGTACAAGCACTTGATAATTTTGCTCATTATATGTATTAAGCCAAGTCAAAAACTCATTTAAAGAGTCTTTACTTAAGAAGTGCAGACTGCTCATTTCCATTCCCTCTCAATTATATTCTTTTCTTCTAGCGCGTAGCCTAAAAGAGGTGGGGTAGCGTTTTTGTTCATGCCTGGTTTATAACCTTCAAAAATTTGACCAACAGCACGCTCTAATTGCTGACGCAAAGCCAATATGGGTATGTGAATGGGGCAAGCCCTTTGGCATTCACCACAACCAGTGCAACGTCCGGCTAAATGTAGAGCATGTATGGTTTGAAAATATAGCTTTTCTCTAACGCTATCATTTTGAGTAAGCCAGTGCGGGGTGCGCGTTTCTGCAATGCAATAATCACGACAAACACACATGGGGCAAGCGTTACGGCAGGCATAACAACGTATGCATCGCTCCATATGTCCACGCCAAAAACTACGCCGTTCTTCCATACTCATACTATCTAGTAAAGCTAATTCCGGTGGAATAATTTGAGCTGATTTAACCGGAGTTGGAGGACCACCGATGCGCATATCTGCTTCCACAGCAGCAGGATTAGTGCAATTATGGCACTTATCTTGAGCGTATTCTTGCATATTGAAATTATGTTCCACTCCATCCGCTACAATACGTACGCTAGTGTCTGTGGTGCTAACTTCATCAATTTTATTGTAGCGGCCAAGAGCTTCATCTACTCTTGTCATATCAAGAGTGCCCTCGCAAGGCATGCTAAAGATAAAGACGTCATCTCGTTCAACAATTTTTTCTTGAATAAGTTCTACAACAGAGCGCGAATCACAACCCTTTACCACAATGCCAATTTTTTTACCTCGCCAAGATGATAGATATGTAGCTAGGTTATTTACATTAAATGGTCCCCACTGTAGGGCATCTACATCATCAATGCTATACATAAAATGTGGGGTAGCCCTAGCTGCATCATAGCCTTGCTTCCAACCAATTACACATTCAAGCTCTGGTAATTTTTTCTTAATGGCAGACTTTAATTCATCAAGGGCAGCATTGCCAGCTACACCTGTACCTAATGGACGCAAAGAGGTTAGGACATGCTCTGCCACTTTGTAGAGTGGTTCACTATCTTCAATACGTGGAGCTGGTCCAAGAGAGTGAATTTGCTCAGTAAACTTTGTTACTACTTTTTGCCATTTTTGTCCTTCCGAGGCAGAAACCCAAGTATATTCAAAGCGTTTTGCATCAATACCTAAGACAGGTAGGAAGTGTTTTAATATTTCTAGGCGTCGTCTTGCATAGTAATTACCGGAAGTGTAGTGACAATCACGTGGGTGACAGCCAGATACTAGTACACCATCTGCTCCATCTAATAGAGCGCGCATGGCAAAAAGTGGGTCAACCCTGCCAGAACAAGGCACACGAATAATACGTAAGTCTGTCGGCTGTGTTGCTCTGGCAACACCGGCTGTATCAGCACCACCGTAAGAACACCAATTACATAAGAAACCAATAATTCTTAATTCTTTATTTTCTAGC
>CAYJLD010000025.1:3589-30053 GCA_964371195.1 uncultured Desulfovibrionaceae bacterium | reverse complement strand
AGCAGCAGCTCTATTGGCTATATCATTAGCAGTTTGAGCAACTTCTAATATGGTGTGCTGTGTTTTCTTTATGTTTGTAACGTCGGTTACTAAAATAAGCATGCAGTTAAAATCACCGCCTTTGCTTAGCATTGGTATAGCGCTGTAAGTAACATCAATTTGGCGACCCTTAGGACGAGTCACTGTATCGTTGCTAGCCGCTTTTTTGGTTTTATACGCTATAAGTACTGCATCTTGATCTGTGCCATCATCGGCGTTATTAAACAGAGTTTTGCAATTTTTGGCCATATAATCTTCGCCAACAAGTGAACGAGTTATGGCATTGGCATAGGATGCGTTTAAGTTTTTATCTAAAACAAAGACTGGTGAATTTATACTTTCTAAAAGTGCTCTAAAGTTATCTAAGATGCTATTAGTCCCTCGCACAAGGCTTGCAAAATCACCTTTGAATTTAGATGCATCACCAGTAGAGTCAAGAAAACCTAGGTGTATTTTCTCACCAAGATGGTTATATTCTGCTACAACTTCATTTAAAGTGGTGGGTATGGAGCGTAAAGCATTAGCAAGGGCTCCAATTTCATCACTACGATTGACATTAAGGGTTCCGTCTAGTTTGCCTTCCGCTATTTAATTGGCAAAAATAACCCCACGGTTTAGCGCACTAACAATTGGTTTTACAACAAGGTAAACGACTATGGCACCAAGTATTAATGCACCAATGGCAACCATGATACTTTGATTACGCATATCTGTTAATGACTCAAGAGCTTCACTTTCAGGCACACGTACAACAACAGTTATTTTCATTTCAGGAATATTTTGATGGTAAGTGAAAATATTTTCACCATTATTACCTGTAACTTCAGATAAGCCTTCACCACCTTCCTGAGCCCATTTTTTGTAAGTACCTGTAAGTGGTAGGCTTTCATTGAAAATCCACTCTTTAATACGTGCGACACCTATTAAACCTTGATCATTTAAAGCATAAGCAAAACCATTGGCACCAATACTGATGGTGGAAACAATGTCATTTAATTTATCAACAGTTAGTGATCCACGTACTACACCAACAATTTGTCCACCTACGTAAACTGGTGCAGAAACAGAAATAGCTGGAGCATTTTGCAAACGGCTCATATAAAATGAAGTGGCAAATATTTCACCGGCTATAGCTTTTTGGAAGTAATCTCTATCTGCAAAGTTATCTCCAAGTGGAGCATATTTTGTATCGGATGTGGCTATGGTATTACCTTTAAGGTCAAAGAGAGCAATATTAACAAAGCTTGGATAGGTCTTTTGAATATTTAGAAGTTCTGTATTCATGACCTCAACACTTGCCTGATCATAGAGTCCATTGGCATAAAAACTCACAATATCTCCATCACTGGATACTCGTGAAATGTCTTGTCTGTTTTGTATCCCTACCTCAGCTATAAACTTAGCTAAAGCATGAGTTTCTCCAGAAATCGTTTCCAGTATGGCTGTTTCAAGCCCCTGAGCTGATTCTTGGTATGCCAGATAGCTGTTTGCACCAATGAGAACAATGAGTAAGGCAAAAATCGGTAGCTGAATTTTGAAGAGTAGCTTCATCCTTGTATCCTCTTTTTTTACGTTTAAAATACGCAAGTTTATATGTGCATTACTTATCGTATATATGCTTTATAACTTTATGTCTATTCTTTGTTTTTCAAAAAATTTTTCTAAAATAGTCAATTTATGTATAAATGGGGGATCAAAATTACATAGCTAGCAGAAAATGAGTAAAATTTTTATACGTTTTAACATAGTGCTTGATATATATGGATATTACAATTATCATGACATGTTTTTAAGTATAGCCAATTAGGAGAAAAAATGACCAAAATTTTAAGTCGTTCTAAGGGAGTTGAAGCCGCCTGCATACTTTTTTCCTTAAACACTAAGTGTGAGCAAGTGGAGCAACTAGCATTAAATATTGAAGAGTCAGGATTAAAGGTAAAAAATAAAGACTACTTTTATCAAGAGTGGTATGGCTTTGTGCATGCGGCAATAGTTGCTGGATTGATGGTAAATGCACCCAATAGTGTGCTTGTGGATTATTTGCGCTGTACTACTAGTTTATTAAAAGAGCATGGTATAGCTAAGAGTGAAGCTAAAAAATTTGTGGATACGCACTTTGCTTCTTATATGGAAATGTTAGGTAAAGAAGAACAACAAAAATGCCCCAGTCAATTTTTTAAAGCTGTATTCGGGTTAGAGAATCTTCAACAAGTACCACCAAGAGCCTTGGCCTTAGTTTCGGCCACTATGGCCATGTTATTAAGTGTTGTTGCAGATAAATTGGAACAATACCAGATATTAAGCGACTAATTTTTGCCTTAGGCCAAGGTAACTTGCTAGCCTTAGGTGATGCATGTACCCAAAAGTATTAGCATTAGCCTGAAGTGGCTAACATAATGATGCTAGCCACTTGGCATTGTTTTTAGTTTTTATATGCAAATTACTTTGCAGGTGGGGGGCTTTGTTTGCCACACATTTCTTCAATCTCAATTCGCACAACAGCTGTACTATTTACCATTTTATCAGTGGCAGGTATTTCACAATTAGCTTGAAAACGTGCTGCTAGTGCGTTTAATACGTCTCTTTTTTCTTCCATATCATCCACAATAAAAGCTTTACCGCTGCCACTTACACTACGGTATTGTGTGGATGCTTCGTCTCTTAGTACTTCTATGTCAAGGGCTGTGCTAAAACCTACTTGGGCATTGGCTTTGACACAGTCAAGCTTGCGTCCCTCACGGGCACAGTGAAAGTATATTTTACCATGAAGGTAGATGAAATTTAGGGCAATAACATATGGTGCACCGGTTGTTGAAAAACCTATATATATGTCATCAGCAGTATTTAATACTTCATCCATAAATTCTTGCTCAGGTCTTGCTTTATCTTTTCTGCGCATATTATTACTCCCCTTTTGTGCTAATAATTTTTGCTCACAAATATATATTTTGCGGCAAAACTGGTCAAGATTTTAATATTTTTTAGCTGTGCTAAAACCTACTACACTGTAGTTTTAAGTGTTGCTTACAGAAATTTCATATAGACCATAGAATGAGTAATATTTTGATTTTTTTAATAAGTAATTAGCGGTTAAGGGTGGCGTGCAAGTGCTATAGCAAAAAAACTTTATCCAATTTTATATATGAACTCATAATGTTGTAAAATTAAAATACATCAACCAGAGGCTTGATGGTTGACCTAAAAAAACCACCAATAAATGGTGGTTTTTTGTATGAATATGGCAATTCATATAAATGTTGCTAGCGCGTAGTAAAGTAAAAATGAGAGAGTGCTCCCTTGGTACATACTTTATATTGAGGCAAATATTCATCGTTATTATAATCTGCTTGTACAGCTAAGATGTAGTCAAGTCCACGCCCAACTAATGCTATTTTTCGTAATTCTTTTAAGTAGTAAAGTAGTGTTGCGTCATCCCCTAGGGCATTTAGTAAATCTTCTTCTTGACCTTGGCATTGCAAGATTAAAGTATCACTGGCTGATAGACTTAGGGTAAGTTTTTCCTGTATAACAATTTCATGCTTTTGTAATACTGACTCAAGATGGGCAATAAATGTTTCTTGTAATAATTCCATGTGTTCCTCAAGCTCTTTGGTTGCCGCATCACCAAAAAACTTAACACAACGGTTAATAGTTGAGAGGGCTTGTTTTTCATGGGCAGCTGATTCTTCAAATTCTGCATTTTGCTCTTCATAATCCCAAGTGAGGCTATGTATTGGCTTTGCAGTAGTATCTGGTGTGGGCGCATCAGCTTTTTGTAAGTAAAGCATAGTATTTATGGCATTGGTGGCATCTTTCAAGGTGTCCTCCCATGTGGATTTTTTTTCCGTGTGTTCATCGTTCTGATTTTTCTAAAGCAAAATGAGTGCCAGAGTGATTTAAAAAATTTTTGTTCAAGTGAGTTGTTTGGATTTTTTATGGAATTTCTCTAGAAAAATTTGAGACTTAGCTTTGTGATTTTTTTTGCAAAAAATATTATATTTGTGTAAGATATTCGTTGGCGTAGCGTTTTGCATGGCAGAATTGGCTGTTATTGTCAAAAATTACACATAGTAACTGGTACTTTTTTTATGGTATCAAGGGAGTTATTTTGCATAGAACCTATGCTTTTTTGGTAATAATAAGTTGGGCATTATTATTGTGGCCTTTTCCTGGTGAAACGTTTATGGCTGCTTGCTTTGCTTGTCTTTTACGTCCTTTATATGTGAAGATGCTCTCACGCTGGAAGGCTAGCCTAGCTACGGTAATTATGGGTTTTGGGCTTAGTATAGGCGTCATGCTTCCCATTGCCATTGTGGTGCTTATGGTAACTCCACAAGCTGTACATGGTTTAGCTTTGTTAAATGATTTGCAAAAGTCTGGTTGGATTTATGGGCCAGAGATGCAATCTTTTTTTGATACTATTGATACGTGGTTACGGCAAGTTCCGGGTATGGAAGGTGGGATTAGGCAAATCACTACGGAACTAACTTCATTTTTGGCTGCATCCATACAAACTGTTGTTAGCAGAGGTTTAGGCATTGCTGGTAGCACCATGAGTTTTATGGTGCGGGTGTGTATACTTATTTCTCTTAGCATGATAGGCATTTTGTATGCACCATACTTTACAGTATTTATTAAGAAAGTTACGCGGTTTCCAGAAGACGTCCTTAATCGTTTTACCATAGCTGTACGTCAAGCCATACGTGCTGTGCTATGGGGAGTTTTGCTAGTTGCCTGTATTCAGGGGCTTTTATGCGGCATTGGTTTTGCTGTAGCAAGCTTGCCAGGAGCGGCTTTTTGGGGTTTGGTTGCAGCATTTGTAGCACCAATTCCATTATTAGGAACTGGCATTGTGTGGCTTCCGGCCAGTATATATCTATGGTTTGCAGTTTCAAAAGGCGTATCCATAGGGCTAATGATTTGGTGTGTGCTTATAGTGGTTGGTGCAGATAATTTATTAAGACCATTATTTTTACGTGGTGGGTTAAATACATCCTTTGCAGTGGTGCTTATATCAATACTTTGTGGTCTTGTGGCCCTTGGTCCAGTAGGGATTGTAGCTGGGCCAGTACTTGCGGCTTTTGCTTTGCAAGCAGCACGCGAAGTGGAAATTGCTGGTGATGATTAAGCAATGTGAGTATAATAAAGAATTTTTTTAACTCTTTGCTATGCGAAGACTAAAATCAGCAGTCTTGGCTGAATGGGTAATCCTGCCCACAGAAATATAATTTGCTCGGCGACCTACTCCATCTGCTAAGGCTAGCTCACGTATATTATCAAGGTGTACATTACCACTAATCTCTGCTTCTAATTTAGTTGGAATGAGTGGTAAACATTGTTTTAGTGTTGGAATATTCATATTATCAAGCATGATGCGGTCAGGCTCAGCTTGCACAGCCTCTTGTACATCTTGTAAATTGCGGCACTCAACTTCAATAGGTGGGCAAGGATTATAAGTGCTTCTTAAGGTTTGCACGGCCTTAAGGATTGATCCAGCTGTATCAATGTGATTATCTTTTAGCATGAGCATTTGGGTAAGGTTAAATCTGTGATTATACCCACCACCTATGCGTACAGCGTATTTTTCAGGCCATCTAAGACCTGGCATGGTCTTTCTGGTGTCTAGTAGTTTTACTCCTGTTCCTTCAAGAGCTTTTACAAATTTTTGCGTTAAGTTTGAAATACCTGAAAGGTGAGTTATAAAATTTAAGATGACGCGTTCAAGTTTTAATATGTCAATGGCTGGACCTTCAAGATGGGCAATGGCTGTTTCGTTAGTAACAAAACTACCTTCTTGTACTAGGGCTTGCCAAGTACATAAACTGCCACCTAATTCTTGGTGAACTTGAAAAATAATAGGAATAAGTGGCAAAGCTGTAACCAAACTGTCTTGTTTTGACCATATGGTAGCTTTAATGTTTTGACTGGGGGGGAATATTCCTTGTGCAGTTAAATCTGGGCCATCTTCCTGTAATGCTAGAATAATAGCAGATTTAAGATGTTGCATACCCTCGAGGGTAAAATTTTCTTGAAAAAGTGTATATGGCATGACTTGTCCTAATAAGTTCTAAATGTTACAAGGCTGTGCATGAGAATGCTGACATAAGTGTTTTTCAAATTATCATCATTTACATGCATAGTATATTAAACTTAAAATTTTAAGCTTGTTTTCGTCAAGGTTAATTCGGTATTTGAAGCGTCCTTTTGGAAATTTGTAAGATTTTTTTAGCATAGGTTGGGCCATGGCAAACCATAATCAACAAAACCCCAAGATACCAGACACTGAAGATGATGTTTATAAGGCTGGTGACTGGATGCAAGTTCCTGCAATTTGTCGTGAAGATGCGCATGTGGACGCATCTTTTGCGCATCCTGCAGATATGGCTGATCACATTGAAAATCTAAGCCTTGAAAAACAAGTTTGTGTTTTACGCCACCTACCCAAAGAAGATGCAGCCGAAGCCCTTGCCGAACTTGATGAAAATGTTGCCGTTGACGTTCTTGAAAATCTTGACCCTGATACAGCCGCTCAAATTATTGCTGAGATGTCTCCTGATGATGCCGCCGACGTTTTGGATGAGCTGGATGAAGACCACCGTGACGTACTTTTAGATAAACTAGGCAAGGAAGATTCAGAGGAACTTCGTAATCTTTTAAGTTTTGACCCTGACTCTGCTGCAGGGGTAATGAATACAGAAATTATTTTAATTGATGAAAATTTTTCTGTAGATCAGGCCATAACAAAAATCCGCAATGAAATGGAAGATAAAGAAAGTCCATACTATGCCTATGTTGTGGATAATCACGATATATTAGTAGGTGTACTTTCTTTACGTGACCTTATGTTATCACGTCCAGGCACGCTTATTCAAGACGCACTATCCAATCACAGTGTTATAACTGTACCATATGATATGGAAAAAGGTGAAGTTGCCAACTTGCTTTCGCATTATAACTTTATGGCCATGCCTGTTGTTGACCATCAAGGTCACATTATGGGCGTTGTAACCTACGATGATATTTTAGATATTATTCATGATGAAGCCAGTGCTGATATGCTTGGTATGGTGGGTGCAGACCCAGAAGAAACCATTGATACCCCATGGCTTGAATCGGTGCGTAAGCGTTTGCCATGGCTTATGATAAACTTATTTAATTCTGCTGTGTCTGCATCTGTGGTGTATATGTTTGAAGAATCTATTGCCACCATGGCTGTGTTAGCAGTGCTTATGCCTATGGTGGCAAATCAAGCTGGAAATACTGGTCAACAAGCCTTGGCTGTGATTATTCGTCAACTAGCAACAGATCGCTTTGACGCTAAAAAATCTTGGATGGCTGTGCTTAGAGAGGGCAAAATAGGCTTTATAACAGGCTCTATTATGGCTGTATGTGCTTTTTGTGCCGTGTGGGTTTTCACCAAAAATGTAGTGTTAAGCCTAGTAATGGGCGGAGCATTACTTTGTGATATGACTTTAGGGGCCATTGCTGGTGGGTCTATACCACTTATTTTTCGCGCGCTGGGACGAGATCCGGCTCAAGCCTCCAGCATTTTCCTAACCACCATAACCGATGGTGCCGGATTTTTTATTTTTCTAGGTCTTGCTACACTATTTTTATTTTAATCCATATAGCAAAAAAATTTACTAATCATCTTGTTTAATGGAAATAATTTCTATTTCAAACGTAAGGGCCTTACCAGCAAGTGGATGATTGGCATCCAGTGTAATTTCATCGTCTGTAACCTCAGTAATGGTTACATTCATGACGCCTTCCTCATTAGATAATTGTAATTCTAAGCCTTCCTCTGGCTGGATATGATCAGGCACTTCCTTGCGGTCCACAGTAAAAATTAATTCTAAATCTGTTTCGCCGTAAGCATCAGCTGGCTCAATATTTACAGTCACAGAGTCACCAGCCTCGCGTCCCGCAACAGCAGCCTCAAATCCTGGAATAAGCATACCAGATCCCATAACAAATTCCAAGGGCTCACGCTCCCTTGATGAGTCAAATACACTACCATCAGCAAGTGTGCCTGTATAATGCACTTGAACCTTATCACCATTTTTAATGGGCATAATTTTCTCCAATATTTATTTACTTACACAACAGCAAGCCCACATGTACTACCAGTTTATGCAGCAATTAGCAACTAAAACACAACTTGACCAATGATAATCTAGCTGTTTATATGTCGTATATTCTATATATCATTAAGGAGAAATATATGCGCTTAATTAGTTTTTTTCATGTCGATAATCCACATCAAATACGCTGGGGTATTTGGCAACCAGATGAAGGCTATGTGCTAGATGTACAGCTTGCACAGCCAAGCCTACCATCAAGTTTACGGTTAGCCATTGAACAAGCACATAGTATAACTCTCACACTTAAAGATATTTTTGAAAAGCGTAAAACCTTAGTCTCAGCGCAAATCCCTCTAAAGAAAATAACTCTGCAAGCACCATACCTTGATCCACCGCGTAACATTTTATGTACAGGTATCAATTATGCTGAACATTTAGATGAACTGGTTCGTCCCTTGTCAGTAGAAAAAAAACTACCGGAATATCCATTTATTTTTACCAAGCCTTGTACCTCCATAGCGCATCCTGAGGCTGCAATAGAATGTCATGCTGGCGTAACTGATAGTTATGATTATGAAGTTGAATTAGCAGTAATCATTGGCAAAAGGGGACGTGATATTGCTAAGGAAGATGCGCTTGATTACGTCTTTGGATATTCCATCATGAATGACTTATCAGCGCGAGATATCCAACGCCGTACAAGTCAATGGTATTGTGGTAAAGCTTTAGATGGTTCTGCACCATTTGGTCCATGTATTGTGCTTAAAGACTATATTGAAAATCCACAAAATTTACGCATTACAAGCCGTATCAATGGTGAAACACGTCAAGACTCCAATACGAATAATATGCTTTTTGATGTGCCCACATTAATACATATTGTTTCTCAAGGCACTAGTATTTTGCCAGGAGATATTATCGCCACTGGTACACCATCTGGTGTTGGGATGAGCTTTAAACCACCGAAATATTTGCATGCTAATGATGTTATGGAATTAGAAATAGAAAATATAGGCATATTACGCAATAGTCTGATTTAATATAAATGTGAAGTTTTTGAAAAAAATGTAAAATATATGTAATTTTTTGTTGACAGAGAGTTGCCATTTCGTATAGAAAACCCTTGCGCGGGCAGTTAGCTCAGCTGGTAGAGCGCCGCCCTTACAAGGCGGATGTCGGGGGTTCGATCCCCTCACTGCCCACCAGAGATTTCAGGCACTTAAAAGGAAAGTTTTAAGTGCCTATTTCTTTTTTAAAGTATTTTTTATAAGTATTACTAAAAACTAAGCGCTAGGTAATAGGAATGCTTAGATTGCAAATTGAAATAGATATCCAGCAGTTATAGCCATACCAAGAATGACCGTTAAAAACGCGATTATCATTGGCATTTTAAACATAGATTTTAACAAAATAACTTCTGTTAAGCTAGCTCCGCCACCGCCAATTATAAGTGCCATGACTGCACCTAAACCCATGCCCTTACCCACCAACACAGCACTTAAAGGAATAAGAGCTTCAACGCGAACATATAGTGGTATACCAATAATAGCTGCAATAGGTACGGCCAATAGGCTGTCACCACTAGCATACTTAGCTATAAAATCACTAGGTACAAAGCCATAAACAAGGGCGCCTAGCGAAACACCTAGTAAGAGATAGGGGAAAACCTGTTTAAACTGCGTCCATGCATCGGCAAATGCAAGCTTAACTCTTTGGCCAAAAGGCAAAAGATTAGCAGGCCCACTAGCACCTGGTGCACAACAAAATGATGCAGTATTTGAGCTAGTGCTTGTGCAACAAGAAGGCTGGCTTTGTTCATCTTCCTTACAACATGAAATTGTAGTTTGTTCAGGCATGCTACAACAAGAAGTTGCTGGTTGCACAGTTGTGTCACAACAAGCAGTGGTTACTTGTTCACTTGTGGAGCAGCATGAAGTTGTCACATTCAAAGTTTGAAAGGGATCTGTCTTAGGCCCTGCGCAGCAACTGGAAGCCTCATTTTGTGAAGGGAGCGTGCTGGAACTGCCACAACAATCTGCTGTCTGTTGCAATGGTTGCAATGATGCTTGAATATGGCTTGATTCCTGTGCTGAAGAGCAGCAAGAACTGGAGCTTGCTGGCATACTCCCTTCAGGGATTACATATTGCTCAAACTCCATTTTGTTTAAAAAATACCCTGCCACAATAGATGTTATTAGAGCAACGGTTGTGTATATTATGCTTACTTGAAGTCCAAATGTAGCCACAAAGAGTGCTAAAATAATAGGATTAAGCAATGGTGATGCAAATAAAAATGTAAGCGTTGGCCCAAAACCAGCCTTGGCCTTCAGTAAGCCACGCAGCATAGGGATGGTAGAGCAACTACAAAATGGTGTTATAGCACCAATAAGGGCTGCTAAAATATACCCCCTACCTTTAGAACCACCTAAAAGAGCTTGGATTTTTGAATCTGGAATATATTGCTGTAATAGACTTACAGCCGCACTAATTAAAAGAAATAAAACTGATAACTCTATACCAAGAAAAAGAAACATTCCTAAGGTATCCATAAACATTGAATAATAGTCTTGCATAGCGATGCACTCCTTCATTTTGATAAAACTAGAATAATCAAATTATTTTACTTGTCAAGACATTTCTACTATACTAGAAGGATAAAAATACAAGGATGTAATATCTATGAATATTGATAGTGTTGCTTTAGCCTTGAAAGAATTGGGGCATAGTGTTCGATTAAGTATTTATAAGCGTTTAGTAAGCGCAGGCACACAGGGCTTATCCGTAGGAGAATTACAAAAAGACATAGAAATACCAGCATCAACATTAAGTCATCACATTGCAGGTCTGGTATCTGTTGGGCTTATACAACAAAAGCGCGAAGGGCGTATTTTGCGGTGCACGGCTCAGTATGATGTGCTTAATCGCATTATTGCATTTTTGGTGGAAGAGTGCTGTGCAAATGATACGCAAAAAAATTTTCCTTTCACATTCCATAGTTAGTCGACGCTGGATAGGCTACACTTAAGTGGACAATTTTGAAGTAGATAAAGAGTTCAGCACAAATACTAAACAGATATTATAGCACAGTCTAGGTCTTGTGATATAGCTTAAAGGCTTTTTGCCATTCATGCTTATATAGTTTTTGAGCCTGAGTTTAATATGGCGAAAAATTATAAGCATCTGAATTTATTGCTCTAGAAAGTATGGCCTTAAATAAAATTGTATATTTGCTTATTTGTTTTTATGCTCCATGCTAAGTAGGAATTGCTTCATTTCAAGCCCACCAGCATAACCAACTAACTTTCCAGAAGAACCTATAACTCTATGACAAGGTACAATAACCGTGATAGGATTTTTGTTATTAGCCAAACCTACGGCACGGCTGGCCTTAACATTACCAACGGCAAGAGCAATGTCCTTGTAGGTGCGAGTTTCTCCATATGGGATAGAACACAAAGCTTTCCATACTTTTTTTTGAAAATCTGTACCGTTAAGTTTGTAGAGCACATCAAAATGCTTTCTTTGGCCTGCAATATATTGGCAGAGCTGTTCGTAAACACGGTCTGTCAAGGGAGTTTTTACTCCAAAATCCTGTATGCTTGCATCATGAATTTTCTTGAAAAAAACTATATATTCGCCCTCATAGGCAATTTTAAAAAATCCAAATTGATTTTCATATATGGCAAATCCTTGCATAGTTAGTCCTTAAAGTAGATTATTCAGTTCTTCTATAGTCATGATGTCATTATAAATTCCGGCACAAACGGTATAGCGATACCCTGGAATAGGATAAATATAAGAAACTTTACGGTATGGTCTTGAATCACCAGGCTTTGCCCATGTAAATTCAAGCCAGCCACCACCTTTATTGGCAAGGTTGCAAAGGTTTACGCCATATTTTTCCCCTGCATAATCAAGATGCTCACGTACATTGCCACCTTCTCGTTCTTTAAATACAGGATTGGAAAGCACAAGGCTTTGCTCTATATCCATGATAAAGATATAGGTATCTTTCCAAGTATATTCAGAAGTGGGGTCACGAAGCACAGCAAGAGCTTCTTCTCCTTTTTCCTTTAAAAAATCTGCTGCTTTGTGCACTTTTTCAATGACCTCTTGTGGGCTAGCTGTATTTTGTTCCATGATTTTTCTCTTTGTCAGTTGAGGTTGGAGATTTTATTGTTCAAACATTTTTGTATTTCTATATGCCGCTGGTGATAAGCCAGCTCTTTCTTTAAAAAATTTGTAAAATGCAGACAAACTTCCAAACCCTACAGAATAGGCTATGTCAATGATTTCATAGCTACTTTGTGTAAGAAGCTTTTTTGCTTCTTCATAACGCAAATCATTCATATAATGACAGGGAGTTATGCCATATTCTTCTTTGAAAATTTCCACCATGCGCTTGCGAGATAAGCCCATATTATCCATTTTTTCTTGTAAACTAACAGTTTCAGCAAAGCTGACATCTATAAGATTTCTAAGTTTTTTGGCAATATCTTGCATGGGCTTATAGTCAAGTAAATCACTACGACAACGCTTGCACGATCTGTATCCTGCTATTCGTGCTTCATGAGCATGTGAAAAAAATTCTACATTTTCTTTCTTGGGTGCCTTTGATTTACATGAAGGCCTGCAGTAAATACCTGTGGATTTAACCGCGTAAAAAAATACACTATCATAGCTTTCATTGTTTTCAAGCACGGCTTCATACATTTCCTCAAAAGTCATGCCTACTTCCTTTTCATAGATTTTATTATTATTTTCGTTTCTTTGCTTACGCGTAGAGACTCGCATATTTTTTGCAATGCTTTGTTATATGTGTCATTATCTAGATTGTTGTTTTTTAAATATGCAAGCGTTTCATCGGGGAATTTTACAAAACATATGGATATAATCCATGCAACAGCCATTTTTACGTAATAATCATCATGTGTTATCACATCACAAATAAATAAAATATCATCTAAGTATTTTTCTTCAATATAATGAAACAAGAGCATGACCACAGCAAAGCGTATATGGTATGCATCGTTGGATTGATGGTACGAAGTTAAGAATTTCCATACTCGTTCTTTGTGTTTTCGTACTATTTTTAGCTCACTACAAAAACTATCACATAAAGACCAATTAGTAATTTTTGGTATAAATAAAGAAACTTGCTCTAAAATAATTTCTATATCTGCATGCATATTAGCTATAATAAAACCTTTAAGCATGGTTTCTTCAAAATAGATATCTTGCACATTATCAAGAAAATCAATGGGATCTTCCTTGGTAATACGCTTCGCAATCTTTCGTAATAGCGGGATGCGAACACCAAGTAAGTTATTGCAACCGGGAATAAGTGCCAAAGCAAAGTTCCTATACCCATCTTCGCAAAGCGCAAATAGCTCTTTCCTTATTTCAAATTCCCGCGGGTACATGATATCTCTCCCTATCAAGGTAGTAGCCTACTTTGTAGCTTTTTATAAGTAGGCTACAGACCATTTACTGCTTAATTAAATATTCGTTGGAGTCAGCAGGTGCATGTGTTCTGTCATGGTTCGTGTATTCGCGCACCACAGATGTTACAATGATTTTATAATCTTCAAACAGATTGTCATGCCCATCTTTTTGCACGGCACGATGTTCTGTCATATTGCGCCACGTTGCTGCCGCTTCATCGTTTTCAAAGACACAAAGAAAACAGTATTTACCTTCGTTGGCTAGGCTTGTAAACGGTTCTACAGATATAAAACCAGGCACATTAATCACGTGGGGTAATGCCTTTTGCACGTTTTGGAACATACCCTCTACGCCATCTTTTTTAGGGGTTACTTCAAAAATTGTAATTGACTTAGCCATAATATATTCTCCTCTATGCAGTTAGAGGATTTATACACATTCACAAAATATATTTCTTCCGAAAATTGCACATGCAATTTTGAGAAGCTGTTTTTATAATACAAATACGCTTTCTTGAAAAACATCGTAAAAACTAATCATTTATTCATAAACATGAATTAACTGTATATCTGTGCTTAGTTATGAGAAAAGGTAATTTTACAATAAAAGTTCCCAAAATACAAAAATTCAAAACATAATAAATTTACTCTTGACAAATATCATGTATCAATGCATCTTGAAAGACGTGACAACGGGGGTGTAGCTCAGTTGGGAGAGCGCTTGAATGGCATTCAAGAGGCCGTGGGTTCAATTCCCTCCACCTCCACCAGAAATTTCAAGGACTTAGAGAGAAATCTTTAAGTCCTTTTTTAGTGGAAAAATGGTTCTTCACCAAAGACAGGGGCAGTAAGGCCCAGTATGTGTTTTCTAACGGTTAAAATGTTCATCGTCTAAAGAGCTTTCAAATAACACGGTCTTCACCAAATGTCGCTTCGCGAAAGTCAGAAGCTATACTGGCTCATTTGACGCGGTGCATAATTTTTCTCACAGAAAAACTCTGTAAGTCCACACTTGAAAAACTTGATTTTTACTACATAAAACTACCAAAATTCGCTCTTCATGCTCTTGTTTCTGGCAATTTTACTAATTCATTTGAACTATAAAACTCACTTGTTTCAAATAGTTATCATATTTTTAGTGTCGATTAATTATTCATTAACTCCCAGCCAGCTTCAAGTAATAGCGCATTGGACACTGCTCCAATCCTTTTAACTTGCAGCCTGCCCTCCCCCACAACCTCGACAATGGTTGAGGCAAGACCGCCATGGGGTAGCGGCTCGTCAATGACAATACCATAAATTTGCTTAGTAAGCTCCGATGAAAGTTGTGTATAGTCTGTAACTGGAGCTTGGCCACTAATATTAGCACTACTACAAACTAGAGCATCCTGACAGCTTTTTGCCAAGGCCATAGCCACAGGATGCGACGATATACGTAAAGCAATCTTTTGTCCCCCAGCCAGTACCAGCGGGGGGATTGAGGGGTGCGCTTTTGCCACTATGGTCAAGGGGCCAGGCCAAAATTGCTCAGCTAATTTTTGCTCCCAAACATTAAGCATTGCAATATTAGAAATTTGTTCCATATGGGCGGCAAGCACAGGGATGGGCCTAGTTTGCGGACGTTTTTTAGCCTTAAATAAAGTCTCAACCCCAGCACTACTATGCACCATGCAACCCACAGCAAAAAAAGTTTCGGTAGGATATATAATTAGCTTCCCCCGTTCTAAACAGTGGACGCCATCTTGAAAAGAAAGTATTTTGCTTTTTATATTCATCTGCATTATGTAAAGGAATAACTATGCCACCAAAGTCATTACGTATCATTTCAGTTGGAGCTATTAAAATACCACATTGGAAGGATGCCAGCACCCACTATACCAAACGTCTTTCAGCTTGGTGTAAGGTAGAAAAACATATGGTAAAAGACGGAGACAGCGCACTACCCATTAATCAACGTAAGCTAAAAGAAGGCCAAAAAATACTTACAGCCATAAATCCTAAAGATCACATCATATGCCTTGATGAAGGTGGAAAACCCTTCAACTCAAAGCAATTTGCGGCTTTCTTGGATGAATGTCGTTCACCTTGTTTTATCATAGGTGGAGCATACGGCCTTGATGAAAATGTCAAAAAAGCTAGTAAATCTTGTATATCCCTAGGACCTATGACTCTAACCCATGAATTAGCTCATGTGGTATTACTTGAGCAAATTTATCGCGCATTTACCATTCTACACAAAATACCATATCATCATGAATAACAACCCTCGTATAAATAAGCCTTTATACAAGGGTTGTAGTAATTATAAGTATTAATTTACTTCCGCTCAAGATTTAATTTTTGAACTATAATATCAGCAACTTTTTCTGTATATGCCTTAGTATCAAGACCTTGTTTTTGCTCAGGTTCAAGCAAAAGTTCAGGCTTATTACAAAGCTCATCATGAGGGGTAATACCATACTCTGGCCCAAAGCTATTAGTAAAATACATATCCTGAAAACCGGAAAATTTAATACTATGAGCCGTTGCATCAAGCACAGAAAATTCACTCTCTTGCACCAAGCCAAGCTCACGAGCATGTACTAAACCGGCTAAACACTCACCACCTTGTGTACAAGCAATATGCCCATGACTATTGGCAAGTAACATAGCATCCATAATTTGCTGCTCGGTTACTTGCAAAACATTAAATTGCCCACCAGCATTGGTATATCTTTGTACTAAACGCTGCACACGCGGAAATGATACAGGATTACCAATCATGGCAGCTTGAGCCACACTGGCTTTTACCTGTACAGGTTCCCAAACCCGAGTTTTCTCATCGGCAGCATAGTAGCGATATACTGGATCGGCATGATGCGACTGCACACCAAAAATCCTAGGTAGCGCATTAATAATATCAAGCTCATACATCTTTAAGAAGCCTGACATAATGGCCGTAATATTGCCAGCATTACCAATGGGGACAAAAATATTTAACCCTTGCACATCCCAAGCATACCACTGAGCAACTTCATAAGCATATGATTCTTGCCCAAGAATACGCCAACTATTTTTGGAATTAAGCAAAGCAACACGGCAAGTTTCTGCCAAAAGTTCAACAACCTTCATGCAATCATCAAAAACCCCAGGCATTTCTAATACACAAGCTCCGCTACCCAAGGGTTGAGAAAGTTGTTGAGGAGTTACCTTACCATGTGGAAGTAAAACCACAGACTTAAGGGGAGCACCCACATAAGCGGCATATTGTGCCGCAGCTGCAGAGGTATCTCCGGTAGAGGCACAAACGGTTAGCACTTCCTGCCAATTATTTTTACGCGCCAAAGCTTTTAAATAGCTAAAAGCACATGCCATACCCCTATCCTTAAAGGAAGCACTAGGGTTTTGACCATCATTTTTATATGCGAACTTAAGCCCCAAACGTGCCTCAAGGGCCTTTGGTGCTTCTACTATGGGGGTTATGCCTTCACCAAGATATACAATATCTTGCTCATCCATAACTGGGGCCATCAGTTCATAATAACGAAAAATACCACGTAAAGCTGTATGCTTAGTGGATGTACGAGCATCAAATGTATCACGCCAATATTGCCCATCATGCTCTTTTAGGCTGGCAAACTTAGTATCTTCAAGCATAAATACACCACCACATTGTGGGCAGGTATAAAGCAATTCATGGCTTTGGTAGCGTTTCTCGCAGCCAAGGCAAACATACTCAAGCTCACCCCTATAGCTTGGAAAATCCTGCTTCGGCATAATTTACTCCTTATATTCCTTTTTCTTCCATGTTTTTTCTGTTTTACAAATAAGTCTTTGAATATTAGCTCTATGGGTCCAGATTACCAAAGCTGCAATGATGACAGATAAGAACAAAAATTGCCATTGACCAGCAAGTAATAATATTAGCGGCATGCTTAATACAAAAACCAATGAACCCAGGGATACAAAACCACTTAGCCAAATCACTCCAAGACAAAGTATAGCACCTATTAATAAAGGACAAAGGGCTATGGGAATATAAATCCCCACACTGGTAGCAACGGCCTTGCCGCCCTTAAAACCCAAGAAACATGAAAATACATGCCCAAGCACAGCAGCAAGAGCAGTCACGGTAATAAAGAAAGCACTATTATCAAGGCAAGCAGCAATGCCCACCGGTAGTGCTCCTTTTAATATATCGCATGCAAGAGTTGCTATACCATATTTTTTTCCGCAAAGCCTTGCCACATTGGTGGAGCCCACATTGTTTGAACCAGCATGGCGTGGGTCAATATTACAAAACTTTGTGCTAATAAGCAGACCAAATGGAATTGAACCAATCAAATAACTGCAAATAATCCATAAAAAATACATAGTTACTCCTTATATCGCATAAAAGATATGGCTAACACTTTGAAGCAGTGCCAACTAAGGCTAAACGTCCATAACTTCTAAAATCGAAATTTCATTATATAAAGGATTGACCTTACCTAAACGTACTTTTACTTCTTGCCCGGGGCATGCTCGCTCACTAAAAAGATTTCTTTTTCCACGCACAATAATTTGCACATGTGGCAAGCTAATCATCACAAAATTATCATTTTCTTCAGTAACAACAGCATCCCACCAAGTTTTATCGCCATGCTGGCGCACATACAACAAACGCCAATAACGTGGGCGAAACCGCTGCACTTGCCCCGCTGCATCAAGACGCATATTTAATGGCACAAGCATTTGCTGTAAAGTTTCCATTTCGTACCGAACTGTACCGTGCAAGAGAATATGCACTATTTGCGCCTCATTCACAAGGTCTGGATAACGCCGCAAAGGTGAGGTTATGGGTGCGTAAGAACTAAGCCCAAGACCAGCATGAGGTCTTGGCTTTAGCTCAAGCGAAGATGGAATAAGAGAACGCATAATGCGCGCCATTTGATGCGCTTCACTCCAAACTCCTGCATATTCACGTGGAATTGCAACATCTTGAGTGCGATACAATAAAGGAATATTACGCTCTTGCCCCCATTTAGCTATGGCAAAACTAGCTAAAATCATCATTTCTGCCACAAGCATTTGAGCCTTTGTGCTAGGGCCTAATTCTTCAATAAAAACTTTTATTTCAGCATCTTCGCCTTCTAATCTAATCTTATTATCCGGCCTATCCATAATAACAGCACCATTTGCAATGCGATTTTGCTGGCGAAGAGTTGCTAAACTATATCCAAGCTTAAGCTGTTTTGCATAATTACTGGCACAATTTTCTTGTTTACCATTAAGCACAGCCTCACAATCTTCATAACAAAGGTTAGCCCTAAGTTTAACCCAAGCAATACTTGGAGAACAATTCAAGACTTGCCCATCACTATCCACATCACATACAATACATAATGCCGGACGCACCCTTGACTCAACCAAGGATAAAGCATCTGTACCTAATAATTCTGGGAGCATATGATATGTTGCTTCTGGCAAATAAATACTGGTAGAGCGACGCATTACCGCCTTATCAAAGGCACTATTAAAAGGCCACAGTAAAGCCGGACAAGCTAAGGCTAAGTGCAGACGCAATACTCCACCCTCAAGCTCCTCCATAAAAAAAGCATCATCAATATCGCGCGTACTTGCGCTATCAATGCTAATAAAGGGTAAGTCTAAGCTAGCTTCAGCATTACTTTGCACTGCACTTATAATATCTTGCATGTCATTTTTGTAGTCATCAGCCCAAGTATTACAAGCACTATAATCTGCTCTATCTAGCCAATAATTATAATGCATGGGCACAAGACCCCAAGCAGTAGCTAGTTGCAATGCTAAATATGGAGTATCAGAAAGCCCCTTAACAAGCATACGCCATATGGAATCATCCTCTGTAGCTTCTGGGTCCGCTATACGCTTGCGTAATAAAGCTTCCAAAAAATCTAAAACTTCAGCCTCGGGCCAACGTTTATCCTCGCTAGGCGGTAAGGTGATTTTTTTATTCCACACATCCCACAACAAGCGGAAAAACTCAGCTCCACCCGTAATAAGGCTTTCGCGCTTACGAGTTTCTTCTTGGGCTACAAGTCTTTGTTCAACTATCTCTGTGGTATATATTTCGAAGTTCGGAGGCTGAAATTTAAAATGACTTTTACATTGCAATAGTACATGTCCATAAGCAGCAATGGTGTCCGTATCAGGAGATTCCACAAAAAGCTCTGCAAACCATTGAGCAGTAGCACTTTCCACTTCACCTTGAGCTAATTCCCACATACTAAGGGCTTCAATATCTGTAGCAATACTTTGACGACGCTCTTTATGGCCTTGCAACAATTTAATTAAATTATCACGACCACTTTGTATATCTGAATACATAGGACCAGACCAGGGCAAAAGCCTATTGGCATTCATGCGCGTCTCACGCCTATTGGGTAACAATAGCCGTAATTTACCGCCTTGCTCTTCAACAACAATAGCAATTTGAGGGGAGTTTGCCTCCATAAATTCTACTATACAGCCAAGCCCAGGATAATTAATTAGTGCCATGGGAGGTATTTAACAAAATACCCTAAAAAATACAATTAGAATTAAGCATAGTATACGGCTACACCTCATTTATATAAGGGCCTTTGCTCCTTTAATCACGTAACAATATACATAATTGCCGCTCAACAATACCGTGACTCATAATGAAATACAAAAACAAGCAGCTTTACTTCAAATAAAAAAATGCCTATAATACTTTGTTATGCTTGCAATAAAATCCAACAATATGTCGCAAATAACCATGGTACTAGCAAGGTAAATAGCATGGTTTTTAGTTCAATACCATTTCTGCTACTTTTTTTACCCTTAACCATTATTGGCTACTATCTTTTATTGCGTCATGGCCTGCAAAAATATGCCCTACCTTTTTTACTGCTTGCATCACTTTTCTTTTATGCCTACTGGAAGCCTGTATTTTTATTGCTTATTATTTTTTCTATTTTTGCCAACTTCTATCTAGGTCAAGCCATACACAAAGACAGTCCTAAGCGTAAACTGATTTTTATGGCTGGCATTACCATGAATTTGCTTTTATTAGGATATTTTAAATATACTGACTTTTTAATTAGTTCTTTTAATGAAATGTTTGATAGCCAAGTCCCCATTATAAATATAATCCTACCCATTGGCATTAGCTTTTATACGTTCCAACAAATTGCATACCTATCAGATATATATACCAAAAAACATATCAATCATGCAGGTGGATTTTTTGAATATGCAGCCTTTGTATGCTTTTTCCCCCAACTTATAGCCGGCCCCATTGTGCATCATGCCGAAATGATGCCACAATTTGCAAGCAAACAAAATCAAGTATTGCAATGGGATAATATGTATAAAGGCCTATGCTTTTTGAGCCTTGGCCTTGCAAAAAAAGTGCTGGTAGCAGATCAACTTGCGCCACTTGTTAATTATGCCTTTGATAAAAGTGCCTCATTAAGTTTTTTAGAATCTATTTTTGCATGTATTACCTACACCTTACAACTTTATTTTGATTTTTCTGGATATGCTGACATGGCCATTGGTTGTGCCCTCTTTTTTAATATTAAGCTACCTCTAAACTTTAATTCACCATATCAAGCTCTCAGTATTCAAGATTTTTGGCGTAGATGGCATATGACTTTATCGCGTTGGCTGCGCGATTATCTATACATACCCCTTGGAGGCAATAGAGGTAGTTCCACACGCACCATGGGCAATTTATTTTTAACCTTTTTACTTGGTGGTATTTGGCATGGTGCAGGTATAACCTTTATACTTTGGGGGGCTTTACATGGCATGGCCTTGGTTTTACATAGAATATGGAGCCAAATTTTACATGCCAAAATGCCAAAACTCTTAGCTTGGATTTTAACCTTCGCCTTTATATCACTTGCTTGGATTCCTTTTAGGTCGCTAAACCTTGAAAGGCTAGGTCTATTTATTGATGGCTTGTTGGGTCAAAATGGATTTTTTGTACGAGCAGAATTTTCAAAAGTATGCTATGATGCTTGGCGCAATACCTATGCCATTGACGGGGGCATGGCCGAATACAGCATTGCTCTATTCATATTATTATTTGCATGCCTTAAGCTTAAAAACTCACAACAACTTATAGAATACATAACCCTAAGACCTTTTAGAATTTATATTATGGCCCTACTTAGTTTGGCCTTAACCTTGCTCATTCTACCTGGCTATGTGCCTGAATTTATATATTTTCAATTTTAAGAGCTGGATATGAACTATAAACATAAATTTTTTGTAGCTATAATTATACCCATTATTTTTAATGTAGTTTTTTTTGCTATTATAGCTGCATTATTAGTGCATTATGATCATCTGCAATTAAAAACTCAGGACTATTATGATGAAAATAAATTTACAGCCCTACCCAATATGCGTCTGCAAGCTAAAGGTATTATTAAACATGTACAATTTGATAGTGTCATATTAGGCACATCTATGCTTGCCAATAGTTCAGCCATGGAGGCCTCAAGGCTTTTGGGAGGTAGTTTCGTCAATCTTTCTCTTTTAGGTGCAAGAACTTATGAAAGAGGCTTAATTTTAAATGATATTTTAAGAAATAAACAATTAAAAAATGTTATATATTCACTAGATGCATATCATAAACCTAAGGAAACTTCCTCTCAACTGGATAATTGGGAGCTTCTTTATGATAATTACTTCATTAACGATTTATGGATATTGCTTGATGCAAAATATATTATAGGTGCCTTGAAAAATATTTTAATACCGCATATTTCATACGACTTTGATATAATTGACCACATAGACATTAGCCGCAATCCTAAAAAAGCTTCTATAGAATTTTTTGATTGTCCCATTGAATGGTTAAGTAAAGAAATGAATTTTTTACGCTTTGGCGGACTTGAAAATTGGGCAAAAAATATACATATATTAGATAATGCAAGATATCTGCTTCTAACCTTACCAGACATAGTACACGATGTTAATACATTAGACAAATATAGCTATGCAGACATCAATATTTCAAAAGAAACACTGTATATTGAAAAACACTTCCTACGCTTTGTGCGTGAACACCCTGAAACAAAGTTTTATGTTGTTTTTCCACCATATTATAGATTAAAATATGCTGAATATTTGCAAACAGATGGTGAAGTATATTATATCCATCAAAAAATCATTAGATATATGGTACAATATGCAGAAAAGCATAAAAATCTACATATATATGGTTTTGAAGATTTAGCATACTTGGACGACACCAAAAACTACATAGACAGCGTGCATTATAATGTAGATATGAATAAATATATAACCAAATCCATGGCAGATAATAAGCATCGCATAACCACGCAAAATGTTGATGCATATCTTGAAAAATGCGAGCAGCTAGCCCAAGCTTTTGATATTCAAAAATTCTATCATGAATCTCAAAGACTTTTACGCCAACACGAAAAACCCACCACTTGGCAAGAATTTTTAAGCACCACTTCTAAAATAATTCCTTAAACTATTTCTATACATTATAAGCCGCAATGAGCAAAACCTGCTACTTAAAGCCACATAAAATACCTTATACTTTTTATAATACTTGTAATTTCAATTTATCTATTTTACAATAATATTAGCTATAATGAATATTGAGTTATGAAGAAAACTCAAACAAGGATAATATTATGAATAAAAAAACTCTTTGGATAGGACTAGGGCTTCTTATTGTATTAGCAATTCCATTATTTGTAATACCACATATGGAAGCAGACATTGTTAGGCAGGTGCAAACTCAATTAACAAGTCATGGTATCACAACCGACTCCATTGAATATGACTTATTAGGTGACAAATTAATTATAAAAAATTTTGCAGCTAAAAATTTTCTCCTTGCAGAAGACAGCATAAATATTGCAGAAGTGATAGCTATTTCTCCCAATGCTGAAGCCTTTAATATAAATACAAAAGACATACCCTTGGTTGCAAAAGAGCTTATATTAAACGGTGCTACGCTCTCGTATAAACTGGATGTTATTAATGCAACGATGACTACTCAAAGCATACAAGTTTTTGATTGGAAGCAAAACGTAGCTAAAGTCATTGAGCTTAAAAAACAAGGTTTTACTGAGCAATTTTTTGCTGCACTTTTTGAAGGTAGCACTGCAAAATGCGTTTACACTAATCATGTTGAAGAAAGCCATACCATTGAGGATGGAGTGCCATTTGTAACTATAACTAAGTTTGCTAAAAGCACCTTCACTGATATGCAGTATAATCTTATAGGCCAATATAACATTGAAAATATCCAGTATGTAGTGAAACGTAATGGGGTCACGGCATATGAAGCTGAACTTCAAGACATGCACTGGACAAATATTTTATTACCTTATCCACCACAATTGGCATATTTTGTGGATATTTTACCCAAGATTAATGATGATTTACCTGATGAAGAAGCATTTAAGCTAATGGCAAACCTTGAAGCCACAGCTAGAATAATTGCCAATACTGAAGCAACATTCAATAATTTAATTGTCAAAAAATACAAAGATACAGAAGCCATTGAGCTGTTTAATTTACAGTCGGCAAGTTTATTAACTGCTATTGATGATCAAAAGCACAGCCAAGCAGATTTTGACCTCAAGCTATCTGGCATTACTGTTGCCACAGAACATCTTGGCCTTGATGCTGTTGAACAAGCCATAGCACAAAGTCTGCTTGGCAAAAGTGCATTGTTAGATGCATCCTTGGACCTAAATTTATCTTCACAAGATCCAAGTAATGTGGCTATATCCTTTGGGTTGCAAGATGTGGCAAACATAGTAACTAAGCTTGATGCCACCATTCCGGCAGAGGCTTTGCAAAAGTTATTTTCATTTAACGGCTCTGCCTTTTACAGCTTGGCAACAAGAGCATTTGAGACTTGGGCTAAACAAGCTCAGTTTATAAGTTTTGAGTTGGACTATACAGATGAGAGTCTTTTGCCCAAACTACTCTTACTGCTGGGCGAGCAGCAAAACACCTCCCCAAGCATAACTTGGCAAAACCATGCGCCATTTATAAAGCAAGCCATGGCTCAAGAGCTCACACACTTCAAAGCTCAAGACCTTGAAACAATATATAAATGCTTAGAAAACCCAGGCACACTTAAGCTGAAAGTTCAAGCAAAAGAGGCCATGGGCTTTGACAATGCCTTATTTGCTTTAATAAGTAATATGGAAGTTATGGATTTATCAATCATTTGTGAAGCAGGTACTAACATCGTGGAGGCAGCTAAAGCTTTAGAAAAAAAGCAATAAATTTTATAAATAAAAATTTTAATACTACTCAAGGACGTTGTAACAACTGAGTTTATGGGGCCTTTTGTATTGATTTTTTATATTCATCCCAAGTGGTTGGCATATTTTGCTCACGCAAAAGCCTTTGGGATTCATCATAAAGACTTTGCACATCAAAATCCCGAGCAAGCTGTTCACATTTTGCAAGGTAGGCATCAATATTTTCTAAGGTTAATTGATGCTTGCCTTTGGCAATGGACTCAAGGATAAAATCATTAAAATCTGCATGATAGTGATTTATATCTTTGAAATTTTTAATTTCATCCACGAATGCTTGATCTTCAAATCCATAAACATATAAATTGTCATACTTTGCAGCTTGCTCAACCATATATTTAATGACCTCTTGATGTTTATAATATTCTATGCCCCCAGAGGTTCTTAATTTGAATGCATATAGAGCGCGATAATGAGTTGGGAAGACAATATCAAAGCGAGTTTCAGGATGTTTTTTAACGAAAGACAAAATATTTTCATCTATATATTTTTTTATTTCATTAAGTAGCATGTCATCTGGATATTGCCTCTGTGTTGTATTTTCCACTATGCTTGGCAACATTTGCAACAAGAATAATCTAATTTCTGAAATATCTAAACGTTTAGTCCAATGGCTTAACCCCCCAAAAAGTGATGCTCTGTCTTCTTCCTTTACACAGTCGGCTACGGGGGTATCAAAAAAATCTATATCAGCTACTTTAGGTTCATGGCTTATGCGTGTATGTTTTTTAACAATCATATCTGGTGAGATATTTGAAAATAGGAATTTATTTAATACACCGGTCACATAGTTTGCGTCAAAGAGCACGAATAAGTCATTTAAAGCATTTTCATCATACAATAAATCCCAATCCTTAGGATTAGCTATTTCTTTGGTGGGCGTATAATCTACCTCCACGGAGTATATGAAAGTTTTAATTTTCTTTTCACGAAATAGGGCCCTTATAATAATAGCTCTTTCATAAAAATTAGAACCGCGAACGGATATATTTACAAATTTACCATCTAGAAGCTTTGATGCCTGCATGGCAGATGCCGTTTCAATCATTGATGTGCCAAGTATGACACTGTCAAAATCTACATTCTTTATGATACCCATAGCTTGCAAGCGCATATCAGGTGAGGCAGCAAATTTATTGGCATCATAAAAGTCATGCTCACGCAAGTGGAAATGGTCATATTCAATTAACAATGCTAACAGCGCAAGAAAGCATATGGCACTAATAATTAAGGGTATTAAAATAATTTTTATGGCAATACTTTTATGATTCATAATAGGCTCTTAAAACTGAAAATAAATGAACTCTGGACTATATCCAGGCAGAATTAAACAAATTAAAGAAAGAGTTAAAAGTGTAATTATATAAATTGAAAATGATTTTTTACCCATATATTGCATTAGCTCTTGAGTATTTTTTTGGCTTATGCATATTATGGTAAGCACTAATAATATGATGGAATACTCCAACACCCCACCTGCAAAACCAAAAGAATTTCTCCAAGTGTCATAGCAAAGTTTTGCAAATGTTTCTCTAATTTCAAAACCATTAAACCCTGCAAGGCCATCAATGAAAAGTTTGGCCCGCTCAAAATTTATGGTTCT
>CAYJLD010000025.1:0-3489 GCA_964371195.1 uncultured Desulfovibrionaceae bacterium | reverse complement strand
CTTAAAGATGTGGACTCATCAAAACAATAGCGCACCAAGGGCGATAAGTTATCAGCAATCAAAACTTTTTTAGCAAGGCCAATACTTAAAAAACAAAGCCCCTTATGTATATTTTCAAAGCGAACACATTGATTTTGTTTATCAGCAAATTGAGGCATCATTTCAGCATGATGCACAATAGGACCAGCTATAAGTTGAGGGAAAAAGCATACAAAGGTTGCATATTCTATAAAGCCGCCGGCATGATGAACATGTCTTTTAGTAAAAATATCAGTTAAATATGCAATTTGTTGAAAGGTGTAAAAGCTGATGCCAATGGGCAGGATAATATATGTTAATGCTATTTGCGAATGAAACAACTCATTGACATTATTAATAAAAAAGTCTGTATATTTAAAATAGCCTAGGAGCAGTAAGTTCATACTAACCCCTAAAATAAATATCTTTTTACGCCAAGGATCATAGTTAGTAATGGCTTGGCCCAAGGCATAGTTTGCCACAATAGAAAACAAAATCAATGTAATATAAATGGGATTCCAATAAGCATAAAAAAACAAAGAGGCTAGTAGTAAAAATGGTATAACATATTGTGCGCGATTATATCTTAATAAGATATAATAAATAAATATAGTTATAGGGAGAAATAATAAAAGAAATGGTAATGAGCTAAAAACCATATATAGATATACCTATGCACCGCATATTATTATGTTTGTGAATAAAAGGTCCACAAAAACTTAAACGTGCAGGCATCTAACATTATTATCGAGCAAAGTAAAGACTTAAAATTGCTACAACTTTACACCTAAATCTAGATGTAAATTGCTATTTTTTAAGTGTTACTAAACATTACCAAAGTTGCTTAGCATTTGTAATTAATAAAATTACAAAGAAATTGCGATTATGTTTTTACAACTTGCTCCAAATAAAGTGCTAACACTGCAATGGCCCTATCACAAAGCGTAAATACTGGAATGCCAGCATCTTTTATGGCTCTTCTTAAAGAATCAAATTGACTAGAACCATCCACCACAATGACCAGTGGTTTACTTGTATTTTTAGCTAGTTTGACTACATTTCGATAAATGGAACCTTCTTGGGTAAAATCAAAGTGTGCTGATTGTGAGGGATCTACAGATTGAATAGTTGGCGAATGCGGCACAATGCTTAATATAACTACGTCAATATTTGGATCATTTAAGGCAAGTTCTGTAATTTTGGCATGCACTTCATCATTGGATGAGGGATTAATATCTAGGGGATTTGTTACATGCACAAGCCTTGAGAGATTATGTTCATCAAATACAGCTTGCATTTGGGCCTTTGTATCATCAGAAAAGCTTGCAAGTGTAATATTATATTCATCGGATTGAATTGAATCCGCCATGCCTACAACTTCAAAGCCTGCTGAACTTATGGCCGCAATACGTTTACCATTAAGTTTTTTTTGTGCCAGTGACTCAGTTAAAAGCACTAGGTCTTGAAATTCAGTAAAGGTTCTTGCTACAATTCCACCTGCCTGAGTAATGGCTGATTCACAAACCATATAATCACCAGCAAGAGATGCAGTATGCCCACTTGTGGCATCCTTACCTTCGGGGGTTCGCCCTGCCTTATAAAAAACCACTTGCTTACCAGCAGCCACAGCACGCTTGACAGATTGAGCAAAAGCAAGTCCATCTAAATCTTTAAAACCTTCAGCATAGACGGCAATAGTATTCACTTTAGCTGAGTTTTCAAAATATTGCATCATATCACCAAGGGTTAGGTCCGTCTGATTACCCATGGAGATTAAATAAGCCGGATTCATTTCTGGCACTTGGTTAAAGCGATTTAATAAAAATCCTCCACTTTGACTAACCAAGGCCAATGAACGAGGCTTAACTCCCTTATATGGAGCTACGGATAACATTTTTTCTGTGGGTATAAACCAAGTATCATAATTACCATGCCGCGAAATAACCCCCATACAATTAGCACCTAAAAACACAGGTGAATTTTCTTGCAGATGAGCCTTTTGCATTGCATCAATCATTTGTTTGGCCGTATTCTTGCTTTCTTCTGTTTCGCCTAATCCACCTGGAATTAACAATACAGCATTAGCTTTTTTATACTTTATTATATCATCTACAAATAAAGGAACATATGATGCATCAATTGCTACAATGAATAAATCAAAAACCCCATCAAAGTCTTTAATATTAGGTACACATTTTATACCAGATGCATCTTCACCTTGTTTAATAATAACAATTTGTTCTTTAGGGTAAGCAGCTTCAATAATATTTTCTAAGATTATGCGCCCAAAGTTACGCCTAGTTGAGGAAACCCCAATAATACCTATGCTACTTGGGTGTAATAATTTATCAATCTGATGCAATGGTCTTGGTGGAGCTAAGGGTATTTGTTTGGAAAACTTACAAAGACCATCCAATGGAACCATAAGAAAATCTGTAAATGCAAAGGGGTTAATTTCAAACTCATCAATAATAAACTCTGCTTCTCTATTAAGAGGTGAAAAGTGGTTACCTATCTGAATTACAGCTTGAAAGCATTCAATTAATTGCTCGTCAGTTACAATACGCTGCTGCCCACGAGTCAACCCTGCAAGTTTTTGATATGAAATAGTATTTTTATAAATTTCAAAAAACGTTTCGCCATCTAGAGTTTGAGTTGGAGCTGCAACTATAGCTTGCCCCTTCCTAAATCGTTCTGCATAAAGCTCAGTATCAGTACCACCAAGCCCTGCTGAAATTACCATGCCAAATTCGGCAGTACGTCTAAGCCCAACAAAGAGCTCATTACCAAAACTTGTTGAGTCAGGTGGCATGAATTGTACTTGTAAAACACCACAAATGTCTTCTTTAATAGCACTTTGCAACTCTTGCCCAGATAAATGCTTATAACATTCCGGAGCATGATTAATATCTCTCTCAATAATATTTTGATATTTTTCAGGAACTTCTACATATATTCGTCGTAAGGCTGATAGTATTTTTTCCGGATTTTTAGGAACAATACGCACTCCGCCCACTTCCGTTTTATGCATAATGGTTGGTGAAACTATTTTTAATACGACTTTTTCACCAGGTAAAGCCATCAAGCCTTCTGGTAAAGCTTTAACATTTTTGGGAAGAAATAAGTATTTAGGTGGTGTTTCAGCTCCACTTATAGTTATAAATTCATACACTTCATGTTCAAATAATACATTACGCCCATCTTTTTGTGCATGCGCAAAAAGTTTTGCAATATCAGCATAGTTTATATTCAACTCCATAAAAACCCCTAAAAAAATAATAACTAAATGGATCCACTTTTTTACCACAACCCTAATCCACTAGCACTAAAATAAAATATATATAATAGAGTACTTAAATACATCAATGCCCAATCTTGTCAAGCTAAACCACTTTTAAAAATTAGATAGCATAACATTAATACGACTTTCTGAGTTACAATAAAATTTATTTTTAATGTAATAAGTCAGTT
>CAYJLD010000024.1:0-30366 GCA_964371195.1 uncultured Desulfovibrionaceae bacterium | reverse complement strand
ACCACGTGATTCCGATTTAGAAAATATTACTACTAGCAGAACTCTTTGCCGAGGCAATGTGTGAGGTTGGGGAAGGTTTTTTGAGCAATTAGCCGGCGGTGAAGCAACGCGAAAGTGCCGAGCCGCGAAAAAAACTTTACCGAACATCACACATTCAGCTAAAAATAGCCAAATCGGAATGACGTGAATAGCTAACGACAGCCTTTGTGAATTTGATTGCTATTTGTATACATTTTTGTTATATTGAACAACTATGATATTAGTAAAAAAGGAGTTTATAATGAAGAAATGTTTTTTGTATCTTGCTGCTTTACTTTGTGTTGTTAGTATAACTGCTACATCTGTACGAGCTGCTGAAGTGGTGCTTTATTCATCTAACCAGCCAGATTTACTAGATGCCATTGCCCAAGATTTTAAGGCAAAGACTGGCATTACAGTCTCTGTTGTACGTATGGGCACAGGTGAAGCTATGAAGCGCATTGAAGCAGAAAAAGCTAATCCTTTAGGTGACGTTTTTTGGAGCGGTGATGTGGCTGTTTTAGATAATGCTAAAGCAAACTTCATGCCCTATCTATCTCCTGAAGCAAAAACTCTTCCTGCTAATTATAAGGAAAAAGATAATAAATGGACTGCTGCTAATACTCATTTGATGATTATTATGGCTAATACCTCTCTTGTGCCAGAAGCTGAATTACCCAAATCTTGGGCAGACTTATTAGACCCTAAGTGGAAAGATAAGATAGTTATGGCAAATCCACAAAAATCTGGCTCCGCCTATGCTCAAGTATATGGGTTTAATAAAATACTTGGCTGGGATGGTGTAAAGAAACTTGTTGATAATGTAAAAGTTCTTGATAGTTCAAGCTTAATATATAAGGGCACCGCTGCTGGTGAATATCCATTAGGTATAACCATGGAGTATGCTGCACATCGTTATATCGCTGGTGGTGATAAGAATGTTAAAGTTATTTATCCATCAGATGGCGTTATTGCTGCACCAGAGGGAGCTGCCATAATAGCTAATTGTAAACATCCTGAAGAAGCAAAAAAATTAGTTGATTATTTACTTTCTCAAGCCGTTGTAAATAAAATTTTTGCTGAATATTATCGTCGTCCTGCTCGCCCTGATACTGTTAAAGTTGAAGGCATGCCAGAAACATCTAGCTTAAACATTATGAAAGATTTTGACCCAGCAGAAGCAAATGCTATGCAAAAAGAGCTACTTGGCAAGTGGAGAAAGTTAATTTTAGCTAAATAGTGTTTTAATAATAATGCCCATTCACCAATGTCGTAGTATGTAGTTTTATATATCTGCGGCATTGGTGTTAAAATTTTTAAAGGATAATTCATGCGTATAGAGTTGCAGAATATTGTTAAGGGCTATGGAAGTACCATGGTGGTTAAGCATGTGCACCTCACCATTGAAAATGGTGAATTTTTTACTCTGCTTGGGCCTTCTGGATGTGGAAAAACCACATTATTACGCATGATTGCTGGATTTCATGATCCAGATAGTGGTGATATTTTATTTGACGCTAAATCAATTATTAACTTACCAGCGCATAAACGTAATACTGGTATGGTATTTCAAAACTACGCGCTTTTCCCTCACTTAACTATTTTTGAAAATGTAGCTTATGGATTGCGCGCGCGTAAAATTGCTCAAGCAGAAATTGATGTAAGGGTTAAGGAAGTACTTGATGCTGTACAGCTTTATGACATGGCCAAACGCTTTCCGCGTCAGCTTTCTGGAGGCCAGCAGCAACGTGTGGCTTTAGCTCGGGCCCTGGTAATTCGTCCACATGTGTTACTTATGGATGAGCCATTATCCAATCTTGATGCAAAGTTACGTGTTTCCATGCGTGAAGAAATTAGGCGCATACAAAAAGAATTAGGTATTACCACAGTTTATGTGACGCATGACCAAGAAGAAGCCATGGCTGTATCTGATCGCATAGCTATTTTACATGATGGTATTTTGCAGCAGGTGGATAATGCAAGGCAAATTTATTTTAATCCTCATAATCGCTTTGTAGCGCAATTTATGGGTGTATGCAATTTCTTTGAAGGTAGTTATCAGGGTTTTGATGAGGCCAACAATCTATGTGCCATACAATGTGCGGATAAAACTTTTTACATAGAAGCAGACCAAAAAACGCAAGATAGCGTTTTATTTATGTTGCGCCCTGATTGGATGAATATTGGTTTGAATGATGACATGGAAAATGCATTTAACGGTGTTGTTAAAGAAATTACCTTTCTTGGAACGCTTACTGTTTATTATGTAGAAGCCTTAGGCCAAACTTTACGTATTGACGTATCGGCTCATAATAATATTGTTTCTGCTGGAGTGGGTGATACCGTTACTCTTGGGTTTGCTAAAAATTCTGCAGTGATGGTGCAACCATGAGTATAGCCCCATCATTTTTGTTTAGACGTAGATTTTGGTCGGTTTGGAATTTAATATTTTTCTTTGCCTTAGTGGTTTTGTTCTTTCTAATTGTGTACCCCATGTATGGCATATTCCAAGCAAGTTTTATTGATGCCGAGAGCGGTATTTTTACATGGGATAATTATAAGCTTGCTTTTACAGCACCATTTTATTTGCGCTGTCTTGGTAATAGCCTTTTTGTAAGTGGTTTAGCCACAATTTTTAGTATTATAATCGGTGTTCCTTTTGCATTTTTTACCACTCGCTATCTTTTGCCTCATGCTGCAACATTGCGCACTTTAGCAACATTACCGCTCATTCTTCCCACATTTATTGGTGCAGAAGCTTGGCTTTTACTGCTTGGGCGTAGTGGTATTGTTACCCTTGCTTTTAAGTCTATAGGCATAGAGCTACCTAGTATATATGGCTGGCATGGTGTGGTTTTAGTTTTTACCTTGCAGTTTTTTCCCTTTGTATCACTCATGGTTGCAGCAGCTATTAACTCCGTTGACCGCTCACTTGAGGAATCAGCACGCAACCTTGGCGCAACTTCTTGGAGGGTTTTTCGCACCGTAACCCTACCAGTAGTTACTCCTGCCATTGCCGCTGGGGGCTTAATTGTTTTTTGTATGTCCATTGAAAATTTTGGTGTACCCACAATTATTGGTGATGATACAAAAGTATTAGCTGAGCAAGCCTATAGTGAATTTATTAGTGAAATGGGCTCTAACCCATCTATGGCCGGAACATTAAGTATGATTCTTATTATAGTTACATTGGCTTTAACTATTTTACAAAAGATATGGGTAGAGCGTAAAAATTATGCCATGTCATCATTAAGGCCGCCAGAAGTCATTCGTCTTAGTCCTTGGAAAGAGCGTTTTGCATGGCTTTATTGTGCCTTTATTGTGTTTATATCCTTAGCACCATTTGCTATTATTTTAGTTGCGGCTGTGACAAAGACTGATGGGCCTGTTATGTATTATGGACAATTTAGCCTAGAAAATCTTGCCATAGCCCTACAAGTTGCACCAAGGCCTATTATTAATTCATTTTTCCTATCCACAACGGCAACTATTATAGGAATGATTTTTGGGCTTGCGGTGAGTTATTTAGTAGTGCGAAAGGGGGGGAAAAGTGGTTTTGTGCTTGATTTAGCCATGATGTTACCATTAATTATTGCTGGATCTGTGCTTGGTATTGCCCTTGCGGCCACCTATAATACTGGCCCCATTGTCTTAACAGGTACATGGATGATTTTAGTTTTGGCTTACTTTATTCGTAAAACGCCATTTTCAGTAAAAACTACATCTTCGCTTTTGCACCAAATTGATGCATCAGTGGAGGAGGCCTCTATAAATCTTGGTGTACCGCCTTTATTGTCATTTATGAAGGTAGTTGTGCCGGTAATGTTACCTGGAGTTATAGCTGGAGCTATTATTATGTGGGTGACCACCTTGGCAGAACTTAGTTCAACTATAGTTCTATATTATGGGCCATGGTCCACTATGACTGTACAAGTATTTCAATATATTGGTAGTGGTGATTTTGGTCCAGCATCGGCTTATGGGGCCATACTTATTTTGTCGGTTATTATACCACTATTTATCTTAAATAAGTTTTTAGGGCGTGATTTAACTACGTCATTATAATATATCTGCATTAACTCTTCTAAAAGCTATGAGCCTTTGCATAATTTATTTGCAAAAGCTCATAGTTCTATTTTTGTGCAACAAGCATAAGGTTGGGGAATATCCAAAACATCTTTGAAAGGCATACTCAAGTAATTAGCAATAATGACTCTATTTACACCAGCATGGGCCATTAGAATAATATTTTTACCTTCGTACTTAGTTAAATATTTGTATAAATCCTTTTGTACTCGCTTAGCAAGGTCGTTAAAACTCTCACCTTGTGGTGGGCGAAATGTGTCTAGATTACTACCTCTTATGGCATAAGCTTCAGCTTCATTTGCTTTAACTTGTGTAATGCTTTGTCCCTCCCAAGTGCCTAAGTTTATTTCACGAAAAGATGTGTCGTAAATAACAGGAATATGAGGTAGACAAAGTTCTTCTACACTTTGCTTGCAGCGCATTAGGTCAGAACTAAGAATGATGGCAATATCTTTTGTGGCAAAAAAATCCTTCCAAGTGCGTATCTGTGCTTGACCTGCTAAGCTTAGAGCTAAATCCCATTGCCCAATAAAACTCTTTACAGGTGGCTGCTCAATTTCTCCATGGCGCAATAGCCATAGAGTTGTAGTGCTTAACATATGTTGTCCTTAAGGGCCTCTGTAGCTAAAGCAAAAGGATGTATGTTAAGTTCGCAGGCCACGCGCTTTTCCATTTTTTGAGCACGAGCCAACCTTGCTTTAATAGCCATTACAGCCTCTGGAATATGGGCGTAAAAATCGAGTTTTTGAATAAAACGTTCTTCTAAGGATATGAGTTCACTACCATATACATATTTATCGGCTAAATATATGAGTTCTTTTTCGCTTATAGGTAAATGGTCTGGTAGTTGACAATCATTGTGCTTTGCAACCAATGGGGCTAGGGCATGTAAGCCCATATTACATAGAGCTTCAGCAGCGGCTTGTTCATGTCGTGGTTCAAATTTACACATATCATGCAATATGGCTCCAACTTCGGTAACTTGAATATCTATGGGGTAATTATTAAATTTTACTGTATATTGACTAGCAAAATTTACAGCTACCTTGGCAACACTTTTGGCATGTGCAAGGCCTTTTTGTGCAATGCCTAAACAATGTAAAAGCTCCCATGCTTCTTGGGGCTCTAGCAAATGTTGCCTTAAGGCTTTTTGTTGCATGACTTCATAGTCATGGCTTGTATCCATATCTAATAAAACATGACTATCTGCAGTGCATATTTCTTGTATTGCAAAGTTTTTTAAAACACCCTGTAAACCATGTTCTCCATTATGAGCAAGAATTTGTTCAATAAATATAGTGGGAATTAGTGGGGGGTGCCCGCGTTTAGCTTGATAGCTTGGTATAAGTACTGTATCTTTAAAATCGCTTTTTGCTTGAATAAGTTTTTGTAGAGTGCAATAGCGCACTAATGCAATATCCACAGGATGCATAAAAAAATGTGAAAAATGCTTAGGATAAGCCTTTAAGGCCTGTAATCCCTTGCAAACAGAATTGAACATGCCATACTTTGCATCATTATTTTGTACTAGATGTATTTTGTTTTCATAGCTTGGATTGCTTTGTAATTCCTCAATATGCTTAATTATACTTTCATTTTGATGTGTTCCAATAACTACAAAAATTGACTTTATTCCACAAGATATGTGTAATTGTATTAAGCTTTCAAGCGCGTTTAACTTTTTGGGTTTAGGCCAAGAAAAATCTAGTGGTAGCAATGGTTTAAATAAACCTTGCATGCGTGATGAAAAACCAGCAGCAAGGATTATGCTTGCAATATTTCCCAAGCTTGTCTCCTATGTGCTATGCACTGTGCCACAATGCTTATGGCAATTTCTTCTGGGGTTTCAGCCTTGATAGCAAGACCAATGGGGCAGAATACCTGCTTCAAGCTATCTTCACTAAAGCCTTCTTTTAATAGAGCATCATAAACTTGCGCGCGCTTGCGCTTGCTCCCAATCATGCCAATATAGCTAGCCTTAGTATTAAGGCTTTGGGCTAAAACTGTTTTATCATGAAGATGCCCACGGGTTACAATAACTATACAAGTATATTTTGTAGGGGGACATAAAGCAAAGCACTGTTCAAAATCTGGTACGGTAAAAGTGGATTTTGCTTCAGGAAAGCGTGAATGTTGTGAAAATTCTGCTCTATCATCTAGAACAATTACATCAAAACCAGCCATTTTTGCAGCCTTTGTGGTAAATAGAGAAACATGCCCCCCACCTGCAATGATTACTTGCCAAACTGGTGGATATTTTTCAATAATATAACCTTGCTGCTCCTGAATATAGGCAGTGTGTTTTTGTGATGAAGTGAGGCTAAGTAGTGAATTCTTTACAATATCAGACACGTCTGTTTGGCTTGTGCCTTGCTCTTGTGTTTGCCATATACCATCAATGCATAAGTGTCTTTGTAGGTTTTGATTGTCATCAAGTTGTGTTAAAACATGTACCTCATGACTTTCTAAATGATTAAGAAGGGTTTGAAAAAAAATAATATTTTGTTCACTAGCAATAATTGGCTCAATAAATATATGTAATAGCCCTCCACAAATCATTTCGCTTTTAGCGGCCATTTCTCCGGTGAGGCTAAAATGCATAATCATGGGCTTTTGGCTTTGTAGCACCTTGGCACAAGCTTTGATGGACTCTGCTTCTGCAAGGCCACCGCCAATAGTACCGCTGATTAAACCGGTACTATCCACCAACATTTTAGAACCAGCTCCACGCGGTGTAGAACCTTCTTGATGTATAACTGTTGCCATGACCACAGTTTTTTGTTGTTTTAAGCAATCACAAAGTAAGCTTAGCAGTTCTTTCATAAAAAGCTCCCTTAACACAATGTTTAATGGTGTAACCCTTGCTATTATAAATAAGTCGCCCCTTAATCTTTGCAAGTCGTGGTAATGGACTACCGCATGGACATGGTCCTTGTAAGATGCTTGCCACATCTCCAGTTCTATAGCGTATTAAAGGCATGGCTTTACGACTTAGAGTTGTTATGACTACTTCACCTTCGAGTCCAGTGTCAACAGGCTCTAAGGTGTTGGGATTTATGATTTCTACAAATAAATCTAATTCGCGCAAGTGATAGCCATTTTTGGCTAAACATTCCACACCGCCACCATATCCAGTTTCTGTAGTGCCGTAATGATCTAATACCAAAAGCCCATATTGTTGTAAACTTTGTTCTAATTCTGCATCTAAATGCTCGGCACTTGAAAGTATACTACGTAAGGCCAATTGTTTTGTATTTTGTTGTTTTAGTATTTTGATTAAAACATATAGTTGCTGTGGTGCTGCCACAATGGTGTGGGGGTTATGTTTATCTAATTCTTGCTTCAGGCTGTGCTCAGTGGTGCTTGCCTCACCGCAAAAAACTTCTATACCATTTTGTTTTAGAGCTTCGCTTAATAGTGAACTAACACCGTGAGGACGCGTTGCTCCTGGCCAAAGCACTAAGAGGCGTTGCTGAGTTTTTATAAGTTGTGACATACCCACAGCAAAAAAATCCTTAGTGGCATTTAGGTCGTCATAACTAAATGCTAAACGCTTGGGCTTTGCCGTTGTGCCAGAAGTTTGTAATGTTACCATGCGCGCAACTTGGCTTTGCGATACACAAAGCAATTGTTCTGGATTTTGCAAATCATAGGCCGTAGTAAAGGGGATTTTACTAAAATCCTGTATGCTTAAACTGTCTAGGTCACAATCTTGTAATGCCCTAGCATAAAAACTACTATGCGCACGCGCATATTTAAGAGTTTTGAGTAAGCGTTGCCATTTTTCAACTTGTAAGGCTTGCAAAAAATCTACTTGAGCTAAAGCACCTAGTTTTTGCATAAGCCACGTATCTAAAACACATCTTTGCATGTAACTGCCTGCTATATTGAGCGATATAATGGATAACCATCTGCTGACGTAAGATTATAAGCACAAAATGGCATGAGCTTGTGATCTTCACTAATAATATGGATATGACACTTTCTTAACCTTTCTAAATCAATACTATATGCATCTTGAAAAGCCATACCAGATATGGTGAAGCGTTGTTGAATTTGGTTAAGTGTAGCATCAAATGTGTCATTAATATCGGTAATGCTTGGTAATGCCCCCCAATGACTTGCCACAAATTCTTGGGCTTTTTGGGCTGGATTTGTATGTGCACAACAACTATTGCTTTCACCTGTGGGCACAAGTTTATTTTCATGGCGTTTATATACTGCATTAAAGGAGCATAGAGCATGCTCTGACTGGGGTGGGGAAAAGTGCTTAGCCTTGAGCATTCCGTGAGTTTGCTTTTCAAGTTCATACAATATTTCAGGAATGGTGATGCGTGGGGCTATTTTACCGTCCCAAGGGTATCTCCCAAAGGTGCTAACTGGTTGTAAATGGAAACCACGCACTAATGATCCATATGCCAAGGCATTATAAATCATAGCTCCTAAGGAACTGTCATTAATACCTTTAATAACGGTACAAACTAATACTACTGGCAAGTTAGCGTCGATGCAATTTTGTAATGCCTTTTGTTTTATTGTATAGCAAGCTCTACCACGTACTTTTAAATAACTTTCGTCACACAAATCATCCCACTGTAAATATACTAAGCTAAGTCCAGCATCTTTAAGGGTTTGAGCATAATTATTATCATTACCTAAACGTAATCCATTAGTGTTTAATTGTACAAATGAAAATCCTGTATTTTTAATTAATTGTATGATATTGCTTAAATCATTGCGTATGGTTGGCTCACCACCAGATATTTGTATATTAACATGCCCCCCTGCATGTTGCATAAGTTTTTCTAAGCTAATTTGAAGGCTGGCTAGGTCTGGGTTTTCTAAATTATTTTCTGCAGATACACTTTGAGCATAGCATATGGGGCATTGCATATTGCAATGCTTGGTAACTTCTAAAAGAACACAGCAAGTATGCTGAGCATGGTTTGGACAAAGCCCACAATCATAAGGGCAGCCTTTATCCTCCTTGGTAAGAGGAAATTTTACATAATGCGGTTTGGATTTTTTGTACCACTGCTCAAAGCTTGGGGTATTTTTTAAGTTTACCCAAATGGGTACAGAAAAATGGCCATGTTCAGGACAGTTTTTTTTTAGGAGTACCCAATCTTTATTTTGTATTTCTTCCTTAACATAATGTGCATCAATAACGCGTAAACATTGTGGGCATAAGCTTTTGGTTTTTTGTAAAAAACTCATGCTTTAAGCTCCAAGTCTACATTATAACTTTCTAGTAATTCTAGTATTTTATCCCAACAAATGCAAAGCAATTTACCGCAGCGCAATTGCTCGTGTTCATCATTCATACTAGTTTCATCTTGAAGAATATTGCCCAAATTACTCATAACTTGATGGCAAAGACCATTACATTGTACATAGTCAATAAACCATTGATGATAATCATTAATCATGGGAGCAATGCTTGCATGGGCCTCTTCATTATCTTGGCCCTTACCGGCAAAACAAGCTAGCACACAAGCTCCACCACTGAGTAATCCACATGGGCCTTCTGTTGCGCCCATACCAAAACAAAGTCCATGCATGGCACGGATTAATTGTGTATTTTCATATCCTGCACCTTGCAGCACTAAATGCATAAGCAATTGACTACAACAATAACCTTGTTTGATAAGGGGTAGTAATTCTAAAAGAATTGGGTTCATTTATTATCCTTGATAGCTATCCATAAACCATAACCAAGATTAACTTTATCTAACTGGCAAGGCTCTAAATTATGCCATAATAATTGGGCGGCAAAGGTCCGCAAACTTTTGGTATGGTCTTCAAAATGTTCTAAACGCCAATGACTTTTTTGTAAATCTTTTTGCAATTGCTTATGTGAAAGTTGCTCTCTATCATTGTTATCCTTAGTGTATACGTCATTTATAATTAAATAAGCTTGCTTGGAAATACCATTGCAGATGCGCCAAAATTCTTGTAATGCCTGAAGTTTATTTGGAATAACTGAAAGTACACATTCGCAAACTATGGCCTCAAAACTGTTTCCTTTGAATGGTAGGTTGATGGCGTTGGCCATTATATGGGGTAGGGGTGGAGTTAATGCTAAGTTATGTTGATCAATGTTTGAGGGGTAGTGTAAGTCTAAGCCATAAGCTGTAAACCCAAGCTCTTGCATTAATTTAATGCTATGGCCAGCCCCCGAACCTACATCTAATATTTTCGCACCTTTTGGCATGGGACATAGATCTAAGGCGTGCTTTGTAAGCTCTAAACCGCCTGGGTGCCAACAAAAAGCATTACTTTGGGGTGGGGCATGTAAGCTCATAACTATTTATCCTCTAGCATGCGCTCCACTTCAAGCATTTTTCCCTCTGCTAAAGTTTTTGGTACTAGAGTAAGCTTACATTGAGGGCACATTGGCAAGGAGGCCGCAAAGGCACTGCCAAGGTAAAATGCTTGAATATTTTGTTGTTCAAGTGGGCATTTACATTTATCACAAAACCATTGCCCTTGGTCTGGAGTATATGTAGGAACATTATTCATATAAACTCTACTTATGGCTTGATAGCCTTGGGATCTGTGTTAGGTACATACATACGATGACACCAAGCATCATGTAAATAGTATTTTTTGTTTTCATCTTGAGAATAGCGCACCCAAAATGTTACTGCCCCTACACTATGCGCACCCACATAATGTCCGCTTTCTTTTTCTAAAAATCTTTGCCCATGTTCTTCAACAGCTAAAACAGCCGCGGCCACATCTTGATGCAAAATATGTTTTTGTTCAAGCTTGTCTAAAAGTGCTTGGCTTAAGTGCAAGAAATTATGTCCATGCACGGGGTCCATACTATTTAAAATATTTTGTGTGACTAGAGGGATAATCGCTGTATCCTCATCGCTTTGTATATGGGGTAAAACTTGTTTTATATTATATTTTTTTAATGTATATTCCACTAATTGTATTCTGTGAACGCGTTTAGCTGAGAGGCTTTGAGCTTTAGCATTAGGCGTATATGCAAGATTATTATCTTTAATAAATGGTAAAATATCTAATAGATGCAAGCAATCTTTTTGACTACTTACAAGGCGGTCACGACACATTATGCAAGATGCAAGGCCAGGGTTTTGTCTTAAGTTTTTGGCTAATTCTTTAGTTGCTTGATTGGCAAGTTCAGGTTGAGCACACCAGACAAGACCACCATAACCACAACAATTTGTAGTGCTTTGTGCTTGGTTTGAATCCTCACAATTTATTCCACAATGCTTGGCTAAAAGACGAGTGCTGCTTAACCATTTTTTGTCATTTCTAGCAGCACAGGGGTCATGAATGGTAAAAATTGTATGATTATTACTTGGGCTAATTTGCTCACGTAATTCATAAAGCATTTCCCATAAAGACATGGTTTTTATATGAGGAAGCATATGCTTAAAAAATTGCTTACATGATGCACAAGCTAATAATAGTGTTGGTTCGCCAAGTTTTTCCCACTGCTCATTTAATACTTGAGCTTTATTCTTAGCTAATTCCTTTTGCCCTGCCCAAGTGGCTGGCGTACCACAACAAGAAAGTATAAAACCCACTTCATGGTTTAAGTGCTCAGATAAAAATTCATAAACCTTGCTTACTTGCTCACTGCGAGATGCTGTGAGTTGGCAGCCAGGAAAAAAGGCATACTTGGTATGCTTGTCTTGTGGGGCAGATAAGAATAATGTGGCTGCTTTGCTAGTGGCAGCTTGTAAGTCGTCTAAGGCAAAGGCATGGGCAGAGGCTGGCATATATTTACGCGTAACCATATCTTCTCTAGCTTGCAGGCATACTTCAGCCATGGAAAAGCGTTCTGGACATATTTCGGTGCATTGCCCACAAAGCATACAACCATTAACTAAGGAATTTGCTCTGCGTTCTCCTTGTACTATAGCAGCATTATTATATATTTGTCTGGTATAAGAGCGCGGAAAACTACCATACTTTTGTAGGTAGACACATTTTTTAACACATTGCATACATTGGCATTGTATGCATCTTGCTGCCTCTTCCTTTGCTTGATTAGCTTCATAGCCAGATGGAGTAGGGGCAATGGCCTCAATTATTTTTATATTATCTAAATTTGTATGTAATTTATCTTTTTTATTTTGCTCATCTCGCCCAGAATCTACATTAACACCACTAAGGATGCGCTCAAGGCTTAAAGCCGCCACTCTACCTTGGCCGGCTTGCTTGGAGGATGATGCATAGAGATTTCCTGTAGGGCTAGTGTTGAGTATACCACCAGCGCATATATTGTCTTGTATATGGCCTGTAAGTTCCTTTGGATTTTTATTAAGGCTTGCAAAAATACCAGCTGCGGCATGGGCATCAATATAAAATGCGTCGTATTGGTCATGCAAACTTTGAAAGAATTCATCATTAAGAGTGGCTTGTTTAAATATTGCATGTTGCTTTTGAAGGTTAGCGCATTCGTCTTGTAAATTTTTCAAGCTAAGATTTGGAAATTGTTCAAGAATAAAAGAATATACTTCGTCATCTTCTTTATTTGCATGATAAAAAATAGTCACTGGCCAGCTTTTTTTTGCAAGCTCATAAGCCACCACCAAGCCAGACAATCCACTACCTATAACAGCAGTTTTCTTAGCCTTGGGTGGACGCAAAAAGCCTTTGCCCATTTTTTGTGAATTTTGCATGCAATAGCTTTCAAGGCTTTGAATGGATAAGCTACCACCAAGATCACGCCTTAAACAGTAGTTTTCGCAAGGGTGGTCGCAAATTTCAGCAATTATAGAGGGTAGGGGAATATGTCGTTCGATTATTTTTCTAGCTTCATTTATGGTACCATCACTTATACAGGCCATAAAAGCACGTACATCCATTTGCAAAGGGCAATGACTTTGGCACTTTGGCATATGCTCTTCTGTACAGCGTGCTTCGGTGGCGTGCAAACTTGCTTGGTCCATATATGGCTCCGCATTGTGCAAATAAACAAAACTTATCTGGTTAATAGAAAAAAGGTGTAACAGGATATTTTTAACAGCCTGTTACACCTCTTATAATGAAACTAAATTATTTAGGCATAGCTGCTAACACTTTTGCAGGGTAAGCAGGTAAATCCCTAACTCTAGCACCACAAGCATTGGCTATGGCATTAATAATGGCTGGGTGAGGTCCACAAACCGGAATTTCACCTACTCCAGAAGCACCAAATGGTCCGCCTGGGCGTGGGGTTTCCACATAGATAATTTCCATATTGTCTGGAGCATCTTTAATATATGGAATACCTGCACCAGCCATAGTGCTATGCTTTTTGAGATCTTCATAGTCTTCACTCAAAGCAAGCCCAACACCTTGGATTAGGCCACCATAAATTTGACCATCAGTAACAGCACGGTTATTTACAGTACCAATGTCTGCAGCAATGGTAAGTTTTTCAACTGTAGTTTTACCAGTAGCCACTTCAACTGCAACTTCTGCAAGGAATAATCCATACATATAGAATTGGAATGGAGCACCCTTACCAGTTTTGGGGTCACAATGTTCAGCCTGAGCTGTAAATGTGCCTTTATATAGTGTTTCTAAGCCAGCAGCTTTAAGGCTAGCATAGTCATGGAAGCCACCTTCTGCTTTACGCATGGCATCAACTAAGGCTTCACCAGCAAGCTTTAGAGCATTACCTACCATAACTTGAGAGCGTGAACCACCAGCAGGGCCAGAATTTGGAGCTTTGTCAGTATCATTTAGCACAAGGCGAATGTTTTCCATGGGCATATTTAATGGGCGTAAAGCTTCATGCACTGTGCCCAAAGTACCAGCATCGGCTCCTTGCCCGTGGTCTTGCCAGCAGGCATAGGCAGTAACGCCACCATCTTCATTAAGCTCAACCCAAGCTTCAGCAGTATCTGGTCCATCAAGACCAGCACCATAAGAACCAAGCGCAACACCAACTCCGCGCTTTACTTCTGCTGTGGAATTGGCTTTGGCATTGGCCTTGGCGGCTTCATATTTAGGGCGTAAAGCATCAAACATTTCACCAAAGGAAAGCACCTCTGGTTTTTGTTGTGATGGGTTTGTATCACCTTCACGGTAATGGTTAATGGCACGGAATTCAAAGGGATCAATACCAAGCTTAAGAGCTAATTCGTCAACCAATGATTCGGAGGGGAATTCAATTTCTGGTCCACCATAACCACGGAAAGCTGAACCCCAAGCATGGTTGGTACAAATGGTACGGCCTAAACCGCGCATGTTAGGTATGCCATAGCCACCACCACAAAATTGTGCTCCGCGTAAGGTTAAGAGGTCACCAAATTCAGAATATGGACCATGGTCAACCATCCAGTCAACTTCTAGGGCCATGATTTTCTTGGTATTTTTATCTGCGGCCATACGCACAGTGGTCCAGAATGGCGAACGCTTACCAGTGTAATTTTGTTGTTGTTCATAATTATAGCGTAGATGGCAAGGGCGACCAGTAGCAAGTACTGCAACACCTACAAGGGCTTCAAGGGTGGGACTAAATTTATAACCAAAAGTTCCACCAGCTGTATTTTGTACCAAGGCTAAATCTTTTGGAAATTCAAGACCAAGACCTGGAGCAATCATAAGGCCATGCAAATGCAAACCAATGGATTTTGAATGGATAATAAGTTTTCCATCTTCATTCATATAACCATAACCTACGTCTGGTTCGATGGGCATATGGGGTTGACGTTGGGTGTAGTATGAGCCTTCTGCCACTTCCATACTGGGATCATCAAAATATTTGGCTGTGTCTTCGCCTTTTTCAAGTCCTTGCTCAAAATAAACATTGGGTGTGCCAGGGTGAATTTCCATGGCACTTGGGTCCATGGCATCATGAACATTCATGTATTCAGGTAATAGCTCAAGGTCCACTTTAACTTTTTCAGCAGCAGCTCTAGCATTGCATTCACTATCAGCACAAACGATAGCTAAAGCATCGCCATATTGGAATATTTTGCTGTCATTAAGTATTGGGCGGTCCCAACCATCACCCTTGTTGGTGGGGAAGGTAATAAGACCAGTAATGCGATTTTTACCCTTAACATCTTTATGTGTAAGGACTTTATAAACACCAGGCATTTTTTCAGCTTCGGATACATCAATACTTTTAATATTAGCATGTGAAACCTTAGCTTGAGCTAGGGCTAAGTGCAAAGTATTCTTTGGCATGCGTAAAGCTGCGTCAGCACCATATTCTGCAATACCTGTAACTTTTGCAAGAGCACTTGGGCGTGTGAAGTTTGTGCCCCAAATGCGACCATCGGCAGGCACTTGATAGCTTATATCTGCCACTGTTTTTTCACCGCGCATAAGAGCTGCTGCATCCATAACAGCATCAACTAGTGGTTTATAACCTGTGCAACGGCAAACATTTTTATGGCTTTGGAACCAGTCGCGCACTTCTTGACGAGTGGGTTTTTGATTAGTATCAAGCAAAGCTTTAGCTGAAACAATGAAACCAGGAGAACAAAAACCACATTGAGCACCGCCATGATATATCCAAGCATGTTGTAATGGATGTAAGTTATCTGGTGTGCCAATACCTTCTAATGTTGTAATGGCGGCATTTTCTGGAACACGAGTTATTCTGACGATACAGGAGCGTACAACTTTACCATCTAGTATTACAGAACACGCGCCACATTGCCCTTTGCCACAGCCAACCTTGACACTGGTTAAATGTAATTGGTCACGAAGCACATCAGAAAGCATGCCGTCACTTAGGGCAAAAACCTTCCTTGGCATTCCATTAACTACAAGAGTTTTTGATAACATTTTTTTCTCCTTGTTATGATGCAATAGCGTAAAAAATTATAGCAGCAAAATTAACATATTAAGCCTGTGTTGAGAGTATAGCTGCTGAAAACTATTTATTTGCTAAATTAAGATTGGGGGTATTATGCTAAGTAGGAGTGGATTTTGTCAATATAAAAAAAATAAATAAATTTATGCGAAATCTATGTTTAAGTTGCTGCTCTTACACACTTTACAAAGCGTTGAATTTGGTAAGCATTTTTTATTGTATAAGACCAGTATCATGAAGTTTGTGTTCAACAACTTGATAAATGATGGCATCTGGCTTTAATGTTTCTATTAATTCTTTATATTTTGCTAAGTCAATGTCGTTCCAGTTATAGCGCGATACTTTGTCAAAAGCCATATCATAAAGAGGCATTAAAGCATAGGAAAATGAATCATTGAGGGTTAAAAGGTGTGCTTTTTTCTTAATACTTTGCTTTGCTTTATCCTCAAGTACATAGGCATAATCTGTAGGGTCTGCATATTCCATAGGTAATTTACTAATGGTTAAAAGATCAGCTTTGTCTGGTCGCTTTACTTCTTTTAAGCTTACAGCATTGGCAATGTCTGGAAAATCACCTTGGGCCATAAGTACAGGCCAAAACTCTTTAAATGCCGTAAATGCGCCATGCCTATTCCAATGTGAATCATCACTCCAATATACTCTTTTATTAAGTTGAGTTGCTTTTGCTTTTTCCGCCAACATTGCTTTTTTAGGAAAGATCACATTTAAATTATGTTCCTTTACCTTTTCACTTATAATGTCACCTAATCTATATTCTGATCGAATTTTAACCCATTTAGGTAAGAATTCTGGATAGATGGTTTGCTTATTTGGACTAATGAGTAAGACAAATGGAATATTATGACTTTTAGCAATATCTTGGATGGTCTTTATCCTAGCTAGGGTGTTGTTAATAGTTTGTTTACTAGATGGCTTTGCATTGATGGTATAATCTAAAACATTTCCATAATAATTGCCTAAAAAAAGCCATTTATCCTTACCAATAAAATATGTACTACTATCTTTAAAGGCAGCTGTTAATAAGTTAAGGTCTAGGTCTTGATATAAAGAAATATAGGACCCACGCAAAAAAATTCTATCATCAAAATATCGCTCAATATTAAATATAAAATCCTTACTACTTTTATAAGAGCTAAATTCATCTAATTGCACAGGATCTCTAAGCTCTCTTGCGGCAAAATCTTGCTTATTGAAACCTACAATAATACCTACTAAGCCAGATAGTAGCCATATGGAAAAAATAAATATTATTGTTTTTTGAAAAGTTTGCATATTAGAACCTAAAATAAATAAATGGATTATAACTGCCACTTAGCATAAACATGGCACAGAAAATACATAGTATAAGTCCATACAGGACAATGGCAAGTTCTACTTTAAGCTGTGTGGCTTCTGAGGCACATTGCACTTGCTTATAATAATTTCTAAAAATACGATATGGTTTGCCAAAGCTTATGATGGTAGCTGCAATTATAAGAATGCTATAATAATAATTCTCGGTAATAAATGCGCTTAATGACCCCAGCCCAGCTGGAGTGATGCCCACTAATGTTTTGAAGTAATCTAGTATTTTAGACATATCTTCGCTATGTGAGAAAACGCATCCTGCAAGGTATACTAGCCATACATATGTATGTTGTAAAATCCTTGGCGTTACGGCAATGACCTTACCTAAAAATGCACGTTCAAGGGCTATAAATATACCATACCATAAGCCCCATAGCACAAAGGATAGGGATGCCCCATGCCATAAACCACAGAGGAAAAACACTGTAAGTATGTTAAAATAAGTATGAAACGTGCCCTTGTGGCTACCACCAAGGGGAAAATATAAATAATCGCGCAGCCAAGAGGTTAGGGAAATATGCCAACGACTCCAAAACTCAGTCATACTACGCGCCCCATAAGGGTGCCTAAAGTTTTCTACATAATGAAAGCCAAACATTAAACCTATGCCAATGGCCATGTCAGAATAAGCAGAAAAATCAAAATAAACCTGTAAGGCAAAAGCAATGATACCAATCCAAGCATATTCAGTGCTTAGGCTATAACTTGGTAGGGCAAATACCCAATCTGCCACCAGCGCCAATTGATTTGCCACTAAGATTTTTTTGGCAAAACCAACGACAAAGCGTTTTATGCCTTTATAAAATAAACTTACACTATCAGCGCGCTTGGTAATTTCGTCTTCAATATCAGCATAACGTACAATGGGACCTGCTACCAGTTGTGAAAACATGGTTAAATAACATGAAAAATCTATGTAGCGTTTAGCCGCAGCTATATCACCACGATAAATATCAACAAGATAGCTAGTGGCCTGAAAGGTAAAAAAGCTTACCCCCAAGGGTAGGGGGAAGGCATCTAATACTAAGGGGTCTGGGGTTAAACCAAAGTGCGGATAGATGGAAATTTTTAATAGTGAATTTAAGACCCAAATGCCGTATTTTACAACAAATAGCAAACCTAGGTTGCATAAAATACCTATAAAAAGTAGATGCTTAGGATTGTTTAAGGTTTTTTGTAAAGCAGTGCTTGGGTTTGAATTAGTATTAGCTTTGGCCAATTCAATTTGTTTACCCAAAACATAGTTGACCCAGGCCAAAAAAAATAGAGGTAAAACCCATAAAGGTTCACCCCAAGCATAAAAAATAAAGCTACCTATGGATAGAAAGGTATTTCGCCATAATACACCTTGTTCACCCTGCTTAGGTCCAATAAATACAAGAAAAAGAATAAGCGGTAGAAAGGCAAAAATAAAAATGGATGAGCTAAATACCATGAGGCCTACTATTTTATAAATAATATATTATAGAAAATTGTGAATTCTGATTTTTTTGAGTGTAATTATATTTTAATCAACTGGGGGGACTTTTAATATATAATGTTATTTTTTGCAAGATTAAAAAAGTAGCCTTGTGGTCACGTAATTTCATTTATATGAATGATTCTCATGAAAATAAGTATTTAAATATAACATAGCATTAAATCTCAACAAGGCTGTGTTCTTAGTGCCTTTGCCTCTTTGTAAAACAATAATGGGGCAACCGCAAAAGCGGAGGGCTTCCCTTTTGCATCAAAAACACGCAACACGCTGTAGTGTTATAAAACTATCATATTCAAAGGTTAATATACACTACTAACAAAAGCGCAATGACGTGCCCAAAAACTTGTCTTGCAGTATTTGACTAGACTAAAATACATTGATGTTGTATATATTATTAATTAACTATGTATTTTTATTATTATTTGGAAGTGTCACTAATGAAAAACTGGACTAGATTTCATAATATGTGGGCCATGTCTCTTTTTGGTACTGCCGTGGGAGCAGGGGTCTTATTTTTACCCATTACTGCTGGACTTGGTGGCATTTGGCCTTTAATTATTATGACTATAATTGTAGGGCCCATGACCTATTTGGCGCATCGTGCCCTAGCGCGTTTTGTTCTTGCATCGTCAAAACCAGGTAGTGATATTACGGTAGTGGTGGAGGAGTTTTTTGGTAAAAAAGCCGGTTTTTTAGTAACAGTGCTGTATTTTTTTGCCATTTACCCCATATTATTAATTTATGGTGTTGGTATTACCAATAGTGTGGACTCATTTTTTGTGTATCAATTGGGCATAAGCGATATTCCACGTTGGGTTTTGGCCATTGGGCTTAATACGTTCATGGTTAGCATATTACTTCTTGGAGAGCGACCTGCAATCAAAGCCACAGAGCTATTAGTATATCCTTTATGTATTATGTTGCTCATTCTTTCTTTGGCGCTTATTCCCCATTGGAATTTTGATATATTCACACATAGTGCTGAAAATACAAATATTTGGGTGACATTTTTCTTAACTATACCCATTTTAGTTTTTTCCTTTAATCATTCCCCAGCCATTTCATCCTTTGCCTTATCAGTGCAAGAGCAATATCCCGATGATAGTGTAAAGCAAAGTGATAAGATTTTATTTTGTACATCTGGTATGTTATTAATTTTTGTAATGTTTTTTGTGTATTCTTGTTTGTTTTGTTTAAGCCATGATGATTTACTTGCTGCCAAAGATGAAAATATTTCCATAGTGTCATATTTAGCCAATAAATTAAATGTACCCTTTATTTCTTGGTTTGCTCCGCCCATAAGTATTCTTGCCATAGGTTCGTCTTTTTTTGGGCATTATCTTGGTGCAAGAGAAGGGTTGCGTGGTATAGCAATCAAGCTGTATTGCAATGCTAACAAGCAACCACCTATGAAAAGCATCAATATGCTAATTCCTGTATTTTTCTTAAGCACATTATGTTTTGTGGCCATGGAAAATCCAAGTATTATTGATTTAATTTCATCTCTTGGTGGTCCTATTATCGCGGCAATTTTATTTATTATGCCCATGTATGCCATATATAAAGTGCCGGCCATGAAGGTTTATGCCAAGCCATTGTTACCTAATGTTTTTGTAACATTCATGGGACTTGTGGCAATTGGTGGACTTGTATATGCATTGTTAATTTCCATATAGGTTATATTTTAAACTTTACTAAACAAGGTAAATAATTATGCAAAATTCTGCTTTACTCATTTTTTCTGGTGGACAAGATTCTGGTACTTGCCTTGCTTGGGCTTTAGAGCATTTTGATTTGGTCCATACTATAGGTTTTAATTATGGGCAAAGGCATGCTGTAGAGATGCAATGTAGGCAAAAAGTGCGTGAGCATGTAGCAGCTCTAAAGCCAGAATGGGCCCAACGCTTGGGGGCAGATTATGTATTAAAAACAGATTTTTTTGAGCATATTGAAGCCAATGCTCTAACTGGTAATGTGGCAATTGAAGATAGTGCCGATAAAGAACTACCAAATACCTTTGTGCCTGGGCGTAATTTAATATTCTTAAATCTCGCATCAGCTTGGGCTTATGACAAAAACATTCGTCATATGGTAATGGGGGTTTGTGAAACAGATTCTTCTGGTTATCCTGATTGTCGTGACAATAGTATTAAAGCCATGCAAGTGGCTTTAAATCTTGGTATGGATAAAGATTATATCATTCACACTCCGCTTATGTGGATAAATAAAGCCGACACGTGGCATTTAGCAGAGCATTTGGGTGGTCAAGCCTTAGTGGAAGTTTTGCTTGAATATAGTCATACTTGCTATAAAGGTGAGCGCAAGCAAAGGCATGCTTGGGGTTATGGTTGTACTGCATGCCCGGCTTGTGTGCTTCGCGCTAAGGGTTTTGCGGCATATAAAGCTAATGCCAATGTTTGATATATTTTTATATAGCTATATGTTATGATTACTCAATATCTTCATCTACCTCACCAGAAAGAACCTTGCGTATGCCGCGAATAGCTTGTTTGGTGCGATGCTCATTTTCAATAAGGGCAAAGCGCACATATTCATCACCATATGAACCAAAGCCAAGGCCAGGTGATACAGCAACCTGAGCTTGGTTGAGTAATAATTTTGAAAACTCTACTGAACCCATATTTTTAAACTCATCAGGAATTTTTGCCCAAACAAACATGGTGGCCTTGGGTGCCTGAATTTCCCAGCCAATGCGATTCAATCCTTCTATAAGCACATCCCTGCGAGTTTTATATATTTCACAAATTTCTTTGACGCAATCGTCTGGTCCATTTAGGGCTACGGTTGAGGCAATTTGAATAGGCTGGAAAATACCATAATCTAAATAACTTTTAATACGAGTAAGAGCATCAATAAGATCTTTATTGCCTACGCAAAATCCCATTCGCCAACCTGGCATGGAATAGCTTTTTGATAGAGTATAAAACTCAACGCCCACATCCTTGGCACCCTTAGCTTGTAAAAAACTTGGTGCTTTATAGCCATCAAAGACAAGATCAGCATAGGCTAGGTCATGTACAACCCAAATTTTATGCTCCTTAGCAAAATCTACGACCTTTTGAAAAAAAGCAAGATCAGTGACTTCAGTAGTGGGATTATGTGGATAGCACAAAAATAATAACTTAGGCTTTGGCCAGGCTTGGCGAACAGCTGTGGTTAAATCTTCAAAAAAATCCCTACCAGGTCCGATGGGCACTGAGCGTACATCTGCACCTGCTATAATGGGAGCATAGGTATGAATGGGGTAGGTTGGATCTGGTGCTAAAACCACATCTCCAGGCGAAAGCATAGCTAGGGAAAGGTGCGCAAGGCCTTCTTTTGAGCCCATAGTAACCACTGCTTCTGTATCTGGGTTAAGGCTAACATCAAAGCTTCGTGTATACCAATCACAAATAGCTTTACGTAAATTGGGAATACCTTTTGAAACAGAGTAACGATGATTTACTGGTTTTTGTGCTGATTCTGTAAGCTTATCAACTATATGTTGAGGGGTAGGTATATCAGGATTACCCATACTCATATCGATTATATCAATATTTTGGCGACGTAGCTGCATTTTAATATTACCCACAACAGAAAAAACATAGGGGGGTAAGCGATGCATGCGTGGAAATTGTGTGTTCATGAGTAAATCCTCCTCAAAAAATTATGACTTACGTTTGTAAAATTTTATGTCTAAATTTTGAAAATAATATTCGTAGTATAATGTATTGGATTAAAAATACAAAAACATAGCCAACTCCCTTATCTATTAGAGGTACCACGTGCACAATTATACCTTCAAAGCGAAGGGAAAGCCAATGGAGAGCAAAGGGTACTGGTAATAATATGGCCATACTAACCGAAGCTTTAGCAAAAAATCCTTTTCCAAAATTGTCATGAGCAAGTTTGTTGGCGGCTAAATAGGCCTGCTTTTCACCACTATGTAAAGCTTTTATGCTTAAATCGTGGTAATGTTTAGCTTTATCACTAAAACCAGTATAATAATTATTATGTATGCGCATGAAAAGGTAGCGTATTACTTCACCAATTATAGCACAATAAAAAGCAAGTATAGCACAGCCAAGCCATAAACCTAAAGCAGCATTGTGTGGTAGACGAAATGGTATAATTAAAAAAGTATCAAGCCACGATGTTAAAATGTTTAACTGCATAAAGTAGTCTTTATTAAAAAAGGTGAGAGCTAATAAATCTAACCCTCACCTTTATAGTTAGAAATTATAAAACTATTCTACCATAGGCTTGTGTTAAAGAAGCCACGTAGAACATAGTTAATACCTACTAAGAAGGCTAGAACGATGAATATACGCTTTAACCATACGTCAGAAAGATATTTTGCAGTCATTGGACCTACCCAAGAACCCACAACAATACCACAAAGTTCAACACCAATTAATGTCCAATATACGGGGGTTCCGCCAAACATAAAGGTGGTGATTGATGTAACCATACCAATTAACACAGCAAAGGCTGATGTTCCTGCGGCAAGGTACATGGGTAGTTGAGAGATACTGGTTAGGAATGGTACTAACAAGAAGCCACCGCCAACACCAAGGAAGGAGGCAACAGAAGCAATCAAGAAACCACCAGCTACAGGTAGTAAGGTGGCAAATGAAAATTCAACACCGCAGAAGGTAAATACAACCTTTGCGGGAGTGATACTTACAATTTGCACACGAGTTTGTACGCCACTTTCAGCATGGCCCTTGGAGGCTTCTTCAAATGCCTTTGCAGCTGCTGCAGCAAGTTTTTTCTTAGCTTTTGCTGCTGGTGTTGTTTCATAAAATAGATAACAACCAAGGCAAAGTACGAATAGACCAAAATAACCAATATAATCACTAAAGTCGATTTTACCTTGGGTTAAGATGGGTACTAAGATTGAGCCAGCAAGAGAGCCAACACCAAGAGCAATACCAAGAGGTAGAACAAGACGACCAAGGCTATACTGCTTAAATGATGAAATTAGAGCAGAACAACCAACAAGCCATTGGTTTGATACGCGAATGGAGTCGGTAATGCTTTTGTTCAGTGGAGTGCCCTTACCAAATGATTGGGCATAGTCACCAAGTCCAAATACACTAACGTGACCAACAGAAGCCATGATACCACCAAAGGCACCTACGGTTGAAAAAATCCAACCAACCCAAATGGCCCATAAAAAACCCATGATGGGGGATATTTGTGGTGCTCCTGGTATGCCTAAAAATCCTTTTTCTGCCGCTGGATCAATCTTTTTTTCATCAATAGCCATGGCTATAGCATCTTCAAGAGAAACCTTTCCGCCAGCGGCTGGTTTTGCTGTTGCTTCTGCTTTAGGTGCAGAATTTTCAGCAGCAAAACTTGCATTAGCTACCAATAAATTTGCAGAAAATAAGCTTATGCAAATAAAGAGAGTAAATACAGATTTTTTAATCATATTGTTTAGCTCCTTAGCTATCCCTGTGTACAGCTAGCACATACGTCGCTGCTACCTTTTTTGAAAATAATTAAAGGACAGTTCTTACAGATATCAGAACCAGGGAAGCCATCGCCAGGACGGGTGATAGCGGCTGAGCCATTATTAGCGTCCATACGGCTCTTCATACGGGCAACAGTTGCTTCTAATTTTGTGCCAGGGATAAATACGTTTACTTCGCCGCGCTCAGTTTTACCAGCATTATAAGAGCCAGAACAAGCAGGACACATATTAAAGGTATCTTCTTTATAACAAAATACTGAACCACCACAAGCAGATGAGTTCATGGTAACTGCTGGGCGTAAGGGGTGTTCATTATTACCAGAAGCATAATCACCAGCAAGGTGATAAGATTGCATATTATCACAGTAAAAATGTACTAAGTCAGGTTGAGTTTTGGCCTTACCAAGAGGGCCAACAGCAATAGCCTTCATAAAACCCATGTCTAACTTAGGCTTTGAATGTACAAAGCGTCCAGCTTGCTCAAGATCCACACAGTATTTACTGTGAGACTTAATTTCAACATCATCAATTTCTTTCCAGCCAAAGCTAACATGAGCATTGGAACAGCCTAGGTCTTTTGGGAAAGTTAGCACATTGTTGTTTTGCATACGGGCTGCAATTTCATACTGACAGAAAGTCATGGGCTTAATGGGTACAATAAATTCATTTTCTTCTGCATACTTCTTTACATCTTCATCAGTGCGTAAAAAGTGAACTGCAATTGGGTAATGATAAAGTCTTAACCCTTCCATGAGCAATTTTTCCATCTGAGCATTTGTTAAACCAGCCATTTCTAGCCTCCTTAAATGATTTTTGTGAACTATAGCACAGCGGCAGGCCTTGTGCAATACTAATAGCTATAATACTGACTTTTTTGCATACAAAAACATAATAAATAGTTGAAATATTTATTTTAATTTTATTCACTTTTTATGTTGTATTTTAAATAATATTATTTGTGAGATTAATTTTTTAAAATCTTATAATTAAGCTAGGTTTTTTATCGGATAAAATTTTAATATATAATTATTAATAATAAATAGTTATATGATATTTTAATTTTCACTAAATTGTACTATTTTTCACTACATTTTGGGTGCTAATGATTAGTTTGTTACAAATAAAGTAAAAGTCTCATGCAAAGCTAAATTTGCACGAGACTTTTTGGGGGTTGATATACATTTATGTATTAGAGAGCAGCATCACCTTGTTCACCTGTACGGATACGGCGCACATCAATAATGTCAGTGATAAATATTTTACCATCACCAATATTACCAGTGTAAGCAGCTTCCATTACAGCTTCCACTACTTTTTCAAGTGCGTCATCATGTACAACTAATTCGATACGATATTTTGGTAAAAAATCAACTTGATATGTTGCTCCACGATAATTTTCTGTATGACCACCTTGGCGTCCAAATCCTCGTGCTTCAAATAGTGTCATGCCGTGAATACCAAGGCTTACCAGCTTTTCCTTAACATCCTCAAGCTTACTTGGTCTAATTGTAATTTCCATCTTCTTCATGATTTATATTCCTTATAATAGTTGGTATGCACGTTCGTTATGTTCACTTACATCAAGACCCATTACTTCAGGGTCTGGCTGTACACGTAATGGAGTAATCATAGCGACAAGCTTAAGAATAAGACGACTTGCTATATATACAAAGCCCCAAGTAGCCACCACTGATACAGCCTGTACAAAGAATTGATAGCCATTGCCATAGAGTAATCCATCTACACCATTGATGGAAGCTTTGGCAAAAATACCTGTGGCAAGCGCACCCCAAGTTCCGCCAATGCCATGAATGCCAACTACATCAAGAGCATCATCATATCCTAAACGATTTTTTAATAATACAGCACCATAACATATGGCACCACCCACAAGACCTATGAGAACAGAACTCTCCATCGTAACAAAACCAGCACCTGGGGTTATGGCTACGAGGCCAGCTAAAGCACCAGAGGCAACACCTAGTGTTGTAGGTTTGCCCACATGAAGCCATTCAAAAATTATCCAGCCAACGATACCCGCTGCGGCAGCCATTTCTGTAGTGCCAAAAGCATGTACTGCAAGGCCATTGGCTGCAAGGGCACTACCAGCATTAAAGCCAAACCAACCAAACCAAATTAGCGCGCAGCCAAGAAGGGTTAGAGGTAGGTTATGTGGAGCAAAGGATTGTCTACCAAGGCCCATACGTGCACCAAGTTCATGAGCGGTTGCAAGGCCTGCTGCTGCTGAAGCCATATGCACAACAGCACCACCTGCAAAGTCAACTGCACCCATTTTAGCCATCCAGCCACCACCCCATACCCAGTGAGCCATGGGCGCATATACAATAATAAGCCAAATACAAGAAAATAGCATCATGGCTGAAAAGCGCATACGCTCAGCATATGAACCAGAAATTAAAGCTATGGTTAGTACAGCAAACATGCATTGAAAAAGCATAAAGAGCATATGTGGAATATTATCGACTGGACCAGCCTCAAGGCCAACGCCGTTAAGCATGGTAAATGATAAATCGCCAATCAATCCACCTATATCATTACCGAATGCAAGGGAATATCCACATACAAACCAAAGTAATGGAATAATACCCATAAGGGCAAAACTATGCATGCAGGTGGAGAGTACGTTACGAGAGCGTACAAGACCACCATAAAATAAAGCAACCCCGGGTGTCATAAGCATTACCAGAGCACTACAAACCATAATAAAAGCTGTGTCAGCTGCGTTCATTTGTTTACCTTCCTCCTGTTCAACACGGTTAAATTATAAAGCTCAATTTGAGCGATATTTGCCTAGAGCATAATGCATGCCAAAGATGTTTGTCTGGAAAATTTATTTATTATTTTAATATGTTAATATAAATAATTTTATTCTAATATGCTAAACAATTCCTTGGATGTAAATAAAACTACATATGTGTACGGTTTTTGTTTTGTAGGTCATGCCGTAAAACTACATAAATGTAGTATTTTGTGTTGGGCAAGATTGTATTGCATTTATTAAAGTGGCTGGACAAAATTTTTTATACAGTGTATTAATATTAACATATAGACATTAGATGTGGTTTAAAAAACATCTTAAAGCTTTAGCAAAATATCTAAAAGTGAGGTGCATATGGAACTATTTGATGCCATTAAGGAGAGATATTCATATCGTGGGGATTATTTAGATGATGTCCCAACTGAAGCTGAAATAAACACCATTATTGATGCAGCTATCGCAGCACCAGCCGGAGTTAATATCCGTACCACTTCTTATGTAGTTGTAACTGATAAGGATTTGCTAGACCAAATACATAAGGCTACTAAGTTAAAGCCAGCCCCTTTGTCTATCATTATGCTTTCTGAGAATATTCCTAATAGGTTACGCCGCAACTTTGAAACCGAAAATTACTGTGTGGCAGCTCAAAATCTCTTGCTTGCTGTAACTGCACTAGGTTATGCTACAGTATTAAACGATATTCTTTTCACCTATAGTGAATTTCAAAAGCCAGTGCGCAAAATATTAAATGTACCCAAAAATAAAACTATTAAGGCTATCTTTAATATTGGTAAGCCAGCAACACCTGGACAAGCCTTAGAAAAACCTACTAGACAAAGCCTTATGCATTACAATGCATTTTAGTTTTTTGAATTAAGTTTTCTAAGCGTAATTCTTTAGGCCTTAGGGGCTTTATTATGCCAACATATGTTGTGAGTGCTTGCCTTGCCGGCATTGCATGTCGTTATAATGCCAAGAGTTATACCTGTGAGGCAGTGCAGAAACTGGTTTTGCAGGGTAAAGCACTGGCTGTTTGCCCTGAAGTTTTAGCCAATTTGCCAACCCCGCGCACCCCCGTAGAATTGCTTAAAGGTAGAGTATTAGACAAAAATGGTCACGACTATACCGAAGCTTTTCTACTTGGAGCTAAAAAAGCTTTGGAACTTGCTATAAAATCCGGCTGTAATACTGCTATACTAAAAACACGCTCGCCATCTTGTGGGCGTGATTTTATTTATGATGGCTCTTTTTCGGGGAAATTAATAACAGGACAAGGTTTTTTTGCTAAAATTTTACAAGAGCATAACATTAAAATCTACACAGAGGAAGATTTGCCACAACAGTTTTAATGTGCAGAGTTCGTATAATTTGAAATCTACTTTTTTGAAGGAATTTATATGTCACTATTTAAAATTGAGCATGCGTTTGTAAAACAACGCATAGGACAGCTGCGGGCAAGGCCAGCAAACCCATTGTTTCGCGAATATGTTAGAGACCTTTGTAGATGTTTAACCTATGAGGTTACACGTGATTTTAGCATGCAAAAAAAAGAAATTGAATGCTGGTCCGGTCCGGTAGAAGTTGAAGAGTTTGTTGATAATGCACCAACAGCTGTACCCATTCTTAGGGCTGGACTAGGTATGCTTCCTGGTTTTTTAGATATATTTCCTGAGGCTTCTGTAAGTATGGTAGGCTTATTTCGCAATGAAGAAACCCTTGAACCAGTTGGCTATTATCATAACTTTGTGCATGATATAAAATCGCGCATGGCCTTCATTCTTGACCCCATGCTTGCTACTGGTGGCAGTGTTAATGCTAGTGTTAAATTACTTAAAGAAGCAGGCTGTACTAATATCTATGGACTATTTCTCATGGCCTCAGAGCAAGGTATTAAAAATGTGCACGACATACACCCTGAAGTAAAAATTTATACTTGTGCTGTTGACCCCATCTTAAATGATAAAGGCTATATTTTACCTGGCATTGGAGATGCCGGAGATCTCATCTTTGGTACTTAGTTGGATATTATTATAATTATTATGCTTTTGTTCTTTTAGGAATAAACTTTTGCCCCTTGTAGTTTATAGCGCGATGTGTTTTGCTTTTTGTGGCATTCCCTTAAAGTGACGGTAGTTGCGCGACGTGTCGCGCCGTAGATGGATTTTTTTGATATGCTTTCGGCGAGCTTTGCCCCTTTCGCCATAGGATGCGATTTTGGTATATTTATCTTTTTCCCTCTAACTTCGTTAGAAAAGTTTTGCCTTGTACGCACGACCTCAAGGTCGTTTACGCAGGTAAAACTTTTCTTCCTCGTTAGAGAAAAAAATCTTAAAATATGCTCAAAATCGCCCCCATACCTGCCATTCTAATTTTTGCTCATGCTAACGCATTCACAAAAATTGCTCCCTTTGGGCTTTAACATGATTGCTTCTGTAATTTGTTGCAGGGGGCACAAGTGATGACCTTAGCCTAATCGAGGCTCAACAACTGTGAAAGAAAACGCTTCGGGAATTACTCAAAAAATGAAAAAACTAGCGTTTTCTTGTGGCAGTCCATGTATTTAAACCATGATAAGTTCTTAAAAATTTAAAATCGAATGTGCAGGGGGTAGAGGTTTTGTCAACCAAAAGGAGATCATGCCAGGCTGTAAACCCTTTACCCCTCCGCGGGAGCGGACTCAATTAAGTAAAAAATATATTACGCATTTTTACTTAATTACAGTAAAAGATAAAATTTAAATATTTTTCAATTAGAATAACGTGGGGTAAAACCCTTGCTAAACAAAGGTTTTACCCCAAGAATATTTTTAATGACCGTGGTCATCCTTGTCGCATTCACCTTTTTTACAAGGGAATAGGACAAAGCACCAATATGCCGTAAAAGCTGGCAGGGTTATGAACATTAGGCCATAAGCCCAAGTTTTAGTATAGAGAAAATACTCATAAAATGTAGTAAAGCTACTGGCAGCCATATTTACCTCCTAGTGGTCATCTCTAAAGTTTGGATGTTCATATAACACGGGCATATGATACACAATAAAGCGATATGCAGTTACTATTAAGGTCACCACAAAGATGGAGATACAAATTTCACCAATATGCGGGAAGTACTTTTCTGATGATGGTAGGTTATAGTTAAAGGCAATAAGGCTTACATTAAAGCGATTAACTATAATACCAAGCACTGCATTGGCAGAAGCTAGTTGACACAGGCGAATATTTCCATCACGTGCTCCCTTAGCATAAAGTAAGGCTGGCATAAGCACAAAGAATAACATTTCAACCATCCACCAGAAGCCAAATCCTGTTAGTAGATATTTGAAATTATCCTGTACAGCCATATCAATGAACTTTAATACG
>CAYJLD010000023.1:0-30806 GCA_964371195.1 uncultured Desulfovibrionaceae bacterium | reverse complement strand
AAGCGATATTTGGAGCGAGCGTGCCTTTTTAGAAAAATGCGTGAAACGCGTTTTTTAGTACCAACTAATTAAGTAAAACAATGCTATGAAAAAATGTTACATTTTATTCTTTGTTATACTGCTAAGTTGCTTTGTAAGTCTTGGCTGTTCAAAACATGTTGATTCTACCGTTAGTGCTACGGCAGAAGAAGGCTACTCTCCTAGCGGTCAAAGTGTTAGCATTGGCCCATTACCTAGTGGTAAAGAACAAGAACCTTTACCTGATTTAATTGTTAATCCGTTAAAAGCAGCCCTCACTAATGCTGGCTATGTTGTACAAGAGCAAGGCAGTGCTCAAGTGCATGTGCGGGTATATTGGCAAAGTGTTGGACCTTATATAACAATTAAGGAAAATCCTTTATGGGACTTTGGGTTTGGTGGGCGTGGTCCATGGCAAAGGGAGCGATATATTAAGGAAGAAAAATATTTACGCACTTTAATTGTGGAGGCTTGGAGTAATGAATTGGCCCAAGGTGAAAGTGATGGGCTAGCTCCATTTTTGCAAAAACCTCTAAGCTATGCAGATGCATTGAGTTACTTACCGGCAAAACCAGCCCGCTTGCTTTGGCGCGTACAAAGTCAAAATGTAGGTAATTTAAAAGCCATTGAAGGTGTTTTGCCAGACTTACTTCACTCGGCCCTACCTTGGATTGCACGTTCAGTGGACGTTAAGGTTATGGTGCCAGGTGATGCCACAACTAATATTGAAGCTTTGGATTAAATGTTAAAAGTAAAAATTTTAGATTTAGCTGATTAACTTATAAAAAAGTGTAATAAACGCTGCTTTCAAATGATTAATGTTTTTGGAAGCGGCGTTTATTTTTTGGGGTAATGTATTTGGAGCGCTGTCCCCTTGGTTTACGATTTTGTACAAGTCCTAGGGTAATTTCTAAGCGGCCAAGATTAACGCCAACTAGCCTAGTTCGCACAAATTGACCTAGTTTATAAATGTGCCCATGCATAACTCCAATAAGTTCTTGTCTTTCTTGGTCATACTCAAAATAGTCATCGCCAAGATCAGCAATACGAATCATGCCTTCAATGGGCATGGCTTCAAGCTCCACAAAAATACCAAAATCAGATAATCCACAAATAATACCATCAAATCCTTCACCAATGCGATCTTGTAATACTAAGGCTGCAAGGCGTTTTGCCATTTCGCGCTCAGCATCAATGGCTGCCCGTTCAGCATGATTTAATTTATCACCCAAGATAATAAGCTTTTGAGCTGAGGGTATTTTACCCACATCAAGACCTAAGGCATGCTTTAAGGCCCTATGCACAACCACATCGGCATAGCGCCGTATGGGTGAAGTAAAGTGACAATAATTAGTTGAAGCAAGACCAAAGTGCCCAATATTTTCTGGATAATACCTTGCTTGAGGCATAGTACGTAAGGTCAAACGGCTAATTAAAAATTCTTGGGGGCTTGTTTTTGCGGCATGCAATATGTCTTGTAAGCTTTGGGCATTGGGACGCCTAGGTAAATTTTCTGCTAAGCTAGTGGTTGCAAGAGTGCGAAATAGACCTTCAAGGTGAGTAACTTCAGGCTCTGGATGGGTTCTATAAAGCAAAGGTACATCGTGCTCGGTTAAAAAACGAGCAACAGCTTCATTGGCTGCAATCATGAACTCTTCGATAATTTGATGAGCAAAGTGATTTTCTTTTCTTTGTATATTGGTTACATGCCCACTCTCATCAAATATATATTCCGGCTCAGGCATATGAAAATCAAGACTACCTCTAAGCTCACGCACTTTGGCTAGGGTACGCGCTAAATCTAGGGCCTGTTCAAGCATATTTAATATTTCAGTACCTCTATGTGCTAAGGTAAATGCTTGGCGTGTGCTTTCATCTTTATCAAGAACCAAGGCTTTGACTTGATTGTAAGTGAGGCGTGCAGCAGAACAAATATAAGCATTTGCAAAGCGACTTTTTTGAACGCTACCATCATGGGTAAAGTAAAGCTCTGCAAGCATAATAAGTCTTTGCTCATGGGGGTTTAGACTACACAAACCATTGGATAGAGCAGTTGGGAGCATTGGCTCCACAGAGCAGGGGAAATACCATGAGTTACCACGGGCTTGGGCTTCCTTATCAAGAGCAGAATTGGAGCGCAAATAATGCGTAACATCTGCAATGCCCACACGCAAACACCAGCCTTCATTATGAGGTAGTTTTTCTACATGAATGGCATCATCAAAATCGCGGGCATTTTCTCCATCAATAGTGACAAAGGGTAGCTTTGACCAATCTTCGCGGTCTTGTAAGTCTTGCTTTGATGGACTCTTGCCAAATGCCTGAGCTTCATTTAGGGCTGCTTGTGGAAAATCTGTTGGGGCTTGATGATTTAGTTTGACTAAATTTTCTTGCACCGCCACATCATCTTCATAACCTATGCTTGAAATAAACTGTGCTGACCATAAATCAGAGGCCAGTTGTTCAAGTGCTGTTACTAAAATAAGCTCATTGCGTTTGGGGATACTTTCTAGATCTTGAGTGTCTAAGCGTAAGAGAAAAGGAAATCTTGGATCAGCAGGTTTGCATAATATAAAGCGATTTTGCTTGTGTCCCTTTTCTTGTTGTAAAACACGTACGGTTAATGTAGTGGCTGCACGCTCTAAAATTTCTACTATGCGTCCTTCGGGTTTGCTATGCTTGGACTGAGTGCGTCGTCCTGGCAATATGGCCACACGTACCATGTCTCCATGCCATGCGTCCCCAGCTTGTGAAGGATGTATAAAAACAGAGCTAGGGCTAGTATTGCCGCTCTTAGATTTATCCTTTATTAAATCGACAAAGTGCGCTCCAGAGCGTTGTATGCTATACCTACCAATAAGAGTGCGTATTTGAGCTTTGGCAACCCATTGCCCTCCATGTAAACGCATGACGTGCCCCTGCTCAACTAATTGAAATAATAACTCCTCAACTAATGCTTTTTGTTTTCGCATCAAACCAGTAGCACGCAAAATTTGATCGATGCGCATGGGTTTGTGCCCAGCTGTTAAGAGGTCCAGTAGCGTGTTAATAGAGATGTTGGTATTTGATTGATATTTATGCTTTTTTTTGGATGAAAAAGTTTTTTGCTTTGTGCCCACGCTTATACCCTCAAAATATAGTGAATAAAAAAGGGCTTTTCCATCATGCAATCATAAAAGAAAAGCCCTCAATATTATTTTATAATGCAAGATTAATCTCTGCTACCACCAAAAAAACGAAGCATCATAAGGAATAAGTTAATAAAATCAAGATATAATGTTAGTGCACCTAAAATGACTCCGCGGCGAACTGCTGTGGCGTCAGATAGAGGAGCATTGGCCCCAAAGTTTTTAATTTTTTGGGTATCGTAAGCTGTTAATCCAGTAAAAATTAAAACTCCAATGGCACTAATAACAAAATCCATCATAGCACTTTGTAAAAATATATTTACAATCATGGCAATAATGAGTCCAAAAAGTCCCATTATTAAAAAACTACCCATACTTGTTAAGTCACGCTTTGTTACAAGGCCGTAAACACTCATGGCAAAAAAAGTACCAGCCGTCACAACAAAGGCATTAACGATGGAACCTATGGGGTATGCAATGAAAATGCTTGATAATGTAACCCCGGTTAGGCCTGAATATAGCAAGAATAAACCAGTTGCTGTGCTTGCAGACATACGTTGCACAGCAGCAGAAATGGCCATAACTAACCCAAATTGAGCAATAATAAGACCAATTAATACAATGCTATTACCAAAAATGAGCTGGCGAGCAGCTTCGGAGTTTGCAACTACCCAAGCAAGCACAGCTGTAGTTCCAAGACCAATGGTCATCCATTGATATACTTGGCGTAAAAATATCGAAGCAACACTGACGCCTTGACTGGCAACAGTACGACTTGTTTCCATAATGACCTCCATATGGTGATTATGCCTAATGGCAGTAAAACTTGTTCAATATACATATATATCCCCATGTCTCAAAAAGCAAGGGGATTATCATCGATGCGTTTAGAAATATTCTAAAATCGTATTTCGTAATGAATAGGGCAAAGGACGTCATATATGCTAGCACAGCGTCACATGGCAATATACATGACCTCATAACAAGAAGTTGCTTCTTCTATTCTTACAAGAAGCAACTCACAGTTATGTAAGATAGCAAGCAGTTATATTTCTATTTAAGTGGTCTTAAGTCTGATTTCCAGCTTTGCACACTTTGATATAAAAGTGTGGATTGAGGTTCTGGCAAGTCTTTATAACGTTCAGCAAAAACGTGGATATTTGTACCTCCGCGAGGCAGAAAAATGCCTTTAATATAACACCAGCGAGGTTCTAACAGTTCCCACATATGATCTAAAATGCTGTTGGTTATGGTCTCCATAAATGATTGATGATTACGGTATGCAAACATGTAAAGTTTAAAACTTTTTGATTCAACACACTTTTTGTGAGGTATATATTCCATCACGATTGTGCCAAAATCTGGCTGGCCTGTAACTGGGCAAAGCGATGTAAACTCTGGATAACTAATGCTTATTATATAGTTGCGATCAGGGTAACAATTGGGGAAGGCCTCAAGCTGCATTAGCCCTGGAGCTCCTTGTACGGGCGGCATTTTTCCTGTACCTAGGGTCTTAAGGTGGTTTATGGTATCTTGACTTTTTGTATATGACATATGTACCTCTTATAAGCAGTTATTTGTTGCAATTGCTATAATGTTATTTGCTATTACTGGCAAATGCTTTTTTGTACAATGTAAGCGCTTATATAAAGGCATAATATAAAATGATCTAGGTTTTGCAAAATATGTTGTAAAAAAATTTTACATTAATTGTTGACAATATATTTAATTTGAATTAGAGTCTCTCCAACGAAATTTATTAAGGTTTTTAAACATGCAAAAACAATACTTTACCACATCTTTTTTTAACCAAAATGCATTTTTTGCATTTTTTGGTTATTTTAGTCGCGCCTGTGGTCAAAGGATGTAATGCATATTTTTTGTTAAATGTCCTTGGGGCCGCAGGCGAAAGCCAGCGGCCCTTTTTTATTGTTTATTAGGGCCGTAAGCCTCAAGTGTTTTAGAACACTTTAAATAAAGGAAAATTGTCATGCAGCTTGGAAAAAAAATTCGTCTTGAGCGTATCATTAATCGAGAAAGTGAACGTACCATCATTGTCCCCTTAGATCATGGTATAACACTTGGTCCCATTGAAGGCATTGAAGATGCTCGTAAAGTAGTTAATGATATGGCAAGTGGCGGAGCAGATGCTGTGTTAATGCATAAGGGTCTTATTCGCTGTGGACATCGCATGGGTGGAAAAGATGTGGGCTTGATAATGCATTTGTCTGCTTCAACAACTCTTGATCCCAGTGGCAATTGCAAGGCATTGGTAGGTTCGGTTGAAGAAGCTATTCGTTATGGGGCTGATGCAGTTTCTGTGCATATAAACCTTGGTGACCCAGAAGAATACACCATGCTAACAGACCTTGGAAAAGTTGCAGAAGATTGTGACCGTTGGGGCATACCACTGCTTGCCATGATGTATGCTCGTGGTCCAAAAATCAGTAATAGTTTTGACCCACAAGCTGTTGCCCATTGTGCTCGTGTGGGTGTTGAGCTTGGCGCGGATATTGTGAAAGTAGCTTATAGTGGTGATATAGATAGCTTTGCCACAGTTGTTGAGGCTTGTTGTGTTCCTGTAGTTATTGCTGGTGGTGAAAAAATGAATTCTACGCGCGAATTTTTGCAAGTCGTTTATGACTCCTTACGTGCTGGCGGTGCAGGCCTTTCAGTGGGGCGTAATGTCTTCCAACATCCACGTCGCTTGCAGCTTGTAGCTGCTTTGCGCGCCATTGTTCATGATGATGCCGATGTTGAGACAGCTTTAGCCATAGTTGGAGAATAAAATGCCTAGGATTTGGTATAAAAGTGTACCCTATGTAAAACATGATGTTACCCTAGCTTTAGAGTCTGGGGTAGATGGCTTAATTGTTCCAAAAAAAGAAGTAGCTTCTGTACAAAGCCTTGCCAGATGTAAGGTTGTGGCAGAAGAGGAAATGCCTTCCATTGTGCTTACTTCTAAGGAAGATGAAGAAAGTTTAGTTGGCAAATTAAATTCAGGGCAAAATATAGTGCTACAGTCAGGATTTGAAATCATACCTGTAGAGAATTTACTAGCTCAGTGTAATAATGTGGCAGTAGAAGCAAAGGATATGGAAGAAGCACGCCTAGCTGCTGGTATTTTAGAAAAAGGTGTGCATGATATTGTTGTTTTATCAAGTGCTATAGCGCAATTAAAAATGATTATTAGTGAGATAAAAACCACACAAGATATTATTAATCTTAATGAAGCCATTATTACTAATGTTCAAAATGTTGGTCTTGGGCATAGGGTTTGTGTAGATACTTTATCAATTTTGCAAAAAGGGCAAGGCATGCTTGTGGGTAATTCTAGTGCCTTTAGCTTTCTTGTGCATGCTGAAACGGAGCATAATGAATTTGTGGCAGCTCGTCCCTTTAGGGTGAATGCTGGTGCTGTGCATGCATATGCCCATTTACCACAGGATAAAACAAGCTATTTAGAAGAATTACGCGCTGGAGATGAAGTGCTTATTGTTCAAGCAGATGGCGCTAGTAAGCTTGCAACTATTGGTAGGGTTAAGGTTGAAGTAAGGCCCATGTTATTAGTTGAGGCTAAAGTAGGCGAACAAAGCGGAGCAGTTTTTTTACAAAATGCCGAAACCATACGTCTTACAGCACCAGGTGGCGAGCCCATTAGTGTGGTGCAATTAAAAGTTGGTGATAAGGTATTATGCCATTTAGATGTAGCTGGGCGCCACTTTGGTATGCGCATTGATGAAGATATAAAAGAAGAATAAGGTCATACTGTGAATAGTAACATAGATGAGCGTTTACAATTAATTCGCCAAGAGATTAATGCTGTTGATGAAGAGCTTTTACATATCTTGAATAAGCGTGCTACATTAAGTCTGGAAGTGGGTCAAATTAAGGCTAAACATACTGATACTATATTTAAGCCCTCACGCGAACGCCAAGTACTAGATAGTTTAGAATTAAAAAATACTGGCCCCTTACCCAATGCACACGTGCGAAATATTTGGCGAGAAATTTTTTCATCATCGCGTGCATTGCAGCGTCCACAAAGGGTCGCTTACCTTGGGCCAGAAGGCACGTTTTCTTATTTTGCAGGGGTGGAGTATTTAGGTAGTAGTGTTGAATTTGCTCCATATACTAACTTTCATGATATTTTTAGTGCTGTGCATAAGGGCGAGTGTGAACTTGGTATAGTTCCTTTGGAAAATTCTTTACAAGGCACTGTGGGCCAATGTTTTGATTTATTCTATAATTTTGAAGTTTTTATCCATGCAGAAGTGTTTTTTCACGTTAGTCATGCTTTATTAAGTAAGTCCAACACTTTAAGCCAGATTAAGCGTATATATTCGCATTCACAACCACTGACTCAATGTGATAATTGGTTACGTATTCATGTGCCGTGGGCTGAGCTTGTGCCTGTGGAGTCAACAGCCATTGCGGCAAAGCGTGCAGAGAAAGATGAACAGGGTGCAGCTATTGGGAATATGGCCTTGGCTAATTTATCGCATTTAAATATTTTAGCTAAAGCCATTGAAAATAGCCCTGATAATTGGACACGCTTTGTAATTATTGCAAAAGAAGATAATAGCCTAGCATTGCCCAATGTGAGCAATAACACTCAGGAACATAAGAAAACTTCCATACTTTTTACCCTCACCGATAGGCCAGGTAGCTTAGCATCTGTACTTGCATGTCTTGCTCAAAATAATGTGAATATGCGCAAACTTGAATCAAGACCTTTACGATTATCCAGTGCTGAAAGTTGGCGCTATGTGTTTTTTGCTGATGTTGAAGCTGACCTTGAGCAAAATAATTATACAAGTCTTGTGCAAGAATTGCGTGATTTATGTAATTCATTCCGTATACTTGGTTCTTATCCAACCGTGCCGGCCTTTAGCCATACAGGGCATGATAATTAAGGTGTAGTGTAAATGTTAAACATTATTGTTCCGCCATCAAAATCCATGTCCCATCGTTTACTTATGGGGGCTGCTTTGGCTTATGGCAAGTCTATTGTACGCAATGTACTTATGAGTAAGGATATAGAATGCACTACCGAGGTACTTAAGAGTTTGGGGGCAAAGTTCAGTCGTAAAGGTAAAGATATACACGTACAAGGCATTAATATTAAAACTCATTATGAAAATGTTATATCTTGCAACATGCATGAATCTGGCACGTCTTGTCGCCTGCTAATGGGCATTTTAGGAGCTTTACACGGGAGCTTTCATATACATGGTGCAGCACGCCTACATGAACGTCCAGTACTTGATTTGTGTAATGCTTTGCATGAACTTGGAATAACGATAGATTATGATAAAAAGGTTGGATTTTTACCGCTTATATTAAAATCACAGGGGTTTACAAGTGGTGAGGTACAGATAAATATTGATAAGTCAAGCCAGTATCTATCTGGTTTGTTACTTGCAGCACCTCTAACGGCTCATGGCCTAAGTATTTATTTACAAGGTGAAAAAGTTGTTTCTTGGCCCTATGTGGCTTTGACCTTACAAACTTTAGAAGACTTTGGACATACCATACGCTTACAAAAAAAATCTGATCAATGTTGGCAGGATATAGACTGGCGCACATTGCATGAAATTACACCTCAAGACATACGCTTTCAAGTGCAGGGTGCAGATTATCAGAGTGGTGAGTATATTGTAGAAGGTGATTGGTCCAATGCTTCATATTTTCTCGCAGCTGGAGCTTTAGGGCAAAAACCATTATGTATTAAGGGCTTGCGCAAAGACTCCTTGCAAGGTGATAAAGCCATTTTAGATATTTTATATGCCATGGGTGCAAATTTTTCTTGGGATGATCAAGATATTATTATAAACCCTAGCACCTTATCTGGCATAGACGTGGATATGAAGTATTGCCCAGATCTTGTACCAACTGTTGCCATGCTTGCAGCTTTTGCAAATGGGACTACGCACATACGTAATGTTGAGCACTTGCGCATAAAGGAATGTGACCGCTTACAAGCACCTGCTATGGAGTTAGCTAAGGTTGGGGTGTCAGTAAATGTTACCCAAGATGGTTTGACAATTCAAGGTCTTGGCAAGGCACCTTCCATACCAGAAGGCACTATTTTTTCAACTCATAATGATCATCGCATGGCTATGAGTTGTGCATTACTTAGCTTAAATGGACAAAGAGTAGTGCTTGATGATGCAAGTGTAGTGCATAAATCCTTTCCAAAGTTTTGGGATGTGTGGGCTAATTTAGCTTGAGGAAATTTGTTTAACTATGCATACAATTAGTAAAAAAAATATTTTAATTGTGGGACACATGGGGCGCATGGGCGCATTTTTTATGCGCAAGTTCAAAGACTTAGGCCATGATGTACATGGCATAGACTTACCCATGATAAAAGACAATATGAAAGATATTGGTGCACATGCACAGATAGTTTTGTTGTGTGTGCCTGTTTCTGCCATGCAAGAGGTATTAAAAAAACTTTGCCCTCATTTGCAAAGGCAATGTATTGTAGCTGATATTACTTCGGTAAAGGTTGTAGCTCTTGAATATATGCAAAAGCATTGGGCAGGCCCTATTGTGGGAACGCACCCCTTATTTGGCGCAAAGCCACCCAAAGGAAGTGACTTAGCAGTAGCCATAGTAGCAGCCACGCGTGATAATGAACCAACCACAAAAGAGCATATTATTTTTGTGCAAAATTTATTTGAAACTATGGGCTGTCGCACATTTAGATGTACAGCTAAAAAACACGATATGGCCATGGCTGCCATACAAAATCTTAACTTTATTACATCGTTAGCTTACTTTGCTACCTTAGCTCATAATGAAGATTTATTACCATTTTTAACTCCTTCCTTTAGACGACGTCAAGATGCAGCACAAAAAATGCTAACAGAGGATGCAAAGTTATTTGAGGGATTATTTAATGCCAATCCGCATAGTCATGAGCTGGTGCGTAAGTATCGTGCATTTTTAAATATAGCAGCGGGTGGTGATATAGATTTACTCAATGAACGCGCGGCATGGTGGTGGAAGTAAGGCTTTAAGCAAGCATTACTATGCTTAATGATGCCACTTACCATCATAGGATATAATTTCTGTTAACCTACGACTTTTAACAACTAAGCAACTAGACTTGAGGGCTTGTTGTTGTGAAGCCCCTTGGCACTCATAAAAATATTCAACGTATTTAATTAAGCCTACGTAGTGTCCTTGATTTTCACCTTTGCGTAGTTCTGTTTGTAGGCTATTAGTATCAACTTCTACATAGCTTGCTACAAAATAGTTACCTTCCTCACGCATAGCCTTTTTAGCCTTGGAGGGCATAATGGTGCGCGCAGCTGTTTGGACAATATTTTGAGCTATATTGTTGAGTTTTTGTAAAATTGCTGCCTCTGACTCCCTAGCCTCACTATATACGGGCATAAATATAGAAAGTAGTAAACAAGCGATAATGGTATTTTTATGTTTATTCAAAGGCTATCTCCACGCGCCTATTTAAGTAACGTCCTTCCTTAGTATTATTGTCATACTTGGTAGATATGCCATGCCCCACAGCGTTAATGCGACTTGGTGGTATGCCTTGGGCGGTGAGATAATGCTTAACAGAATTAGCTCGATTTTGTGAAAGAGTCATATTGTAATTTCTATCTCCAGTAGAATCTGTCCAACCATTTAGCATAATGCGCTTACCCGGCGTGGCTTTAATAATATTTGCAACCTCACTAAGAATATTTTGCGCATTATGATCAAGGGTTGATGAGTCAAAAGCAAAGTTGACACCACGTAAAACAATGACTTCTTCCGTTTGATCGCACCATATATCAGTGGCAAATTGTTCAAGGGCTCTATCGTCAGTAGCAAGTTTAATCCCGTCAGCAATAAGGGTATGTGGATTTAGAGTGGCAATTTGGGCCACCACATCTCGTCCTTCTCTAGTATCAGCAAATGAAATGATATGTACTACTAAATCGCGTTGATTAGCATATATCTCTTTTACCACATCAACTAAATTAAGACCGCGATTATTACCACCATCTGTGGCAATGATTAATGCAGCATTGCGCTTCATACTTGAAATCCATGGCTCATATCCTTTTAGGCCTGTGCCCATGGGGGTTAAGCGACCAAAAATTGGTAGGTCGTCATTTAATTTGGCAATGCTAGCATTCATATTAGCTCTATCCCATGGCCCTTGATTGAGCAGTGTTACAGCAGGGGCTAGAGTATGCATGCCACCATAGTAATCTAGGGCAGGAATTATAGAATTAATACGCGCAAGTACGATTTTAGCTAAATCTATTTTTGGTTCTTTTAGCTCTGCACTGGTCATCATCATGGAGCCAGAATAGTCCACTACAAAGTCAAAACTATTTACCTTTTTCCCACACATAATACCCGCTGCTAAAGCTTGTGTGCAAAGCGTTGATGCAAGCAATATGGTTAAAATAAAAATGCGCATAGTTTTCATAAAATCCCCCTAGCTACTGTATCGTGTAATAAGGTATTATATTGAATTTATATTTTTTTAAGCCAAGTAAAAACTAATTTTAAACTACGTGATTTATATAGCACAAGGTGTATGACATTGGCAAGATGGTGATTTGTTTACAAAGTGTAAATTTTGATAAGTTTTATAATCTATATTTTTTAATTAAAAAGCTTAGTTGACGTTTATTCTTAAAAATATAATAGTTAATCCATGAATGCGGTTCCATTTTATAAATTAAGCCCCAGTGGGAATATGACACTACTTTTTGAGGGTTTACAATTTAGTAGCCATGAACGGGCACAATACGCAAGCCAAGGTCTTTTACCTTGCCATGTGGGTGCCGAACAGGCTGGTTTTGTAAATATTGATGAGGGTATACTGGAAATGGCTGGTGGAGAGTTTTGTATTAATGCTACACGCTCTTTAGCCTTGCTTATGGCTTTGAAGCAACATATCATACCTCATAAAGAATGGTTGGGCATGGTGCATAGTTCTGGCTTTAACGGCCCTTTACACGCTAAGATTGAGCAGGTGTTAGCTAATGATAATACACATAAATCACATTATAATGTTGACTTAAGTGTACCATTACAAGGCATGCCTCCCATGCGCGAACTTGATGCAGGTGTTAATTTAGTAAGCCTTCCTGGTATTAGCCATGTGCTTATTGATGAACAGTATTCACCATTTAATTCTAATGATTGGCGAGGTGAAGCTGCTATAATTCGTCAAAGATATGGCCTTTGTGACGAGCAAGCCCTTGGTTGTATTTGGTGGCATAAGCTTGAGTTAGAAAGAACAAAAGACATACAATTTTTTATGCATCCCGTTGTGTATGTAAAAAATCCATTGGCCGAGCATTATGAAAATGCCTGTGGCTCAGGTTCACTAGCCCTAGCTTTGTGGCATTATGCTAAATCACAATATGAAAAATTTGTCATGCATCAGCCGGGCGGATATTTGACGCTTAATTTACAAAAAGATATACAAGGATTAAAGGCTGTTGTAGGTGGACCAGTAAAATTGGTGGCAAGCGGTATGGCCTATTTTGATTAATATATAAAAGTCTTATTAAATTTGATAGTTGAGGTGATTATGTGGTGGTCAAAGCTATTCTTTGATAAACAAGATTATGAGTTATTGACTCTTGTCAATTCTATCTTAAGTAAGCCAGATAATAAAAAAGTTGGGCAAAGTTTTTTTGAGACCAACTTGCACCCGCATGGCATAAAAACGCTTTCTCTTTCTCGTGAAATGCGTGTGGCTTTTGCCGTTGCAAGACTAATAGATAGCCTTGAAGTTGGCGATAGCCAAAATCGTCTTAATGCTTTATCAGCTTTATATGATGAAGTTTTAAACAGTGCCAAAACAAGTTTTAGGCGCAATACTGCTAGAGTGCTCATAGAAATCATGAAGGAGCTTATCCGTGCTCATGGTAATATGGAGCGGCAGATTTACCTAGCCAGTGACTTTCGCCGTGCTGCTAGGGGTACTCCGCATGTGGTGCGCGAATTGCTTGCCAATTATGGGCTTATTGAAATGCCAGAAGATTGGAGTCAACTAGCCTTTGATCATCATGTGCATGATGCCAACACCAAGGGGCGCAAAAACTCAACCCACTTAATTATGGATGCTTGGTTAAGAGGCATTCGTCATCTTACAATTATTTATTACAATTTTATTGAAGAAGAGGCCGTACGAGAGGTTCTAAGTGCTGCGGCTATTGTGGGCATTAAGGTGCGTATTGGATTTGAATACGCTGTACCATTTAGAAACAAATATGCTCATTTTGTTTGGAGTCCGCGCAATATGTATGATGCGGATGAATTTATAGAATTTTTATCAGAAGCCCCTATGCGTCACCTCATGGAATTAGGGCGTGAGGCTTCAGCATGGCAACAGCGCTATGTATTTAAAATGCTAGATGTTTGGAATACAAAACATCGTTTTTCAATGGCTGATAAACTTGGTCTTAATTGTGATAATATTGAAGAAATTTCACTTGAAAGCTTTAAGCAATTTGTAGGTTTTGGGCAAGCTTCCTTAGTGCATTTAGCAGAATGCATATATATTCACCTTCAAGCGAAAGTTTTGCAGGCAGAAGATACTTTACAAAACGCATTAGAAAACGAAGACAGCCACTTACAAGAACAAATAAAGGCTAAGTGCGATATTTTACAAGCAATCACAAGTGCTAACATATACAGTGACTATATTGCTCCAGAAAAAAATCCTGATCTACCATCACCAACCGTACCAGTCCTTGATGCAGATACTCCAGAGCTTTTACGCTTAAAGCCCGTAACTTTGCTTGACTGGCTTTCAAGCATATATACTAATAATGTAATAACATTAAATATTGCCAATTTAACGTCTGAAGATGTTTTGGAAATTTTATGGCAATGCCAAGGTTTAGTAACTCATATTGAGCTTTTTAACTTGCGAGAATGGCATGAAGAAAACATCGAAAACATTAATGAAATTGTAGAATTACAAATTGCTATTAATGAGGCTAGTGTGCCAAGGCTAAAATATGTAATTCTTGATAAGCTTAAAAAGCGCATAGATGATGGAAAGGCTGAAGATGAAAGCATTGAAGAGCACACAGAGCGATGCGCAGTCTTACATAGTATTCTAGGTAATATACAGGTTTTTAAGAATTTTTATGCTTCAAAACCACTATGGGTGCATATGGGTAGCGATGCCACGGGGCGGCCTGAAAGTGATGTGGGGATGGGTTTAGTTTTTATTGGAACATTACCAACGCGCGGGCAAAAAGCTATAGAAAAGCAAAGAGAAAATGTTGAAGTGCCATTTTATATGTCCATGTATTATAATATGCGTCTAACACCCAATGAATTTATACCTCAAAAGAGTTTACTTACAAAACTTATCCGACTTATACCAGGGAAGTATCATTATGGATATATTAAGGAGCAAGAATGGTCGCCGCGTTCATCCTCAGCTCGCATTGCCAAACCTGGCAATATAGCGGCCTTGGGCAGTGTAAAAAAAGAGAGTTGCAACGATAAAGCAACTGCCTCAAAGAAGTCTATACCTGCGCCAAAATATCTTAGCTACCGCCTTGCAAACCTTCTAAAGGTCTTAGTAGGCTTTATTCCAGCATGTATTGCCTTTCAATATACTCAAACTTGGTGGTTCTTAGCTTGGTTTGGACCAATTATTTGGTTTGGTATAACTGGGGTTAGAAATATTGTGCAGGCAGTAGTGGCTGGTGGCGGATTGCACCGTGCTACTTTATTGCGCTGGGGAGACTATGTTAGTTGGTCAAGGCTTTGTGATTCGTTGATGTACACGGGTTTTTCTGTTCCATTATTGGAATTGGGTGTACGTATTTTGCTATTACAAGACACGCTTGGCTACACTGTGGCAAATAATACTGTCATGGTATATACAATTATGGCTGTGGTGAATGGCCTCTATATTGCTTGGCACAACACCATTCGTGGTTTGCCTTTAGAAGCCATAGTTGGCAATATTTTCCGTAGTGCCCTAGCCGTGCCCATGGCCATTTTGTTTAATGGTATTGTTTATGAAATATTATACTTATCGCAGGTAAATAACCCCAATACCATTATACAAATGAGCTCTGCCATTATTTCTAAAATGGCCTCAGATACTGTAGCTGCTCTTATAGAAGGCTATGCTGACCACAAAAATAATGTACGCATACGCCGTTGGGATTATAAAACAAAATTCCAGCAAATGTTTAATAATTACGTGCAAATTGAATTGCTTTTTCCAGAAGATAATGTTTTGAATTTGATGGTAAAACCCAAGCGATTTTTGAAAAAAATTGAAGAAAAAAACCCTGCACTTAGGCGAGCTTTAATTGTTGATGCTTTGGATTTTATGTATTTTTGGCTTTATAGACCAAGAGCACAAGAAGTATGCAAGAAAATACTATCTGGTATGAGCAAGGAAGAGCAAAATATCTTTGGATATTTTCAATTAATTCTCATGCAAGAGCGCGAGGTTAGTAGGTTGTTTGTGGATGGCATGCTTGGGCGTCAATTTGGAAAACCTTTGGCTTTTTATTTGTCCATGCATAAGACATATTTAAAAGAAATATTACCTCTATGCTCCTTGGAGAGCAAAAAATATGTCAAAGACAACTTTGCGTGAAGGCTTTAGCACAGGGTCTGCTGCAACAGCTGCAGCTATGGCTGCTTTACAATATGTATTAGACTGCGATAATTATCCTAAATATATGGATATACCATTGCCTCCTCAGGATAATGTTTTAATAGCGAAAAGTTTGCGCATACCTATTGTGTCTGTGAGTTTACAAGGCATTGGGCAGGGGCTTGGTATAGTGAAAAAAGATGGTGGCGATGACCCCGATGTTACACATAATGCTTATATCCATGCCCATATACGTCTTAATAATAGGCAAGGCCAAATACATATAAAAGGCGGTCAAGGCGTTGGATATTTCACTTTGCCTGGTCTTCCCCTTCCTGTTGGAGAAGCAGCCATTAATCCTGCTCCGCGCAAGCAAATACGTACAGGACTTTTACAAGTAGCCCAAAAGTACAACTATACTGGAGGTATTGAACTCTGTATAATTGTTCCAGATGGGGAGAGACTGGCTAAAAAAACTTTTAATCCACGCCTTGGTATTATGGGTGGAATATCTATTCTTGGCACACAAGGCACAGTGCGGCCATTTAGCCATAAAGCTTGGAAGGCCACCATTAGTCAGGGTTTGCAAGTAGCATTTGCTACTGGTTGTGATATAATTTGCTTAAGTACGGGGCGACGTTCTGAGCGCCTATTATTAAAAAAATATTCTCATCTGTCAGCACAATCAGCAGTGCAAGTGGCAGATTTTGCACAGTTTTCATTGCAAGAAGCGGCTAAGTATCCTTTTGAATTAGTTTGGGGGTGTTTTTTTGGGAAACTAGTCAAGCTTGCTCAAGGGCATGCATATACTCATGCTCATAGTTCTACCTTAGATTTTGCTTTACTGGCTAAGTGGTGTCAACAAGCTGGACTTGAAAGTGATAGAGTTGAAGAAGTTAAACTCTGCGTTACTGCAAACCATGCTTTAGAAATTATACTAACAAGTGCGTATAGTATGGATATACTAAGTTTAATTACGAAACTTTGTGCCAGCACTGCTGAAAACTTTGCTGGGCGTAGGGTAAAAATACATTTATTTCACTTGGATGGTAGAGAGTTATTTAGCTTATGAAAAAAAAATTGTTCCCCATAGAAGTGCTTTCCATATATGGACAGGTGCTAAGTGCTAAGGAAGTAAAACTTTTACAAGATGCCCAGTATATTGTGGGTGGCAAGGCGTTGTTAAAACAGATAGCAGCTAGGCAAAATATCAAAGGTAAAGAATGTCTTGCCATTACCAGCCCCTTAGAAAATATATTTAAATCCATTGAGCAAGCACGCGCTCAGAGTAAACAAGTATTGGTTTTAGCAGATGGAGATGCATTATATTATGGTATTGGAGTAAGCTTAATAAAATACTTTGGGCAAAAGTCTGTGCATATTTATCCAGGTATTAGTGTTATGCAAAATCTGTGTGCAAGGCTTGGTATAGCTTGGCATAATGTACAGCACGTGTCACTGCATGGACGCCCTGCAGGCTGGCATAGGCTAAATGTTGCTCTATTTAGTCATAATCCAGTTTGTGTGCTAACTGATGCTAAGGCAAGCCCTAAGGATATTGCCAATTATCTATATGAGCGTGGTGCGCGTAACTTTACTATGCATATTGCACAAAATCTTGGGCAAGAAGATGAAAATATATTTAGTTTAAGTCTTGCTAAGGCTTTGCACCACAATGAAAAAATACTTGGTTACTGCACTCTTCTTATAGAGCCTACTGCCCAAAGTGCTCGGCCAGTATTGGGTCTTTTGCCTAAACAATTGGCGCGCGAAAATAATTTGATGACTAAGTTTGCTGTGCGTGCAACTGCCTTGAGTCTTTTACGCATTGAGCCAGAACATACATTGTGGGATATAGGTTCAGGTTCTGGGTCTGTAGCTCTTGAGATGTGTGCGCTTGCATATGCAGGCCAAGTGATAGCGGTGGAAAAAAAACTTTCACGCATTAAAGATATAGAAAAAAACCGTCGCACTACGGGGGCATTAATTTTAGATATTTGTCAAGGGTCAGCACCACAATGTTTACATAATTTACCAAGGCCTCATGGTATTTTTGTGGGTGGTGGATTAAGCGACTTAGATGGTAAAGATTTATTAAAATACTTATCAAAGTCCCTAATTAGTGGTGGGCGCATGGTTATAAGTTGTGTACTGCTTGGAACATTACAAAAAGTGGAAAAATTTTTTAATAAACGTAGCTTTAAGGTTGAGGTATTCCAGCTTGGTTTAAGTCACAGTTCAAGCCTTGGCCAAGATATTCGTCTTGTGCCAGAAAATCCGGTATTTCTTGTATTGATTGAAAAAATATAGACCTATTAAGTCAGAACCGCCCATTTACTAGGCGGCTCTGACTTTTAATTGTTACATTTTTTTAAGTTCAGCGTACCAAGCTCCAGCTTGTTCCATAAGCTTATTGGTACGGCTTGCTATGGCATGGGGATCTTTTATATAACCGTCTAAAAGTAAACTTGTGTCGTAAAGTCCTTCTACCATTTCAGCTAATAATGTATCATTTGTATCAGCTTTATGTATGCGTAGTAAGGTGCGTAGCATAGGATGGTCTCGGTTTACCTCAAGGATTTTTTGAGGCACTGAATCATCTTTATTCATAACGCGCATAAGTTTTTCCATAGAAGATGTCATTCCACCGTCGGGGGCTACCAGGCAAGCTGGGCTATCTTCTAAGCGATGGGAAATGCGCACTTCTTTAACTTTATCACCTAGGATACTTTGCATATGTTTAAGTAATGCATCAAAGTTTTGCACATCCTCATCAGCTAGAGGGTTTGACTTTGGTTTATCATCGGCAGTATTTTCAAAATCTTTTAGGCTATCGTCACTGGCATGCTCCACAGCCTTAAAGTCCCATTCTTTATATTGGCCAAGCCCTTCCATAACAAACTCATCAATGGGCTCAGTTAGATAAAATACTTCAAGGCCTTTTTTGGCAAATACCTCTAAATGAGGGTTTAGGCGTACGGCTTCGCGACTTGGGCCAGATACATACCAAAATGTTTTTTGTCCAGATTTTGCACGACCCATGTAATCATCAAGTGAGCTAAGACCATCAGCCTCATCATGGAATGATGAATTAAAACGTAGTAGGGATGCGACTTTTTCACGATTTATATAGTCATGATAGCCAAGCTTAAATACACGCCCATGAGCATGCCAAAATTTAGCATAATTTGCACTATCACCAGATAGTTTTTCAAGGTGGCTTAAGCTTTGCTTGACCAATGTTTGCTGGATTTTTCTAAGCACTACATTTTCTTGTAGGGTTTCACGCGATATATTTAAGGGCAGATCTTCAGTATCCACTACACCTTTGAAAAATGATAGATACTCTGGCAAGAGTTCTTTATTTTCGCGCATAATAAGTACACGTCTGGCATAGAGGTCAAGTCCCCAATTGTCACGCCCACTGCCAAAGAAATCATGCTTATGTTCAGGTATGAAGAGCAGGGCATTAAATTGCACTGGGGCATCAACAGATAGATGTATAGTCTCTAGTGGGTCTTGACTGTCATAGGTTAAAAATTTATAAAATTCAGCATATTGCTCCTTGGTGATGGAAAACTTTGGTTCACGCCATAGAGCTTGAGTTGTATTAACATGTTCACCATCAACACTAATGTTGAATGGGATGAAAGCTGAATGTTTACGAATGGTTGATTCAATACGATATTTTTCTAAAAACTCTTCTGCATCATCTTTAAGGTAGGCTACAATACGAGTACCGCGTTCTGGGGCGTCATCGGTGGCATTGATGGTAAATGTGCCGCTACCATCGCTAACCCATACATGGGCAGCTTCTTCTCCAAATGCTGGACGAGAGCTAACTTCTACTTTGTTTGCCACCATAAAAACAGCATAAAAGCCTACTCCAAAACGACCAATAATGTTAGACGCATCTTCCTTATTGTCATCTTTATTTTTTATGTCGGCCAAAAATTCTTCTGAGCCTGATTTAGCAATAGTCCCAAGATTATTAATGAGCTCACTTTCACTCATCCCAATACCTGTATCAGTAATAGTCAAAGTTTTGGCATCTTTGTCAATGGTGATATTTATTTCAAGTGCGCCGTCTGGGTGTAGAGGTATTTGCCCTCTACTTTGCTGAAAGCGTAGCTTATCAAGAGCATCCGATGCATTGGAAATAAGCTCACGCAAAAATATTTCACGATTGGTATAAAGTGAATGCGTAATAATATCTAGGACTTTACGCACCTCAGCTTTAAATTTATGTTTCTTTGTACTACTCATAACATCCTCCAAAAAATAGTGCTCTTTATAAATAAAATGTCTTTGGCTATCGTCAAGGGTTTAATGTAAAAATTTCTAAGGGCGGCATTTTTTTCTTGGAATGTAATTTGCATATAAAATTTGCATAGAGACAATAAATGTCATTATAACAAAAATATTTACCCGTCAGGAGTTTATCATGGAAATAACAGGAAGTAATGCAAGCAATGTAAGTGCCATGGCTACACTTTGGGAACAAGGCCACCGTCAAGCCCCCGTTAGTCAAGATAGCACCATAAAACAAGAGGACAGTGTACGTATTAGTAGTTTTCCTCAAAGTGCAACACTTTTAAGCGATGATGAAGTGGACACTGTACTACAAGACACCATGAATAGTATTACAAGTGAGCCGCATGAAGCTATGTTTGTGCATAGTGGGCTTGATGCTTCGCGTGTGGCTGCATTGTTAGCTTAAACAATTAAATTTCACGCGCTCTTGCGCGTTCAATTTCTCTGAGCATGTTTTGCGCGAAACTTTTTTCATCAAAGCGTAAAGCATGCTCACGTATTGTGTGAGCATCAAAGTTAGACTGCATGGCTTCAAAGCTTTCTATGCTAGTACATAAATCGTCAGCATTTTGGGTGGAGAAAAAAAGCCCTGTTTTTTCATGTAAAACAGTTTCGGTAGCTCCACCACAACCATAGGCAAGCACAGGTGCACCACAAGCCATGGCTTCTACTGGTACTAGGCCAAAATCTTCTTCACCTGGAAAGAGCAAAGCCTTGCACCTAGCATACAGGTCAATAATTTCTTTAGTAGAAACACGCCCCAAAAAGTTTATATGCGGCCCAGCAATGGCTTGCCATTTCTTTTTAGCTTCACCATCACCAACCACAATTAATTTGCGCTTTAAACGATTGCAAGCTTCAATGGCAATATCTACCCTTTTGTAATCAACAAGTTGTCCAACATAGAGATAAAAATCTTCTCTTGGCTTGGTAGGAATTGGAAAGTCATCTACATTTATAGGAGGGTGCACAACACTTGCTTCACGTCGCCAATGCTTTTTTATACGCGCAGCAACAGTTTTAGAATTAGCTACAAAGTGGTCTACACGATTGGCAGAGAGCACATCAAAAGCGCGTAAACGTGAAAAGCAATAACGCATAGCTGGACGCATTAGCCAAGATGCAGCAGCTAAGTATTGAGGATACATATCCCATAAATATCGCATGGGGGAATGGCAATAACAAACATGCGTACTTTCAGTACGAGTTAGTACTCCCTTAGCTGGTCCGGATTCACTCGATATTATAAGATCATAGTCGCTAAGGTCCAATTGTTCTAAAGCTAGGGGCATAAGCGGCAAATATTTTTGATAATGCTTTTTTGCCAATGGTAGTTTTTGAATAAAAGATGTATTAATAACACGTTCTTGTAATAATGGAGACAGTGCTTCTTTCTGTACTACATGTGTAAATATATGTGCTTCAGGATACATGCGACATAAAGATTCCAAAACTTTTTCACCACCACGCATGCTTACAAGCCAATAATGGATTAAAGCTACCTTGCGCGCAGGTTTTAGCAAAGTATTTTGTGTGGATTGCTCTAACATATTACTCCCAGCGTATGCACTTAGGCATAGTTGTGGTTTCAATTACTTGCACTATATCGCTAGCACTTACACTAGCAACGCCTACATGCTCAAGCACAAGGCCAGCACCATAGGTTGCAAGCACAGAGCATGTTAGCATATCAAGCCCTGCTGCACGCCCTAAGGCTAGAGTTGAGATAACCGTATCACCAGCACCCGTTACATCAAATACTGCCTTGGCACTAGGAGCAATATTCCAAACGGCTCCATCCTTACTAAACAAAGCCATCCCATCAGCCCCAAGGGTTATAAGTAGTTCAGCACAAGCATAAGCATCCATAATACGCCGTCCAGCAAGAATGATATCTTCTTTGCTTCTAAGTTCCATATGGGCCATTTGTGATGCTTCTTTTCTATTGGGTGTCATAAGCGAACTATGCGTGTAGCAAACGGCATTACCAGGCTTGGGGTCCACTAGTAATTCAGCAGGATTTGGCATGGACTTAATTATATTTTGTATGCATTCACGAATGTCAATATTAACTAGGCCCTTGGCATAGTCTGAAAGTATTATCACAGCATGTTCTGGAATTAATTGCTGTAAGCTTTGACAAATATATGCACATTCATCAGGATTTAAGGGTTTGTAATCTTCCTTGTCAAAACGCAAAACTTGTTGGCCTTGTGCCATAATACGTGTTTTTACGATGGTTTTTCTTTCTGCACTTTGTAGAACATGGCTAGTTATGGAGGACTCATCCAAAAGTGTTGTTAGTTTTTGCCCGTCACTGCCATTGCCACAAATCCCCAAAAGTGTTGGCTTGCCACCTAGGCTAAGAATATTTTGTGCAACGTTAGCAGCACCACCTAGCATATGCCTTTGACTGGTAATATTTACCACCGGCACTGGAGCTTCTGGGGAAATTCTTTGAGCATCGCCTTGTAAGTAGGCGTCAAGCATGACATCGCCCAAGATAAGCACTTTTTTATCTTGCAAACTAAGTGCACTAGTATGTAGATGGGCTTTATCAATCTTGGGCATATGCATGATATTACCTGTCACTAAGGGCGGCAGTGATGATACCTTCTGCGGCAAGTTGTCCATCAACAAAAGCGCGTACTTCAACCTTGCACAGCTTCATTTTCCAACGAGGATTAGTGCATTCAAGATCTAGCCTATCTCCTGGCCTAACTTGACGGCGAAATTTAACTTTTTCAATGCCAGTAAAGAGTAGGAGTTTGTCTTTTGGGTAGCCTAGTTCAGCAAGGCCCAATAAGCAAGCAGCTTGGGCTAAAGCTTCAATAATGAGCACTCCCGGCATAATGGGTAAATCAGGAAAATGGCCTTGAAAAAATGGCTCATTAACAGTGACATTTTTATAGGCTTTTATGTGTGATTTAGGTGCGCATTCTACCACTCTATCCACTAACAAGAAGGGATAACGATGAGGTAAAATAGAGCAAATCTCATCAATGTCCATACTGGAAATCTGTGTCATGATATCTCCTAAATGCAAATAATCTTAGATAAATACATAAAACCCCGAACTCTCATGCTTGAGAGCCGGGGATAAAGTGTATAATATAAAAAGGATGAATTATTTTTTCTTATAGTCGCCAGATTTCCAAAGTTTGTTGACTTCTGCCAAAACATCCTTTGTTAAATCCATGCTTTGCTGAGCATATAATACGCCACCAGCTGTTACGTCTACAACATAGTCAAAACCTTTACGCTTGGCCACTTCATATGAAGCACGAAAAACAAGGGTAACCATATCTTGGCGAATTTTTATTTCATCTTCTTCAACCTTACGGGCAAAGTTACGAGTTTTTTCATCAAATTCACGACGTAAACGAATAAACTCTACTTGCTTTTTTTCATCAGCATTTTTTTGTAAGGCTTCAGCTTTCTTTTGTAACTCTTCAGACTGTTTTTCAATTTCCTTTCTTTCAGTGCCATACTTGGATTCCATTTTCTTTTTGGCGTCTTTTGCAGGGTCACTGTTGGTGGCAATTTCTTGCATATCAACAACACCAATCTTAAGCTCAGCAGCCATAGCAACACTTGAGAACATAATTAGTGTAGCTATAGTCAAATAAAGGACTTTGCGCATTTAATTCTCCTTTGCGTCAATCATATTTAATCTAAAATCATTAACTTAACAGGGGTTACATAGCATCATCGTCATTATTCGTCAAGGCAAAGTGAGGGTCTTGCCCTTTTTCAAGACGATTTTTATATTGCATAATGCCTTCTGCTATACCCTTCGCTAGAATTGCTCGATATTTAGGCTGTTTGAGTTTGGCAGCCTCATTTTTATTACTGCAATAACCAACCTCCACCAATATGGCTGGCATGTTGGTGTCAATTAGTACGTGAAATGGCGCTGAACGCGTACCAGAATTTTTTGTATTAAATCCATTTCTTTTTAATTGTTTGATGGTGGCATCCAATACATCGCTAGCCAAGCCAATAGATTCAGAGGTACGTACATTTAACATGACATTGGCAAGTAAGCTTTGGATGTCACCAAGTTTGCGATCACTGGTGGAGTTTTCTAGGGCTGCAGTTTGGGCGGCATGTGCATTTTTAGCAAAGTTTAGATAATAGGTTTCAAAACCATGCACGCTTATATCCTTATTGGCATTAACATGTATTGATACAAAAAGATCTGCTTGAGCCTTATTGGCCTTAGCCGGACGCGCACTAAGCGCAATAGATTGATCAGTGGTGCGACTATATATAACATCTAATCCATATGCTTTTAACATCTTTCCTAGACGCAACCCCACGTCAAGCACAATATCGCGCTCAACTATACCATTACCTATAGCCCCAGGATCTCTACCACCATGGCCAATATCAATAAATACAGTCTGTACACTAAGCCCAAGCTGTAAGGCCATGTCCTTGGTGTTAGACTTATGCATACGTTTAGATAGCTCTTTTTCAGAGGGAACAGCAGCTGGCTTGACTATGGGCTTTGGCTTATGCTGAGCTTTAGCCACGGTTTGGTTATTACTAGATTTTGGCGTCACAGCACGTTTAATAGCAGTTTGAGGTGGCTTATCTGACTTTGATTTTGTGGATTGTTGTCCTTTGAGGTCAGATTTAGCCTTAGCCACTGGTTTTACACTTTTATTATGTGGCTTTGTGGTCTGCTTTTTTTCTTGCGCCTTTACCTTTGCAATAGCTTTTGTATTTTCTTTAGGAGCAGTGCTTGGTTTAACCTTTTGTATTTTGGGTTTAGCCTTAGCAGTTGCAGTTAATACAATTCTAAAAGGATTTTGTTCAACCTTAGTTTTATAATCAGAATCTTTTGCAAAGTTTAGTTTAAGATTGGTGCTACCATGTTTTTGTTGACTAATGGCTAGTTGGGTAAGGACACTGTTTTTTACTCGTGCACCTTTTTGCACACCTTTAGCTGGGGCGGTATCATCCATTATGAGCAAAACTTGTTGATCCTTTGCTGTATCAACACGCCAAGTAACATGCTTATCCAAGGCAATAGTAATTTGTACGGTATTTTCATCCAATGTAGCCCAAGATACTTGAGTTAAAGCTGCACTGGCATTATGCTTTTCAGATTTATTGTTAGATTGCCCTTGATGCGATTTAAGACGGTTTTTTGACACAGCATTACTGGGACGTAATTTGCTCTCAAGGGTCACAGCCTTATTATACATATCACCCTTAGGTAACTCAGCTTTTATATAGTCTATTAATTGCAGAGACTTATCTGGTTTGTTTAGCTTGGTATTGTAGATTATGGCAGCTTGAAGCAAGGCATCATCTGCTAGAAGGCTAGTCTTAAATTCTGTGGCAAGCTTAATATATCTCTCTATAGGAAGATTAAAATCTGAGTCTTGTTTAGCTATACGTTCAAGTACCATGGCGTTACGAAAAAGAGCCGCAGGTCGATTGGGCCAGCTCTTGTATTCTGTGTAGATGTCATAAAACTCTTGAGCTAAACTATGCCATTGTTTTTGTTCAACACTATTTTGTTTTTTGAGTTGCTCAAAAACTTTTTTTGCTACATTATAACGTGCAGTTGCAGTATGCGAAGACGACTTAGTAGAGTTAGTGACTGAAGAGCTAGTAATACTATTATCCTCTCCATAAAAAAAGGCTACAAGTAACAATAAGCTTGCCATAAAGCCAAGAGCAGGGCCAAGTCTGCGCCATATTGATGCTGATTTTGTAACTTTTTCTTTTGCCATAGTAATTTCCAAAAAATTTAATCTAAAAAAATTTTCTGCTTCATTGTGTAAAGCATTTTATAACATGCATTTTATATGCCAACAATACCTTAATAGCCTATATTTTAGATATTCTATTCTGTAGTAATTTAACAACACACTGTCATGCGGAGAACTTTATTTTATTATATTAATACAATTAAGTGAAATTACATTCCATTTATTTACACGTGATTCCGATTTAGAAAATATTACTATGAGCAGAACTCTTTGCCGAGGCAATGTGTGAGGTTGGGGAAGGTTTTTGAGCAATTATCCGGCGGTGAAGCAACGCGAAAGTGCCGAGCCGCGAAAAAAACTTTACTGAACATCACACATTCAGCTAAAAATAGCCAAATCGGAATGATGGGCATTTATTTATCTATCACAAAATTAGCTCTTTCGAGCCATCAAAAAATATGCTATCATCAAGAAATAAACTTTTTAGGAGGAAATTATGATTCGTAAAGGACAAGACATAGCCAATGAGCGCATGGAAAAAGCCCGCGGTGGTGCTGGGTTTATGTTAACTAAGGCTTTAATTAATGATGAGCAATTCTGTGGTAAGGGGCGCATGTTTAATCATAGCGTTCTTGAGCCAGGTTCATCAGTAGGTGTACATAAACATAGTGGTGACGTAGAGGTATATTACATACTTAGCGGTGAAGGCACCTATAATGACAATGGAACCTTAGTTCCTGTAAAGGCTGGTGACGTAACCTATTGTCCAGATGGTGAAATTCATGGTATTGAAAATACAGGCAAAGAGAACTTAGAGTTTTTAGCTCTCATATTATATTCATAAGAGATTAAAACCTCTCACTAACTTTAGTGAGAGGTTTTAGAGTACTGACAAAGTCAGTACGAGCGATAAATCAAGAGCCCTGCCCGAAGGGCCACGAAGTGGCATGAGCCCTACGGATACAGAGAGCAACGATAGGCGTAGCTTTGCTTCGCCGTTAAGCGATTGATTTTCGTGCCTTACTGCCAAGGCAGCTTGTCTGCCTTAGGCGGCACAAACGCCACGAAGTGGGGTTGTCATTAACCTAGATCTCTCACTAATTAGTGAGAGGTTTTTGCTTTAATTTTCAATAATATGTAGTGGACACAAGTATTGGAAACTAGGGTATTTTGCACGTATTTCATCTATAAGTTGGCTTTGCCCCTCTAGGAAAATAGTACTTATACTTGAAATTTCTAGGCTATTATCTTCGGCAAAATCAAGCATGCCGCGAAGAGTTCCCCCAGTAGATATAACATCATCAAAAAGCATGACTTTTTTGTTTTTTACCATGTGTAAAATGTCGGCATCATACCATAGGTATTGTTCACCACCTGTAGTAATTGAGCGTACATCAACTTTTTTGGGGTCTTTCATATAGAGTTTTTTAGCTTTTCTAAGGACAAAATAATCAATATTCCATAGTCTAGCCATTTCTTGAGTTAGCGGAATAGCCTTTGCTTCAGGGCAAACTATTACATCTGGCTTGGGAAAGCTTTTTATCCCTTCGCTTGCTAGGTCTTGGATGAGTTTTGTTTTGCCAAGGCTATCAAATAATAAAATACTAATATTGGTACCGGGAAGAGGGACTATGGGTAACTCTACTTGTATATCACCAACCTGCAGTGTCTCAGTCATGTTATAACCTCCACAATTATTTTAGATTATTCTTTAATGTTTGTAAGTATGTAGTATGAGTAAATTCAAAATGTAGTGGTGTAAGAGTAATATAGCCTTTAGAGAGCATATCTTTATCTGTTCCGGCTTCTACATCTTGTGCACGAATTTCGCCTTTAATCCACCAATAGCGATCTCCACGAGGGTTATAGCATTCATCATAGGTGTCTTGCCAAAGAGCACTAGTTTGGGGGCATATACATAGGCCCTTATTTTGGCTAAAGTCTACATTGGGGTAGTTAATATTAAGCACACAACGCGGTGGCATGTCTTGCCAATGGAAGTTTTGCAGTAAATTAGCGGCATGCCTTGCTTGATCTAATAAGTTAACTGGCCGCAAATTATCGTAGGATAAGGCAACGGAATATAATCCGTTATGGGCACCTTCAGTAGCAGCAGCCACTGTACCAGAATATAATATATCTGGTCCCACATTGGCCCCTGAGTTAATGCCAGAGATGACTAAGTCTGGCCTTTTTGGTAAAAGAGACGATAGAGCAAGCTTAACACAATCTGATGGGGTACCATATACGCCCAATCCATTAAAACCAACCTCACTGATTTCTTTTATTCTAAGAGGTTGAAATACAGTTAAAGCATGCCCCACTGCGGATTGCTCGGTCATGGGAGCCACTACATAGACATTATGTCCAAGTTCACAAAGGGCTGCATATATGGCCCTTAATCCAACGGCATAAATTCCGTCATCATTGGTAAGTAAAATGTTCATTTGACAATAGCTCCAAAAAAAAGGAAATTTAAGGGACATTATTTTTAACGATTAAAAAAATTACCCTATGCGGTACATTTTACACAGTGCTAAAAAGAGTACAAGCTTTTTTGGTATGTGAAGAAAAATAAAATCTTAGCCAAGGTGTTATATGCAAAATTCAAATGATTTTAGCCCAGAGTCAGAAATTAGAGATATATTTTTATTATCTGCTGCATCTATGCAACAGGCTCGAAATGGACCTTATTGGAAGTTGGAATTAAAAAATGCCGCACGCACATTGGATGCTAAAATTTGGAGTCCATTGAGTCAGGAGTTTTCAACTCTAAGTCCTGGTATGTTTGTGAATGTTGTGGGGCGTTGTTCATTGTTTCGTGATCAAGTCCAAATTACTATTGATCAAATGTATATTTTAGATGAAGAACAATGTGCCAAGCTTGATATGGTAGATTTTTTGCCCTCAAGCCCTCGTCCGCCTAAGGAAATGTGGGAAGAACTTTGTAGTATTTGTAAGCAAGAGTTTAGCCATGCTGCGTGGTATAAATTTGTATTTTCAGTACTAAATGACCAAGAGTTACAAAAAAACTTTTTACATGCGCCAGCGGCCAAGGGCGTACATCATGCTTATGCTGGTGGCTTACTTGAGCATACGCTTGGGGTTGTGAAATTGGTGCGTGATATTGCAAGTCACTATGCAGAATTGGACAAACAAGTTCTTATTGCTGGAGCTATATTCCATGATATTGGTAAGATATGGGAGTTTTCAGGTGGATTGGTCAACGATTACACCACCAAGGGTCGCTTGCTTGGGCATGTGGAATTGGGCCTTGAGTATTTGCAAAAATATTTAGATAAATCTGGCCTTGAGGAAGAGCTTTGTGAGCACTTAAAGCACCTTATACTAAGCCATCATGGTAGTTATACCTTTGGCGCAGCACGCCTGCCTCAAACTGCTGAGGCCTTACTCTTACATTTTGCGGATAATATTGATGCTAAAATGGCTCAATGCCGGCATATTTTTGAAGATTCACCTTGTGATACTTGGTCAAGTTATCAACCTACTCTTGAGCGTTATATGTATAAACCAAGGCCCACTCCGGATGCAAAACCGAAGTTAGCAGCTAAGAGCAAAGGAGAAGAGCAATGTTTATCACTTTTGAAGGTATAGAAGGTTCTGGTAAAAGTACTGCATTAATAGGACTTTGTGACTATCTTGAAAAGCAAGGCTTTGAAGTGATTCGCACACGTGAACCAGGTGGCAGTGCCCTAGGGCAAAATTTGCGTAGTACCTTACTTGATGAACGTAGTAAGCTTTGCTCAGAAGCTGAATTATTTTTATTTTTAGCAGATCGTGCTCAGCATGTGCAAGAGGTAATAAGGCCAGCCTTGGAGCAAGGCAAGTTTGTACTTTGCGATCGCTATGTGGACTCAACCTTGGCGTATCAAGGAGCTGGGCGTGGGCTCGATATTGAAAAACTTTTAAGCTTACATGAGCTTTGTACTCATAACCTATGGCCTAACTTAACCTTGCTACTCGATTTACCTGTCAATCTAGGTCTTGAGCGTGCAACTAAGCGTAATGATGCTCAAGTTGGTGGAGCTAATGAAAAACGCTTTGATAAGGAAAGTGTTAATTTTCATGAGCAAGTACGCCAAAACTATCACGCACAAGCAGCTTTAGATAAAGAACGTATTCGTGTTATTGATGCTAGCAATACTCCTGCAATTGTTATTGAGCATTGTATTCAAGCTGTACAAAAAATTATAAGGAAGGCGGTGTAATATGTCCTGTGAATACTATGATTTAGAGTGGTGTGGAAAGCGTTTACAAACTAAGCCTGCGAACCCAGCTACATTTAACCTTGATGATGAGTTAAAACCCCCCATGCCCATACATTCATGCCTAGGTGATGATAATAAAATTTGGTGCGAGGTCTATAGAGCTCAAGGGCAAAGTGGTGGATTTTTTATATTACGTGACTTTGATGATGTGCTTATGGTAGCCAAAGCTCATGATAATATAGCTTTTTTAGCTGGGCTTAATTTTTTTGCTGGCATTGTAAGTAATAGTCGTTATGGTGCAGATATATTTGAACATAACGAGGACGAGGATTAGTTTAATCATTAAAAATATTTTTGTAATCCTCTCCTTTGTTCAAGTACTACATTAACTTTATTTATGTTTGATTGGGCAAGCATAGTAAAATTGTTTTAAAGTTATGGATATTACATACATTGTATCCATAATATTAATTAGTTGACGCTAAAAAATATAATAACATTCTAAATATGTATAATTTTATTTGAAAATAGTAATAAAAAAATTACCAGAAATAAGAGCATGGAATGCGAATTTCTGGCAATTTTTGAAGCTCAAAGGGCCTTTTTTTGAGTGGCGGCGCAAAATAAGCCAGAATTAACTTCTGGCGTTCGCAAAGCGATATTTGGAGCGAGCGTGCCTTTTTAGAAAAATGCGTGAAACGCGTTTTTCAGTAACGACTAATTATTACAAAACTTGCTCTGATTCGTCTTGAAGCATGCGTGTTAGTGT
>CAYJLD010000022.1:22743-31349 GCA_964371195.1 uncultured Desulfovibrionaceae bacterium | reverse complement strand
GGGTAGCTAGGCATGGCCACAAAAATAGGTGTTTATTTTGATGTACAAAACATTGGTGGCGGCATTGATGTAGAAGCCATGGCCGCTGCTGTTAGCAAAAAGTGGGGCGATCTTACTCCTGTTGTAAAAAGTTACCCTGTGCTAGCTGATGCTTTGACTGATATTCAAAACGATATTGCCGCCAATGAGCTTGATGGTGTGTTAGTTTGTGGCACTAGCCCAAGAAATGACACTGCTATCTATGTTTTTGGTGATGTTATGGTTGAGCGCGTGAACTTGCGTGAGCAATGCGTGCTTGCATATAAAAATCCAGACGGTTCACCAGTTCCACATACAGCTCCTGAATTGCTAAGCCAAATGGCTCTTGATTATGTGAATATGGGTGTTGTGAAGTTGCAAAAAGCAACTCCGCCCGAAGGTGCTGTAACTGAAGGTATTAAGCGTGTCTTAGTGCTTGGTGGTGGATGGACAGGTTTAACTGCTGCTCTACAATTAGCTAAGGCTGATTATGAAGTGGTGCTTGTTGAAAAGTCAGACATTCTTGGCGGGCATGTTAATAATATTCCCAATGCCACACCGCTTAAAGCTCCATGGACTGAACCACAACCATCTGGCCTTGAAGCAAAGATTGTAGCAGCTAAAGGAACAGCTAGGATTACCATATACACAAGTTCCAGTATTAATAAACTATCTGGTCAGCCAGGTGAATTTGTAGCCATGCTTACAACTCCTAATGGTGATGTTGAAGTTCCCGTGGGTGCGGTGGTGCTAGCTACAGGCTGGGTTCCACTAGATGCTAAAAAGTATCTTGCCCCTATGGGTTATGGCCTACCTAATGTATATCATGCTGGTGAATTTGGTAAGCTTTTACGTGAGGGCAAGGTTAAGCCCAAACGTGTGGCCTTTGTTCTTGATACAACCTTGGCAGAAGGATCGCCTAAATCAGCTTGTTGTGGTTGTGGTGATGGTGATCAATGCTGCGAAACCAAGATTGAAGATGCTCCTGTAGAAGCCAAAGAAGCTCCAGCAGGCGATGCTTGCCCAGCTGAGGGTGAAGAAGCAGCCTTTGTAAAAGAAGATCTTGAAAGTATTCGTCACCTTACTTATTCAAACTCAGTATCATCTGTGGCAGCTTTACGTCTTGCCAATGCAGTTTGTGATGGTGATGAAGGTGCGCAAGTATTTATCTTATACAAACATATGGTTGTACAAGGCTTGCTTGAGCGTTATTATAAATATGCCCAAGATCGTCTTGGCATTATGATGACCAAGGCCGATGTAACAGGCATTGCTCAAGCTGGTGAAGCACTTAAGATTACATGTGAAAATACCTTGTTAGGTATGGATTTTGATATTGAAGTTGATGCTGTGGTATTGCCAACTGGTATTGTACCTACAACAGCAAAGGATGCAGTGGTACAATTTGATTATCGCCAAGGTCCAGATTTTCCAGATCTTGATCTTTTTGATGGCTTTAGTGATTCAAATTACATTTGCTTCCCCTATGAAACTAGACGTACCGGTGTTTATGCCGCAGGTTGTGTACGCCAGCCCATGACCATGGATGCTTGTGAAGAAGATGCATATGGTGCAGCCCTTAAGGCTATGCAATGCATTGAAGCTGCAAGCCATGGTGTTGCTGTGCATCCACGCTCTGGTGACCTTTCTTATCCTATATTCAACTTTGTGCGCTGCACCCAGTGTAAACGCTGCACCGAGGAGTGCCCATTTGGAGCACTTGATGATGATGAAAAAGGCACACCTAAACCAAACCCAGCGCGTTGCCGTCGTTGCGGAACTTGTTTTGGGGCTTGCCCTGAGCGCGTAATCTCTTTTGCCAATTACAATATTGACCAAATTGGCTCTATGATTCGCGAAGTAACAGTACCAAAGGACTTTAAGAATGAAGGTCCACGCATACTTATCTTAGCTTGTGAAAACGATGCCTATCCAGCTTTGGATATGGCTGCCATGCGTCGTAAAACTTGGAGTCCATATGCTCGCATTATTCCAGTGCGTTGCCTTGGTTCAGTAAATGCCATTTGGGTATCTGATGCCATGAGTAAGGGCTTTGACGGGGTTATGTTGCTTGGCTGCAAGTACGGTGATGATTATCAATGCCACTTTGTGAAGGGTTCTGAAATCTGTAACCGTCGTAAAGAAAATATAGCTGAAACACTCAATCGTCTTGGCGTTGAACCAGAACGGGTAGACCAATTAGAAGTTGCCATAGACGAATATGACAAAGTACCAGACTTAATTGATGGCTTTGTTAGTCGTATTATTACCATGGGCCCCAACCCGTTTAAGGGCATGTAGGAGGAGTTATGGCACAACATACAATAAAACCCAATGTGGAATTTGTGCGCGGCCTACAAGAAGCTGGTGGTGATACACTTAAAAAGTGCTATCAATGCGCCACTTGCTCTGTGGCTTGCCCCGTAGCTCCAAGCAATGCTCCTTATCCGCGTAAGGAAATGGTCTGGGCTTCATGGGGCCTTAAGGATAAACTTGAAAAAGACATAGACCTATGGCTTTGTCATAATTGTGGTAATTGCGCAGACCTATGCCCTCGTGGTGCTCGCCCAGCAGATCTTATGTCTGCTGCGCGAAATATGGTTTACCGTGACCTAACTCAGCCAAGTATTATTGGTAAATGGATGAGCTCTGCCAAGGGCCTACCTATGCTCTTTGGCATACCGGCTCTTTTATGGCTAGTGATTTGGTGGATTAGAGCAGGGTTTAACGGTGGAGAGTGGTTTGTTCGTGCAGCAGATGGACGCATTGTCTTTAGTGAAATGTTCCATATATTATACGTAATTGACCCTATCTTTATTATAACCTTCTTTAGTGCTGTATTTGTTCTCTATAAAGGTGTTATGCGTCTTATAGATAACTTTAAGCCAGAAGGTACTGTACTTATGCTTGGGGCAACAAAACCTTGGTATATGCACTTATATGATGTAATTGTTGAAGAAATTATTCCACATAAAAAGTTTAGTGATTGCCAAGTAGAAACCGATTCTGCTGAAGAAGCAGGCGGCAAAAATAGTCGTAAATTTGGTCACTTAATTCTTGTGTTCTCATTTGTGGCTTTAGCCATTGTTACAGCAGTTGTGGCCGGTGCAGCTTGGGGTGGTATGGTATTTCCTGCATTGAAAATGCCAACACCTCTAGACCAAGCTAATCCTGTTAAAATACTTGCAAACATAGGTGCGCTTGCTATGGTTATCGGCCTTGGTTTGTTGACCATACGGCGCATGAAGCTTAATCCCAAATATCAAGGATCAAGCTTTTATGATTGGTATCTTTTGGGCATTATCTGGGCTGTAGGTGTCACTGGCATACTCAGTCAGATGTTCCGCCTTCTAGACGCACTAAAACCAGCGTTTTGTGTGTACTACTTGCACTTAGTTTTTGTTTGGATGCTCTTTGCATATTTGCCTTGGTCAAAACTTGGGCACTTTGTATATAGAACAGCAGCATTAACCTATGTGCGTATGGTGGGGCGTAGTTAGTCGCATTATTGACGACTATCTAAATTATAAATACTCCGATCTCCCAAGGAGGAGGCCGTTATGTCTGATGAAGCTCGTAAAGTCTTCCCGATGGAAAGTGTCCTTGCTCTAGTGCTTGGTAAGGAAGACGTTGATGTTAAAGATCTAGCCGGTTATCTAACCGGACGTTCCCTAGCCTGTGACTGCTGCTCACGTGCAGTTGGACCACTTGCAGCCGGTTGGCTTGCAAGTCTATATCCAGCCTTTGTTGAATTAAAGTGGGATGAAGGCACACCATGGGATAACTTTGTAGAGAATAATAAAAAATCCATAGGAGATAATGTTTCAGTGCCTCCTATGAATTCTGCTCTACAAAGCTTGGCTGCTAAAACTCTTGATGTTTTGGCAGATTTAGATGGCACAGTTAAAGCTCAAAAAGCAGAACTTGCCAACCTACATGCAAAAGTAGCCGAACTTGAGCCGCAAGAAGCCAAAGCTCAGGAACTAGAAAAGAAATGCGATCAGCTTGAAGCAAAAATTAAAACCATGACTACAGACATGGGCGCACTTCGTAAAGAACTTGCTCCATATCAAGGTAAGATGGCCGTTGATCAGCAAGAACTGTTAACCATGATTAAAGGTGCCATTAAAGACAATATGAAGGGTCTTGTGGTTGGTGGAGCCGTTGCAGGTGCTGCTGGTGCAGAAGCTGCTGAAGCTGTTGCCGAAGAATTATCAGACGATACTCCTCGTGGTATCACTGGTGACTTTGGTTTCAATGCTTCCGGTGATGACGATGATGGTTTCGGTTTCTAAATTAAACTGAAGGTTAAATTTTTGTAAAAAAACTAACCTTAAATAAAAAATAAAAACCTTTCATGCTAAGTGATGGCTTGGCATGAAAGGTTTTTTTGTTGATTTGTGTATGTATTTTTATGCTAAGTATTTTAAATATAAATAATTTCTTTGCGTTTTTTCGCTGTTTTATTGTATATTAAAATTAATCATGAACATAAATTCATGATAATTTTTATATATGAGGAATAAATATGCGAAATTTAATTGCAGTTATGTATAATTCAGAATTTAAGGCTACTGAAGTACGCTTAAGTTTTATGAAAATGCAAAAAGAATATCTTGTGGATTTGGAAGATGCTGTCATTGCAACGCGTAAAGAAAATGGGAAAATTAAACTCCATCAAATGCATAGCTTGACAGCTAGTGGTGCTCTTGGTGGTGGATTTTGGGGCACATTAGTAGGTCTTATTTTCTTAAACCCATTACTTGGATTAGTTGTTGGTGCAGGTACAGGAGCTGTAGCAGGCGCGCTTGCAGATGTTGGCATTAATGATAATTTTATGAAAACATTATCAGAAAAATTAACACCAGGTTCATCGGCACTCTTTGTATTAGTGCATAGTGAACTTACTGATAAGGTATTAGATGAACTTGAAGGCACAGGTGGCATAATTATGCAATCTTCATTATCGCATGAAGACGAAGCACGATTACAAAATGCCCTAAATGCAAATCATAATGAATTAAATAACTTCAAGACAAATGAAGCTGATGCTGAACCAGTTAAAGAGAATATGGAGGCTAGCGTACCAGCTTAGCAACTCATTGTTTACTTTTTAAATTTCATAATAAAAATAGTGATATCTGTGTGATATCACTATTTTTTAATATTAAAATTATTAGCTATTTGCTTAGAACAATACAATGCTTGCATATTTTACAAAATACCGTACACTTAACAGGTAATGTTGCGCTCCGCCATTGGTTAAATTTCGTATACGTGTTTTATTTTATTGATCCAATGAGTGTAGATGCGCAAAACACATTCAGCTATGTGTTGTATAAGCTGAAAATTTTATATTAAGGATTTTTATGAGTGACGAAAGTAAAAACAAGGCTACAACTACGCCAAAAGCCCCACGTAAACCCAGAGCCCCTAAGCAAAGTACACCAGATATAATCGAAGATAAGGCCAGTTCAAAAGCTGCCAATGCAAAGACTAAGACTACTAAGACTACTACAAAATCTGATGAAACTGCTAAGACAACTGTAAAGAAGCCAAGAACAAGAGCTGGTTCTGCACAAGCTAAGGCCACAACAAAGCCTAAAACCAAATCCACGTCTAAGTCTACAAAAACAGTAACTGAATCTGTTGAAATTAATGAATCTGGTTTAGCAAAGCAAGCTGACTCAAATGTAGCTGCTCAAGAGTCTGACGCAACCTCTAAGAAGGCAAGGCGTCCTCGTAGTGTGAGTAAGGCTAAGGCAAAGTCTTCAACTATTGAGCAAACTGTGGATAGCAAAGCTCAAGTTGTTGAAGATGAAGCTGCAAAAGCAAAGCCTAAGTCTGGCCCTAAAACACCGCGGCGTGTTAATAAAAAAACTGTGCAAGAAGCTGAAACTAGCTCTTCAATTGTCAACGAAGAGCAGAGTGACTTATCTAATCAAGCGCAAGATGAATCTTTAGAAGTAGAAAGTGCAGCTGAAGGTGTTTTGCCAAAGAGCAGACGAGGACGCCGTGGTGGGCGTGGTAAGCGTGGAAAAAAACGCGCTCTTAAGCCATTAGAAGAGGCAGTCGAGCTAAAGACTGCTACTACACGCGCAAAGCCTGCTCAAGCTACATCAGTGGCTGAAGGTAAGCCAGGTCGAGCACGTGCCACCGTAGGCAAGAAAGCCACTGCAAGCTCTAAGCGTCGCAATATGTTTATTAGTGTTGTTTCTGGTGAGCAGGTGGAAGTTGCCCTTACCGAAGAGGGAGCTTTACATGAATATTATTTAGAAATGCTCCATCAAATGAAAACTAAAGGTAATATTTACAAGGGCGTTGTGCATAATGTAGATACTAATTTGCAGGCGGCCTTCATTAATTATGGAGCTAGTAAGAATGGTTTTTTGCAGATTGATGAAATTCATCCCGAATATTATCAACAGCATCATGAACCTGGAAAAGGTAAAAAGTATCCACCAATTCAACAAGTTATAAAACCAGGACAAGAAATTTTAGTTCAGGTTCTTAAAGAACCAACTGGTAGTAAGGGAGCTTTTTTAACCACATGGCTTTCCTTGCCGGGCCGCTTCTTGGTGCTTACACCAGGCCAAGAACAAATTGGTATTTCCCGCAAAGTTGATAGCGAAGAAGAGCGTGCACGTTTGCGTGAACTTATGGAAGGCATTGAGCCTGGTGCAGGACTTGGAGTTATTGTACGCACCGTAAGCGTTGGCACTTCTAAAACAACTTTAAAGAATGACTTACAATATTTAAAAAGAGTATGGAAGGAAATACGTAAGCGTGGGGTTAGCGAGTCCGCTCCACTATTGGTATATCAAGAGCCAAGACTTGCAGAGCGCGCCATACGTGACTATCTTACCGATGATGTGCTAGAAGTGTGGGTGGATAATGCTGAAATGGCCGAGAGCCTACGTGAAGTTGTCAGTCTGTTATTCCCGCGTAAAAAAGATTTAGTGCGTGTACATAGTGATGTGCGCCAAACCCTCTGGGAGCGCTTTGCAATCCAACGTCAATTAGAGCAAATTTATTCACGTGAAGTGGTCTTACCTTCTGGTGGGCGCTTGGTTTTTGATCAAACTGAGGCACTTATGGCTGTGGATATTAACTCAGGTAAGATATCCGGCAAAGGTAATTTTGCCTCCATGGCCTTGAAAACTAATCTAGAAGCCGCTGAGGCCATAGCAAGACACTTAAGGCTACGCGATATTGGCGGTCAAATTGTCATTGATTTTATTGAAATGCGTGATAAAAGCCATGTGCGTGAAGTAGAAAAAACCCTACGCAATGCTATGAAAAGTGATCGCGCTCGTCACGACATGGGACGTATGTCATCTTTTGGATTGCTTGAAATTGTACGTCAACGCACAGCATCATCAGCTTTAGCCATCACTATGGAACCATGCCCCCATTGCCGTGGAACAGGCATGCGTAGAAATTTAGAATGGCAATCTTTACAATCTTTGCGGGAAATGATGCGCCAAGGGCGCGCAGCCCAAGGCGATAACTTTGTTTTTGATGCTTCTCCTGAACTTGCAATGTATTTACTTAATCGTAAGCGACAGCGCATTAGCGAAATAGAAGAACAATTAGGTAAAATGATTGAAGTGCGTGTGCGCACATAATTAAGATATGCATATTTTACTTCATGCTTGCTGCGGTCCGTGCACTATTTTTCCCCTGCTGAGCTTAAGAGAGCAGGGACATACAGTTACGGGAGTTTTTGTAAACCCTAATATTCATCCTTTAAATGAATATTTACGCCGTCGTGATGCCATGGTACAGTGTGCTGAAAAACTTGATTTACCAATGATTTGGATAGATGAAGCCTGGGATATTCAAAACTGGACATACACTGTAAGTGCTTTGCAAAATCAAGGTCAAAGTCGTTGCTCATATTGTTACGCTTCACGCTTTGATACATGTGCAAAACTTGCAAAAGAGCAAAATTTTGATGCATTTTGTTCATCTTTGCTTTATTCAACATTCCAAAATCATGAAGATATTATTAAGCAAGCTCAAATTGTAAGTAAAAAATACGCTACGCAATTCTACTACGAAGACTTTAGATTAGGCTGGCAAAAAGGGATTGATATTTCAAAAGAATTTAATTTATATCGTCAAAATTACTGCGGATGCATATATAGCGAAGCAGAAAGGTTTACAAAAAAGTTAAATAAATTAATTAATAGTTGATTGTCGCACCTTATAACCATATGAACTGCACACTCAACATAGGCACAGGAAAGTGAATTGCACTAGTTGAAATTATTTAATTTTTATTCAAATATAAAGTAAAGACACTAAGATGCATGCTGATGTAACCGAGTGAAAAATTTTAATTTATTTACTTTAACTACTTTGTAAAAAATAATTATCCTTAATATAGTTTGACGCTTTAAACTTAGTATAAAATATAAAAAAAGATAATAATGCACGTTTTTACAATATGTTAACGCAATATTTAACTTATAAAAAAAACTTTTTTTACAGAAGTACTTGACTATTACAAACCAATAGCATAAAAAAATCTTCGCGCATTTAGCGAAAGTCATTCCCCGGTAGCTCAATCGGCAGAGCGGGTG
>CAYJLD010000022.1:0-22733 GCA_964371195.1 uncultured Desulfovibrionaceae bacterium | reverse complement strand
CACTAGGTTGGCGGTTCAAGTCCGTCCCGGGGAGCCAGTAAGTTCAAGGGTTTAAGCTAAAAAGCTTAAGCCCTTTTTCTTTTGGACACATGACTTTGGGCACATAAAATCACCCGCTATGCGGGGGTAAAAAGTTATACAAAAAAACACCTTTGATTTTGTTTGCCTAAATAAACAGTTGAATTAAAAGATGTGCATACTAAAAATGGACTAATATTAGTACCAGAAACAGAGGCTGGTAATGCAATTTTTGTTTTTTTTAAGCTTTCATCAAGGTAAGTTATGAAATCACAATACAAGAATGCTTAACCTTGATATTAAATAAAAAATACTATAAAAACCCTCCATGCATTTTCATATTGTAAGTCTTTTTCCGGAGTTTTTTAATTCACCTTTGCAAATGGCTCTCATGGCCAAAGCTAGGGCTAGTGGCCTTGTTCAGGTGGACGTGCATAATCCTCGCGAGCATGGCCTTGGTGTACATAGGGCTGTTGATGATCGTCCTTATGGTGGTGGGCCTGGTATGGTCTTTATGCTTGAGCCACTCATGCAAACGCTGCGTGATATTCCAAGTGCTGGGCGCATCTTGGTGTTCTCACCTACTGGTAAGCCCTTTAATCAGGCCATGGCTAAAGAACTAGCGCAAGAGACTAATATTACTTTAGTTTGTGGGCGTTATGAAGGAATTGATGCTCGTCTGGAAGATATTTTACCCATTGAATATGTTAGTGTTGGAGATATGGTATTAAATGGTGGTGAGGTGCCAGCCCTTGCTGTTATGGAAGCAGTAGCTCGTCTTATCCCTGGTTTTATGGGTAAGGAAGCCTCTGGTACTGAGGAGAGTTTTTCGCAAGGTTTATTAGAATATCCACATTATACTCGTCCAGAGAGCTTTGAAGGGCATAATGTGCCAGATGTTTTGCGTAGTGGTAATCATGAGCATATTGCTAAGTGGCGCAGGCAAAAGTCCCTTGAGATTACGCTGCTCCAAAGGCCGGATATTTTGGATGAAGCCGAGTTGAGTGAGCAAGATGCAAATCATCTAAATTCTCTTGTGCGTTGTCGCTTAGGTCGAAATTTGTACGTGGCCTTGGTGCACCATCCTGTGATTATTGAGGGTAAGCATTCTGGTACTTCGTCGCTTACAAATCTTGATATTCACGATATAGCGCGCAGTGCAAGAAGTTATGGTCTTGGAGGATTTTATGTATTAAACCCTCTTGAAGATCAGCAAGAAATCTTACACGGCATTTTACAACATTGGCTGCATGGCCAAGCTAATAAGAATTATGGAGCTAGGGCTAGGGCCTTAAGCTTGGTTCGTCCCATGTCCTTTATTGAGGATGCCATAGGCCATATAGAGCAGTTGACGGGCACAAGACCTATGCTTTTGGGTAGCTCTGCACAATGGGGAGAGAGCATAAAAAGTAAGAGTAAGCATGCTATGCCAAGTTATATATCTTTTTCTAAGGTTCGAGATGTGTTGAGCAATCACCCAGCATTAATTTTGCTTGGTACTGGCCATGGTCTAGCACCTGAAGTTTTGCAATCTTGTGATGCTTTATTAAGACCTGTACGCTTTCTTGGTGATTATAATCATCTTTCTGTACGTGCTGCGGCTGCCATAATGTTTGATAGAATTTTGCAGGATGCTTATTAATGGCAAATTTTAAAATGTCTAAAAAATGTCTTGCACTTTCAAGATACTTAGGATAATAACACCAGACCTAACAGGGTTTTTATGCGAATAAAAGGAGTTTATAATGGATATACTTAAGAAAATTGAACTGGAAAATATGCGCATGGATTTGCCAAAATTCCGTTCAGGCGACACCGTGAAGGTGCATTTGCGCATTGTTGAAGGCGAAAAAGAGCGCGTTCAGATGTTTCAGGGCAATGTAATTCGCATTCAGCGTGGCACTACTGGCGCGACTTTTACTGTGCGTAAGGTTTCTGATGGTGTTGGTGTTGAGCGCATCTTCCCCTTACACTCTCCGTTTATTGAGCGTGTTGAGGTGGTTGGCCTTGGTCGTGTGCGTCGTAGTCGTTTGTATTACTTGCGCGAACTTAAAGGTAAGGCTGCTCGTATTAAGCCACGTAACCGCTATTAGAATTTTTTACATTGGGTTTTGGCCCAAAAAAATGGACTTTGAATAATTTTCAAAGTCCATTTTTTTTGATGAAAATAGTAAAATATTAAATCCCTATAACATTATATCCACTATCTACATATATTACTTGCCCAGTAACAGCAGATGATAGCTCAGAGGCAAGATATACTGCAGTATTACCTACATCACCAGTGTTCACATTACAGTGTAGTGGGGATTTTTCATCAATAATATTAAATATATGCTTGAGGCTAGACACAGCAGAAGCGGCCAATGTTTTAATTGGACCTGCGCTAATGGCATTAATGCGTATTTTTCTCTCTCCAAGGTCTACAGCTAAGTAACGGGTTGATGCTTCAAGAGCTGCCTTTGCAACGCCCATTACATTATAGCCTGGAATTACCCTTTGTGACCCATAGTAGGTCATGGTTAGTACTGAGCTATTATCTGGCATAAGTGGTTCAAAAGCACGGCAAACCACAGGTAAGGAATATACCGAAACATCCATGGCCAACTTAAAGCCGTCACGCGATGTGTCCATATAGCGTCCTTGTAGGTCTTCTCTATTGGCAAAGGCTATGGAATGGACCAATATGTCTACTTGTCCCCAATTTTTTTGCACTAAATCAGCTGCAGCTTGAATTTGGCTGTCATCGCATACATCCATGGGGAAGGTAAAATCTCCGCCAAGCTCTTCACAGATAGGGTCAACGCGCTTTTTTATGGCATCACCCACATAGTTAAAAGCAAGGCTAGCACCGTGTGCTTTAAATGCCTGAGCTATGCCATAGGCAATGCTTTTATTGTTAGCAACACCCAAGATGAGGGCTTTTTTTCCTTTAAGTAGCATATGCTTATACCTCGCAATAATGATATATTTAAATTGTTTTACCGGTTAGGATATTATAAGCCTCAGCGTATCTTTTGCTTGTTGCATCAACAACTTCTTTGGGTAAAGCCGGAGCAGGTGCTTCTTTATTCCAAGGTTGACTTGAGAGCCAATCACGTAAATATTGTTTATCAAAGCTTGGTTGACTTTGGCCTGGTTTATATTGATCTGCAGGCCAAAAGCGTGAAGAGTCTGGAGTCATAACTTCATCAATAAGCACCAATTCTCCATCCACCATACCAAATTCAAACTTAGTATCAGCCATAAGTATGCCCTTGGTGGCGGCATATTCGCGCCCAGCTTCAAAAATGCGTAATGAAATATCTTCTACTTTGGCAGCAAGCTCATCACCAAGTAATTTTGCAGCCTCAGCACGAGTAATATTTTCATCATGCTCACCAAGTTCGGCCTTGGTGGAAGGTGTAAAGAGAGCTGGTTCAAGCTTGGCTGATTCCACAAGACCTTCTGGTAATACATGTCCGCAAAGGCTACCAGTAGCTTTATAATCTTTCCAACCAGATCCGGTGATACATCCGCGCACAATACATTCAACTGGTAATGGCTTAGCTTTTTTAACAAGCACAGCGCGCCCTTCTAGTTCGTCCTTCCAAGGAGCAAGGCCTGCAGGGAATTTGTTTACATCACTTTCTATGAGATGATTTGGGATAATATCCTTAAATTTCTCCATCCAAAAAAGAGTTATTTGATTTAAGATAACGCCTTTATATGGAACAGGTTCTTGCATAATAACATCAAAGGCTGACATGCGGTCAGTGGTGACTATGAGTAGGGTTTTTTCGTCAATTTCATACATATCGCGCACTTTTCCTCTAGCAATTAAAGGGAAGGCATCAATATTTGTTTGCATAACTACTTTCATTAAAGTGTCCTTTTAATAGATAATTAATGGTTTTTTTTTACTCTACACTCAATGGAGCGAGCATGTGCCTCAAGGCCCTCTAAGCGTGCTAAGCGTGCAATGGATGCTGCATTATTTTGTACAAAGCTTGAAGATGCTGCTACAACACTGCTTTTTTTGCAAAATGTTTGTACTGAAAGGGGAGATGAAAAACGCGCTGTTCCCATGGTGGGTAGCACGTGATTAGGTCCGGCAAAATAGTCACCTACAGCCTCAGGTGAGTGGGACCCCATAAATATGGCTCCAGCGTGTTTTATATATGGTAAAATACTCCAAGGGTCACGAACACAAAGCTCTAAATGCTCTGGAGCAACTTTATTAGCAAGGGATACGGCTGTACGCATATTGGGAGTATATACTATGGCGCCCCATTGCTCTAGTGAACGCTTGGCAAATTGAGCGCGCGGTAATTCTGCACATTGGCTTTCAAGTTCGCGAAGTACAGCATCACCTAGGGCAGGGGTATCGGTAATACAAATGGCGCTGGCAAGTTCGTCATGCTCTGCTTGAGATAACATATCTGCTGCCACCCAAGCTGGATTAGCTGTGCTATCGGCAATGATTAAGATTTCGCTAGGTCCAGCTATCATATCAATGCCAACGCGCCCTTGTACCATGCGCTTAGCTGTGGTCACGTAAATATTGCCAGGCCCAACTAATACATCCACAGCTTTAATACTTTTTGTACCACAAGCAAGAGCTGCCACAGCCCATGCACTGCCTAGTCGATAAATTTCATCAACATCAAGCAAGTGGGCAGCAGCCAAAATATATGGGCTAATGCTACCATCCTTACGTGGAGGTGTAACAACTGCTAAACTTTGAACACCCGCCACTTGGGCTGGTATAGCGTTCATAAGTAAGCTTGAAATAAGTGGAGTATCACCACCTTGTCCACCTGGTACATATAGTCCTGCGCGGTCAACGGGGGTTACTTTTTGACCTAGTATGGTCCCATTATCCTGAGTGATAAACCATGATTTTTCCACTTGCGCTTCATGGAATGCACGAATATTAGCTGCAGCCTCACCAATAATGGCAAGGTCGTCAGTTCCTATAGAAGCTGCACCGTGGGCAATTTCAGATGCATCAAGACGTAAGGGTTTGTCTAAATCTGGGCAGTCAAACTGTTTGGTATATTCCAAAAGTGCATCATCACCACGGTTTATGACATTGTTAATAATGTCCATAACACTTTGGTCAATTGATGAATTTGACTCGGCGCGCCCTTGTATAATTTCGGCTAATTTTGGCCAATCTTTTTCTGAGTTACATTGCAAGATGCGACAAGGCATTGCATACTCCTCCATATAAAACTTTAGCAGGACGTTAATACATTATTATACAGAAGGCTTTTCTAAAAGTCGAGTCATAAGGCATGCCAAATTGTAGAAAATAAGCGGGTCATGATAATGGATGGAAGTACGGGGTATGGAAGTAAGGCATGGTTCTTTTTAAGGGTAAGAGAGAAAAAAATCTTTGAATGATTCAAAAACATTTTTCTCTCTTTGTTTTTTTAGTATGAAGATAAATTAATCAAATAAACCAAGAACCTTTAGTGCAAGCTCAACTCCTGCACCATATGCTGGATCTGCCTTATTGCAATTATCAATATGGCGTTGCTTTACTTCTTTGGGGCTATTGCCAAGGGCGCGGGCTGTATTTTCAAAGAGGGCCTTGCGCTGTTCTTCATTCATGAGGGCAAATAGTTTTCGGGGCTGGGTATAGTAATCATCGTCATCCTCGCGGAAATCCCAATCCCATGCTGCACCTTCAAGGTTTAATGGGGGTTGGCGATGCTCTGGACTTTCTTTCCACTCCCCATAGCTATTAGGCTCATAAGGTAAGGTTGCACCATAATTGCCATCGACACGCATTTGACCATCACGATGATAGCTATGCACAGGGCAACGTGGAGCATTTACTGGAATTAAATTGTGATTAACCCCAAGGCGATAACGCTGCGCATCACCATAGGAGAACAGACGTCCTTGTAGCATTTTATCTGGTGAGAAGCCAATGCCAGGTACAACATTAGTTGGATTAAAGGCAGCTTGCTCAACCTCTGCAAAATAGTTTTCTGGATTTTTATTAAGCTCAAGCACACCTACTTCATACATGGGCACATCGGCGTGATACCATACCTTTGTTAAATCAAATGGATGATAAGGAAGCTTTGCTGCATCTGCCTCTGGCATGACTTGTACCATCAAGGTCCAACGCGGAAAGTCTTTTTTCTCAATGCTTTCAAAAAGGTCACGGTGATGGCTATCTCTATCCATACCAATAATTTTAGCAGCTTCTTCATCGGTAAGGTTTTTTATGCCTTGCTCAGTGCGGAAGTGGAACTTAACCCAAAAACGTTCATTTTTTTCGTTAATAAAGCTAAAGGTATGGCTACCAAAGCCATGCATATGTCTATAGCTAGCTGGGATACCACGATCACTCATAACCACAGTTACTTGATGTAGGGCTTCTGGTAAAAGGGTCCAAAAATCCCAGTTGTTTCCAGGATTATGCATGTGAGTCTTAGGGTCTCTTTTTACCACGTGGTTAAGGTCAGGAAATTTTAGTGGGTCGCGCAAGAAAAATACTGGTGTATTGTTACCAACTAAATCCCAATTGCCTTCATCGGTATAGAATTTAACGGCAAATCCACGAATATCACGTTCAGCATCAGCTGCACCGCGCTCACCAGCAACGGTAGAAAAACGTAAAAATAAGTCGGTTTTTTTTCCTATTTTTGAAAAAATGGAAGCCTTAGTGAATTTTGTGATATCATGTGTTACCGTAAAGGTTCCATAAGCACCAGATCCCTTAGCATGCATGCGCCTTTCTGGAATTACTTCACGATCAAAATGAGCAAGCTTTTCTAAGAACCAGACGTTTTCAAGAAGCATGGGACCGCGTTTTCCGGCGGTGCTAACATTATTATTGTTACTAACTGGAGCACCAGCAGAAGTTGTCAAAACTTTTTTAGACATATTTTCTCCTATTGTAAAAGGTTAAATAAGTATAAACATTATTAGAAATCTTATAAATACACTACACTATAAAATTGGCTTGAGCAAGGGTTTTGCAGAAAAAAGATGAGATTAAATACTAATAGTAATCATTACTATTAGTTAAGTTGTAAATAGTTTGTTGAAAGTCTAATGGGTATTTTGTCAGAGTATCCACAAAATTCGCACGACCCGAAAATCAAGAATAGATAGGCTACACTGAAAAAGATGGTAAATGTTAAACAAAATATTTTTGTAGTTAAAATGAGCCAATAAAATTGCAAGAAACAAAAGCATGAAATGCGAATTTCTGGCAATTTTATGACGTGTAAAATAAATTTTTCAAGTGCGGATAACGAAATTTTTGTGAAAGAAAAATTTTGCGCCGCGTAAAATAAGCCAGAATTAACTTTTGGCGTTCGCAAAGCTATATTTGGAGCGAGCGGTGCCTTTTTAGAAAAATGCGTGAAACGCGTTTTTTAGTACCGATTAGATAGAACCTTGTTCAATCGTTAAGTGATTGATTTTCGAGTATTATTGTCAAGTCAACACGCTTGTTTAAGCCTGCATAAAAGCCCGCAAATGGGGCATCAAGCTGGACAAAATATACTTTATGTATTTAATTTATGCAGTCCAAGGACTGGCAGAGGCATCCTTTTCAGACAGGATTGGATTTGTTATAGGCCAGTTAATACCAAGCGCTGGGGAGTTCCAGAAATAAGCTCCTTCATCGTTGGGGTCATAAAAGTCTGTGACCTTATAATGAAAGTGGGCTATATCGGATGTAACTACAAAACCATGTGCAAGTCCTGGGGGAACCCAGAGTTGCCATTGGTTATCTTGAGTTAATTCAACGCCATACCATTTGCCGTACGTAGGGGAGTTTTTGCGGATATCTACAGCAACGTCAAATACTGAACCTAGTGACACAGATACTAATTTGCCTTGTGGTTTAGTTTTTTGAAAGTGCAATCCACGTAAAATACCATGGCTTGAGCGAGAGTGATTGTCCTGTACAAAGGGGAGGTTAATACCAAATTCTGCATAACGTTTTTCTTGCCATGTTTCTACAAAGTAACCACGGGCATCACCAAAAACTTTTGGTTTTATGAGTAAAACATCATGAATAGTTGTAGTAGTTACTTCCATATTATTTTCCTTTATTTCCATCAACAAGCTCAAGTAAATATTCACCATAAGCAGATTTGCGAAGGGCTAAACCACGCGCGCGTAATTGATCCGCATCAATAAAGCCTTTATGCCAAGCTATTTCTTCTGGGCAAGCCACATATAAGCCTTGGCGTGTTTGCATAGCTTGCACATAGGATGAGGCTGCTAGTAATGAATCATGAGTACCAGTATCAAGCCAAGCGATACCGCGCCCCATAAGTTCAACACGTAAGTCACCACGCTGTAAATATATATTGTTTACATCAGTAATTTCAAGCTCACCACGTGGAGATGGTTTAATGGATGATGCAATTTCAACCACATCTTCATCATAAAAGTAAAGTCCGGTTACAGCATAATTTGAGCGTGGTTGTTCGGGTTTTTCTTCAATACTAATGGCTCTTTGTTCTGCATCAAATTCAACAACGCCGTAACGATGAGGGTCACTCACATGGTAGCCAAAAACTGTAGCTCCTTTTTCTTGGTTGGAGGCATGTTTTAAGAGCTGGTCAAGGTTATGCCCAAAAAAGATATTATCCCCCAGAACAAGGCAGCTTGGATGGCCTTCAATATACGGTTTAGCTAAGATGAAGGCTTGGGCAAGTCCATCTGGTGAAGGTTGCTCAATATAATTAAACACACAGCCCCATTGGCTTCCATCCTTTAATAGTTCTTGAAAGAGCGGCAAATGGCTTGGAGTTGAGATAATACTTATATCCCTTATACCTGCTTGTAATAAGATACTTAGCGGGTAATAAATCATAGGCTTATCATAAATGGGCATAAGTTGTTTACTAATGCTAAGAGTCAGAGGGTGTAGACGTGTGCCTGAGCCTCCGGCTAAAATAATACCTTTACGTTCTTTCATACTTTCTCTTTAATTATAACTAAAATAATAGATGGCTATTATATTTTAGTTGTGTAGTTAAAATTTCATATAAAAATATAAGTAAACTTTATGTTGCCATGGGAACTATAATCATGGCTTGCATGGTATGCAATAGAAAATTTATACTGTATATATGTAATGTTATTTCATAGAGAGCTTATGTGTAGTATTTATTGACAATATTAAATAATTGTTCATGATTTATTTTATTACTTGCTAGGGTAGAGCTTGGCTTGTGCAAGGCTAGTTTATTTGCTTTGAAATCAGTAATGCAACCTCCAGCTTCTTCTAAAATAAGTAGTCCAGCAGCATAGTCCCAAGGTTTAAGTAACTCCTCTACATATCCGTCAATTCTTGCAGCTGCAATATGGCAAATTGCTAAAGCAGCAGAGCGCGTACATCGTATATCAAGACTTTTTTCAAAAATCTCTAGGCCCATTTGAAAATTTTTTGCGGCATTGGATTTTTCATATGGATTGGGGCCAAATTCAATTATACTTTGATTAAATTCACGCCTGCTTACTGATAGTTTTTTATCATGGTTAAGATAAGCCCCTTGACCCCTAATGGAAGTAAATACTTCATTGCTAAAGGGATTAAATACAATGCCATACTTAATTTCGCCAGCTTCATAATGAGCCAGTGATACAGCTGACATATGACGGCCAAACACTAAATTGGCTGTACCATCTATGGGGTCTAAAATCCAACAATTATCTGTAAGCTTGCTGTCTTCTTCTTCAGAAAAAAATTGCACGGCAGGGTAAATAGCATTTAACTCTTGTTTCAGGTAATTATTTACTTGTAGGTCAATATTTGTAACAAAGTCGCCAATGCCCTTGCTTTGTATATCTGATACTTGAGATATTATTATCTCCTTAGTATTTAAAACAATTTTATTTATTTTTGTATAGTTCATGTTTTGGCATAAAATTTTGGGGGAAAAACTCTTGAATATTACAAAAAGTTTTTCCCCCACAAGATTGTATCAATAAATTAAGGATTACTCTTCCTTAGTAGCCTTATACTCTTCAACAATTTTTTCAGCAACAGGTGGTGGTGCTTCTTCATAGTGCGCAAATTCCATGGTGAATACACCTTGGCCGCCTGTCATAGAGCGTAAATCAGGTGCGTAGCGTAGCACTTCGCTCATAGGCACATGGGCTTTGATTTCTGTAATACCTGCCACTGAGTCTGAGCCAAGCACCTTACCTCGACGTGAAGAAAGGTCACCAATGACATCACCCATATTTTCATCAGGTACGGATACAGATAAGAGCACTATTGGTTCAAGTAGAGTAGGCTTAAGGTTTTCCATAGCTTTCTTAAAAGCCAGTGAACCTGCAATCTTAAAGGCCATTTCTGATGAGTCAACATTGTGGTAACTACCATCATAAACCCTGACCTTAAAGTCTACCACTTGGCAACCAGCAAGGAAGCCACGCGCGGCTGCCTCTTGTACACCTTTATCAATGGCTGGAATGTATTGTCGAGGGATAACGCCGCCCACAATGGCATCTTCAAATTGATAACCAGAGCCACGTGGTAACCCTTCCATTTCAATCCAACAATCACCAAATTGACCACGCCCACCAGATTGCTTTTTATGACGTCCTTGCACTTGGCATTTACCGCGTACAGTTTCGCGATAAGGGACCTTTGGTGTTTTTAGTATAATTTCAGTTTTATAGCGGCGCTTTGCCTTTTCTACTGAAAGTTCAATATGCAATTGCCCCATACCGGCAAGTAAAATGTCACCTGACTCACCGTCGCGTGAAAGCTTAAGCGTAATATCTTCTTCTAAAAGACGTTGAACTGCACTAAATACTTTGTCTTCTTCACCCTTTTCTTTTGGGGCAAGAGCATAAGTAATAAGCTGTGGTGGTAGCTCAGCCATAGGTAGTACAAATGGTGCTTTGTCATCATATAGGGTTTCACCAGTACGAGTATTTTTAAGCTTGCCTATGGCAATAATTGAACCTGGGCCTAAGGTGTCCTTGCACTGTGTTTGTGTTTTACCAGTAAGATATAAAAGACTACTTAGACGCTCATTTTCGCCTGAGGTAGAATTTTTAAGGTTAGAGTCACTGGAAATCGTACCAGAAAGCACTCTGGCCATGGAGAGTTGTCCTGCAAAGGGGTCCACAATGGTCTTAAAAATAAAGCAAGCAGCAGGGCCATCTTCTGTGCTTGGGCGTTCATTTAATTCTTCATCAAAGAAAGGCTGACGCTCCAATGGAGATGGGAATAGACGTTGAATGGCTTGGAGTAATTGAACACCACCCTTATTTTCAAGAGCCGCCCCACATACAACAGGTGTTAATGCTCCTGACATAACACCCATGCGTAAGCCTTTATCAATATCCTCAGCTGATAAAATACCTTCCTCAAGGTATTTTTCCATGAGTTCTTCGTCAGATTCCGCAATATTTTCTATAGTAGTATCACGAATTAAGGTGACTTCGTCAGCAAGGTCAGCCGGAATAGGTGCTTCAATAGTCGCACCATTTTCACCAAACATAAGAGCTTTACCAGCAAAAATGTCCACTAGCCCTAAGAAGGTTTCTCCTGCTACGATGGGCACAAATAAGGTTACCGGTTTGGCGCCAAGCATGGAAATGATACCGTCATAAGCCATTTGGAAGTCAGCGCGATCACGGTCAAGTTTATTAATAAATACCATAGATGGTAAATGTTCAGCTTTGACCATGCTCCAAAGTTTGCGAGTTAGTGGACGTACACCATCAACAGCATCAATAACAAAAGCAACAGCATCAACACCCTTAAGTAGGCAGCCCATATCACCAGTGAAATTGCCATCGCCAGGAATATCAACTAAATAGTGACGATGTTTTTCCCATTCATAGGTAGCAAATCCAGGTTGAATGGAGCCGCGTCTACGTATTTCTTCTGGTTCGTAATCAAGGCTAGTTGTACCATCTTCAATGGCTCCTAAGCGATTGATAACATCAGTTTGAAAAAGTAGCATTTCAGCAAGTGAAGTTTTACCAGAGCCGCCAGTGCCCACAAGGGCATATGTACGCTGCATTTCCAGGGGTTTGGACATTGTTTTCTCCCATCGGACAGATTTATAAAACTATAGTCAAATTAAATAAATACGCCACCATTTAGTGGGGTATTATGATACTTTATTGGGCACAGTGCCGCAAAAAAATAAAATACGTCATTTCTGTATAACCTGCCTTGAGAAAAAAAGAAAGAACTTCTTGCACCAGATAAATAATTAGAATAATTTTTTTGTATACAGTTAATTATTTTGCATTTATAGTGTTTGTGCTGAGCTTAGCAACATAGAAAAAGAGATTTTTTATGGATTTTTTACTAGATATACTGAGTTTTGAAAATATTGTTTTGGGCTTTGTTGGGATATTGGGCATTGTGGGCTTTGTGGCCGCATCTCGTGCCATGCGTAAGGGCAGACAATCATATGATGAGCGTCATGAAGCCATGGATGAACGCATTAAACAGACGGCCCAAAGCATTCGTGATGACAATAATTCTATGCATGGGTATGAACAATTACATATTGTGGCCTTGGCCCTAAGGGATGCTTTGCAGCAAAAGGGTCACTTTGCACAAGATATAATTGTAGAACATGCCGATCATTTAAGCTTGCATCTAAGTAAGGGTATTTTCACCGTACATTACAAGGCTAAGCTAACTACATTGCATAGCACCAATAAAACTGTATATGGCCAAGGTCTTTGGGAGGTATATCAAGATGGCAATATTATCCAAAGTTTTGTAAAACTTGTTCAACTTGAAAGATATTTGCTTTGGCAACTACATGATGCTGGATACTAGTTTGTTACTCCCCATAAATCTTTTAACCAAATTGGCACAGCACAAGGCTTACCATCTTTATTGACTACTGCATGTTGAGTCATGCCCTGGGCTAAAATTATACTCTTGTCTTCATTATATATTTCATATACAAAGTCCATAGAAGCACGCCCCCACTTACTTATACTCACGCTAATCCAAACTAAATCATCATAGCGTGCTGGGGAGCGATATCGGCACTTGGCTTCGCGTACAGGCAAGAATATACCTTTTGCTTCAACTTCTTTGTAGCTCATACCTTGGGTGCGGATGAATTCACTGCGTGAGCGCTCAAAAAGATGTAAGTATTCTGCATAATAAAGTACACCCATAGTGTCAGTTTCGCCATAGGATATGCGATGGCTTAGCCATACAAGTTTTGTTGGTAAATTATTCATATGAACCTCGCTTTGGAGAAAATAATGTTTAATAAGTTTTATAGTTTATCTGTTTGCTTTGTTTTGTGCTGTGCTTTTTTATTAAGCTCTTGTGCTAAGCAAGTTCCACCACCGGAAAACAAATTCTTAGTTTCAAAACAAGAAAATGAAAAATATTTCTTAAGTCATTTAAATCCACGCAATCAAAACATTAGCTCGTGGCGAATGCTTGAACCAACTTTGCGCAAGAGTTTAAGTTATGTCAAAGTAAAAAAGTCTGAAGATATTGCTGTGGATAGGCCAGGCTTGCGTTTAACTTGGGGGCAAATGGAATATACTTTGGTTAGTTTATTGAATTTATTGCCACAATTAGATAGGAACCCCAATTTATTTCAAGAAAAATTTGTTTGGGTCCCTGTGCATGGGGGCATGAAGTATTCAGCATATTATGAGCCAGTTTTAAAAGCTAGTCGCACCTATAAGCCCGGGTATACGCCGCTTTATAAAAAACCATCTGATCTTGATAGGTATCGTAAAAATGGGCGTAAATATCATAGTCGCACTGCCATTGATAAAGAAAATGTTCTTGCTGGACGGGGATTTGAATTAGCTTGGGCTGAAAGTTTTGTTGATGTATATTATTTACAAATTCAAGGTTCTGGTAAGCTTGCTTTTGATGATGGTAGCAGTGCATATGTAAATTATGCTGGTCAAAATGGACATGATTATGTCAGCTCGGGCAGGATTATGCGTGAAAAAGGTCTACTTAAGCGCGGAGATGTGCAAGAACAAAAGCAGTGGTTTAAAGATAATCCTGATCGAATTTGGGAAATTTTCAAAGAAAATCCAAGCTATGTATTTTTTAGATTTGGTGATAAAGGGGCCACTGGAGCCATGGGCCGTGTAGTTGACCCACTGGCAAGCATTGCCACAGATAGGCATTTTATCCCCTTGGGTAGTGTGGTGGCCTATGGAGTAAATGTACCACGTAAAATTGGTGGACCTAAGGCTTTACGGGCCATAGGTTTTGCCCAAGACGTGGGAGGAGCCATTAAGCGTAATCGCGTGGATATATTTGCTGGTGGTGGTGCAGAGGCAGAATATATGGCTAGCTATCTTGATGCACCTGGGCCGGCTTGGGTTTTAGTAAGTAAGGAAGTTTTCTAGCCTATTTATGTGAATAAAGGTTGCTTACCAAGTTCTTTGTTTCCAAAAATCGGGGGTAAATAATACTAATATAGCATATATTTCTAATCTACCAAGTAGCATAGCTGCACTTAATATCCACTTGGCAAGGCTTGGTATATGTGCAAAGTTATCCACTGGTCCAACGCTTCCAAGGCCTGGGCCAACGTTGGATAGGCAAGAAAGGCTTGCAGTAAATGCTGTTTCTAAATCAAGATTAAAAAGTAGTAATAGTAAAGTGCAAAGAACAAGTAAGCCCATAAGTATTAAAAAATATGCAACAGTTGCCATAATCATAGTAGAAGATAGGGATTTGCCATCCATTTTTAATGGCTTGACTAATCGAGGGTGAAGAAATCTAAAGTTTTCAAGCATGCTTAAACGTGTTAGAATGTGTAAACGTAGCATTTTTAAGCCCCCTGCAGTAGAACCTGCACAACCACCCACAAGACTTAAAATAAGTAAAATTCCAAGAGCAAAGCTTGGCCAAAGGGCATAGTTTTCACTGGCAAATCCAGTAGTGGTACAAATAGATAGTACTTGAAAACTTGCTGCACGTAGCATGACTTCAAATTGGCTTAGGCTTTGCACTTCAAAAACATTATTTGCCCATAATACAAGGCAGATACTAAATATGCTTATGAAAATTATGCGTAAATAAGTTTTGCATTCGGCATTATTAAAAAAGCATAAAAAATCCCCACGTAAAAAGCGTAGATGTAATGTAAAGTTAATGCCGGCAATGGCCATAAAAAATATAATAGTCCATTGAATAAAAGGAGTTGGAAATTCAGCAAGTGATGTATTATAAGTAGAAAATCCACCTGTAGCTACTGTTGCAAAGCTGTGATTTATGGCATCAAACCAGCCCATGCCACCAATATATAAAAGAATAGTTAAGACTATGGTCATAACTACATAAATTTTCCACAATAAACTTGCTGTATCGCGTAGGCGTGGGGTTAGTCTATCTGGCATGTGGCCTGATACTTCGGCCTTATAAAGCTGCATGCCTCCAACTCCAAGTAGTGAAAAAAGTGCTAAGGATAACACAACAATACCCATACCACCCAACCAATGAGTAAGTGAACGCCAAAATAATAAACTTTTTGGCATAACTTCTACATCAGTTAAAATGCTTGCCCCAGTAGTAGTAAATCCAGAAACGCTTTCAAAAAAGGCATCAGTAAAGCTTAAATCAGTTATAAAAACAAAGGGAAATGCCCCCACAAAGCTAGTCATAATCCAGCATAAGCCAACGGTAGCAAAGGCTTTTTGTTGAGTAAATCCTGAGTTTTTTTTACTATAGGCTGGCATGCAAACAAGACCACATAAAAGAGTTAAAGCTATGGCCTTTAATATACCATACTGTGCTCCGTCAGCATAATAATAAGATATGGCAAGTAAGCTTGTCATGCTAAGGGCCATACAAAGCAGTAACAGCCCAATTATAAAAATTATTCTTGCCATAGATTAAGAAAGTATTTGTTCTACCTTGCTAACTACATCTCGTAAAGCTAAAAGCAGGATGCAATCACCATTAGCTATAATAGTATCGCCCTTAGGAATATAAGCTAGGTTTTCACGTGTGATGGCTAAAACCAGAACTCCTTGAGGCAAACCTAAAGAATGCACCGCACATCCAATGAATGGAGAGTTATCGCTAACTCTTGCCTCCATAATTTCTGCTGCTTCGTTACCTACCGCTACACAAGATAATACAGACTCCTGACGCACATATTGCAAAATACTATTTACTGCTGAGTAACGCAAACTAACACTGTGATCTATGCCAATATTTCCTAATAATGATAAATACTCCGCCTTATCAACTCGTGACACAGCTTCACGCATGCCAAGAGATTTAGCTAGTAAGCACGATACAATATTAGTATTTTCATCACTGGTTAGGGCCACAAAAGCATCGGTATGTAAAAGATTTTCTTCTTCAAAAATACGTTTGTCTGTTCCATCACCATGCAATATAGTTACATTTTCAAGACTATTTGCAAGCTCTTTGCAACGCTTCGCATCACGATCTATAATGGTTACATTAATATTTTTTTGAGCAAAAGACTCAGCCATACAAAAACCAATGCGCCCACCACCCACAATACAAACAGATGAAATAAAGCCACGAGTACGATTAAGAGCCTGTAATAACGCTGTTTGTGCCACAGGTTGATATATAAAATATACTACGTCGCCTGCTTGTAAGGCATCATCACCAGAGGGAATAATAAGAGACTTATGGCGTACAATGGCCCCAACCATAATTTGCTCTTCTTTTACTATATCTCTAAAATATTTTAGAGCCTTACCCACTAGAGGTCCATCGTTAATCTTCATGGCTACCATGCAAATGCGGCCCCCTGCAAATTCACCATATTCTACAGCTCCGGGTAATGTTAGGCGTTTATCAATGCTATGAACGATTTCTCGCTCAGGATTAACTAATGCACTAATATTGAGGGCTGGATTATTTAAAATATTTATATGTGTTAAATATTCGGTGTTACGTATGCGGGCTAATTTTTGGGCTTTTGGGGCAATGGTATTGGCAAAAAGACAGGCTAAAATATTGTTTTCATCACTATTGGTAACAGCCAAAAAAACGTCAGAGTCTGTTAAACCAAGGTCGCACAAAACTTGTGGACTTGCCCCAGAACCACAAACAGTTTGCACATCCATATTGTCATCAACACGTTGCAAAGAATGTTCATTTAAATCAATAACCACCACATTTTTTTTCTCCTCAGCAAGGCGTAAGGCTACATGATAACCCACTTCACCTGCCCCAACAATTACAACTTTACGCGGGCTTTTGGCATGCTCAGTTCGACGAAAAAACATATGGCCTCATGGTTTTTAATATTTTTCTCAAGGGCAATTTTTGTGACTACAAAAATAACTCTAGTATTTCTAGCTAGTTACTGCTTAAAAAAACAAGTTTCATGTATTTGTCAAAAAAGACACACTGACTTCAAGTATCGACTAATTTAATGAAAAATTATTTTTGTTTAAGCCAATGCTCTAAGCATTCGATTTGCTTTTTCACTGACCTTGGTCCTGTGCCACCTGGTGTTTCGCGTCTATTAACTGCAGCCTGATAATCTAAAATATCATAAACATCTGCTGTAATTTTTGGACAAATGCCTTGCAAGTCTTCAAGGCTTAAATCTTCAAGACCTTTGCTTTGTTTTTCAGCAAGGGACACAGCTGAGCCAGTTAAGTGATGAGCTTCGCGAAATGGTATGCCCTTAATAACTAAATAATCTGCTAATTCTGTAGCATTTAAAAAACCAGCTTTGCAAGCTTTAGCCATACGCTCAGGTACAAATGTGAGCGCATCAAGCATGCCTGCCATTAATATCAGTGAATTTTGTAGGGTTTTGTTAGTATCAATAAATGGTTCTTTGTCTTCTTGTAGGTCACGATTATAGGTCAAAGGTAAACCCTTTAAAGTGGTTAGCATGCTTGTTAATGCACCATAAATACGTCCTACCTTGCCACGCATAAGTTCAGCAACGTCAGGGTTTTTCTTTTGAGGCATCATGGAAGATCCGGTAGCATAGTCATCAGGAAGGCGCACAAAACCAAAAGCAGGATTAGCCCAAATAATAATTTCTTCACAAAAGCGCGATAAATGCATCATAGTACATGAAGCTATAAACAGGCTTTCGGCTAAAAAATCACGGTCAGCAACGGCATCCATGGAGTTATTAAAAATACCGTACATTTCTAATTCTTGTGCCACTGATTCTGGGTCAAGTGGGTAGGTTGTACCAGCAAGGGCACCAGCTCCTAAGGGCGAAATCCGCACCCTTTGTTCGGCTTGTTGCACACGCTCAATATCGCGTTTAAACATAAAGGCATAGGCTAGGAGATGATGGGCCAAGCTAACTGGTTGGGCAGGTTGTAGATGCGTATAACCAGGTAGTATCGTTGTTTCATGTTCCTTAGCACGGGCCACAAAAACTACAATAAGTTTATGCATTAGCTCTTGCCATATACGTAATGAGTCAGAAACATACAGCCTAAAGGCAAGACCAACTTGATCATTACGACTGCGTCCTGTATGTAGTTTTTTACCCACATCCCCCACAATCTCTGTAAGCCTTGCTTCAATGTTCATATGCACATCTTCAAGGGCAGTTTTCCAAGTAAAGGTATCAGTCTCTATTTCTGCTAAAACCTTATCTAGCCCTTGCTCAATTATACTTGCTTCATCGTGGGTTAAAACACCTTGCCTAGCAAGCATACGTGCATGGGCTTTAGATCCGGCTATATCATGAGCATATAGGGCCTTATCATAAGAGCAAGATTCAGTATAATCTGCCACAACATCCTTAGGCCCTTGACTAAAACGCCCACCCCAAGCTGTATTCTTTGACATATTTTTTCTCTTATTTTTTTGTAATATTAGTCTTGTTTATTGCCTATTTTTCATGGCAGCAAAGGTGCGTAAGCGTAGACCATTTAAGCGTATAAATCCAGCAGCATCCTTATGATCATATGTAGCGCATTCCTCAAAAGTGGCTAAATCATGACAAAACAATGTATTAGGTGATGTACGGCTAAGAGGCCAAGCATTACCTTTATAAAGTTTTAAGGTGACACTACCGCTCACAGTTTCTTGGGCTTTATCCATTAGAGCTTGCATGGCTTCGCGCTCAGGTGCAAACCAAAAACCATTATATATAGCACTTGCATAACGTGGAATAAGCATATCACGCACGCCTAATACTTCACGGTCAAGGCAAATACCTTCAAGGTCACGGTGGGCTGTATATAAAATTGTGCCCCCAGGTGTTTCATAAATACCGCGGCACTTCATGCCTACAAAGCGATTTTCTACCATATCAAGGCGTCCGATACCATGTTTTGCGCCTAAGGCATTAAGTTTTTGAATGACACTTGCTGGAGACATTTTTACACCATTAATGGCTACGGCATCGCCTGCTTCAAAATCAATGCTGATGATTTCTGGACTATCTGGTGCATCTTCTACTGGTACGCATAATCTATGACAACTTTCATGCGGTGCCTCACCTGGATCCTCGAGTTCACTACCTTCAAAGCTGCAATGTAGCATGTTTTCATCCATACTATAACGCTTTTGCGCGCTGGATATGGGTATACCGTGTTTTTCGGCAAAGGCATTTAAGGCTGTGCGGGACATAAGATCCCACTCACGCCAAGGTGCTATAACTGTAAGGTCTGGGGCCAGTGCATTAACAGAAAATTCAAAACGCACTTGGTCGTTGCCCTTACCTGTTGCACCATGGGCTACGGCGTCAGCTCCTTCTTGACGAGCAATTTCTACCAAACGCTTGGCAATAAGAGGACGGGCAATGGATGTGCCAAGAAGGTAGCGGCCTTCATAAAGTCCACAGGCACGAAACATGGGAAATACATATTGACTGGCAAATTCTTCGCGTAAATCCTCAACATAGGCTTTACTTGCGCCAGTTTTAAGCGCTTTTTCTTCCACATCGGATAGGTCTTCGGTCTGGCCAAGGTCAGCCGTCATGGTTATGACTTCACAATTATATGTTTCGATAAGCCATTTTAGGATAACAGATGTATCCAAACCACCAGAGTAAGCTAGCACAACCTTATTAACTTTTTGCATAATATCCTCTTTTTTTAGTATATTCTAATTTTTTTAGGTTAAATTTATATTTTTTAATGCCAAATACGAGTTTATTTTTTGGTAATTTTTTGTTCATCACTCTTAACTAATTCGGCAAGCTTTTCTGCCATGATTGAATTAGCTAACGCATTGGGATGCTTATCATACTTTATCTCATATAATTCTGGATTTGTATCATAACCTGTAAGCCAATTGGTGATTTGGCTTATTTCAACGTCCTTTGGTAACTCAGTTAAAATATCAGCGGTCTTTTTATCCCAAGCTAACAAATTAAATGTACTATTGGGATACTGTGCTTTAAGTTCTTGTATGGATGCTGTGGTTAAAGCATTTAATAATTTATTTCTTTTGGCATCGGTATTAAATGGTATAAGTAAGTGCTGTAAATCATTCATATAGCGTTTATACAAAAAACTTTTGCTAAGAAATGCATGTAGTTTTGGAATATTATGCGGATATTGTTTGGTAAAATTACCATCCCTTATTATTTTATCACCTTTAAGAAGGTAGCGTGGCCCTTGTAAATCCCAAGGTGAAAGTCCAGCAGCGCGTTCCGCATGAGTTCGCAGGGCAAGATAATATACTAAAATATTATCATATTTCTTAAGTTCAGGCAATTGTGACTTTATTATGGTGTATATATGATGAGTGCCATAGCCATGTAGGCCAAGATTAAAAACTTGATATTGTTCACCAAGTTTTTGTCCTAATTTATATGCAAAGGTTTCTTGGTCTTGTATACCCTCACCAATGGTAAATGAACAGCCAAATAAGAGCACAGCCGTCTTAGCATTGGGATTTTTGGGGGTAATGCGATTGCCAAGCTCATTACTTGTATAGGTAGCATCATATACAAGCTCTTTTTTGCCATCAGCATGTATATAGTGGCGTTTTAATGAGGTAGCTAAATTGGGAGTTAAAACATAGCCCAAGTCGCCACCTAATATGAAATAACCTTGAGGATATGTAAGTAAAGTCAAGCCTGTAGCATGAGGTTTGGCTTGAGTATTGGTTGCCGTGGTGTTTGACGGTTTGGGACTAGAAGTCGGCGCAAAATAAAATTCAAAGCCTGAAATAGTAAGACATAAGGAAAATAAAATAATAGCCATATATTGCACTATGGTGTTTTTAACCATACAAGCTAAAGCTATAAAAAATACTGTTGCACTTAGGGCCATACAAAAAAACTGTAAGCTAAAGCTATTTAAAAAATAAATGCCAGTTCCGGACATGGCAATTACAAAAAGTGCCAATATTTTGAATACAATACTCATTAGAAATCCTTGGGGGATGATGTTTTTTAGCTATGCCGCATTGGGTACAGTATTTTTACTAAATGAGCAAGCTTTTTGATAGTAAAATCCTATTTAAGCTTATTAATCTTGCGCAATCAATGAAATAAAAATGACTATGGAGCACAAGTATTCTTACTTGACGATATGCTAAAGCTTTTTTATAGTAAGTTGGTTTGTGCGCATGCTTGTTGTATATTAATATTTTACTAAACAACATGCAAAGCTATGATAAATTACGAGTTAAATTGTGAAATTTATCTTTTTATACTGGTAGTACAAACCTCTAGCAAGTTGCACGCTCTAATAAGTCACCAAGGCAATTTTAATTGCTCTAAACGTAAGGACTACACAAACTTACCATGCCAAAACGCGAAGATCTAAAAAAAATTATGGTTATAGGGGCTGGCCCCATTGTCATAGGACAAGCTTGTGAATTTGATTATTCTGGCTCACAAGCAGTTAAGGCCCTTAAGGAAGAAGGCTACGAAGTGGTGTTGGTTAATTCAAATCCAGCTACCATTATGACCGACCCTGGCCTTGCAGACAAAACATATGTGGAACCCATCGAGCATGAAACCCTAGTTGCTATTGTGCGCAAAGAAAAGCCTTGTGCTATTTTGCCAACTCTTGGTGGACAAACGGGTCTTAATGCTGCCTTAGGCTTAGCAAAGTCCGGGGTTTTGGATGAGGTAGGTGTAGAGCTTATTGGAGCTAAAGCTGAAGTTATCGAAAAGGCTGAAAGCCGTGACCTTTTCCGTAAAGCTATGGATAACATTGGCTTAAAAATGCCAGCAAGTGGTATTGCTTATAATATGGATGATGTGCGTCGCCTTGGGGCAAGTTTACCATTTCCATTAATCATTCGTCCAGCCTTCACTCTTGGTGGTACTGGTGGTGGTATTGCTTATAATATGGAAGATTTAGAAAACATTGCCGGACGTGGTCTTGCTGCAAGTCCTGTGTCTGAAGTAATGGTTGAGCAATCAGTATTAGGGTGGAAAGAGCTTGAAATGGAAGTTATGCGCGATAAAAATGATAATTGCGTTATAGTTTGCTCCATTGAAAATGTTGACCCTATGGGTGTGCATACAGGTGACTCCATAACCGTAGCTCCAGTACAAACCATGACCGATGCAGAATATCAAGTCATGCGTGATGCAAGTATTGCTGTTATGCGCGAGATTGGTGTTGAAACTGGTGGATCTAATGTGCAATTTGCACAAAATCCTGCCAATGGTGAGCTGGTTATTATTGAGATGAATCCACGAGTTTCTCGTTCATCGGCCTTGGCTTCCAAAGCAACAGGCTTTCCCATTGCAAAAATTGCTGCCAAGCTTGCTGTGGGTTACACTCTTGATGAATTGCGCAATGATATTACACGCGAAACTGCTGCTAGT
>CAYJLD010000021.1:25189-32799 GCA_964371195.1 uncultured Desulfovibrionaceae bacterium | reverse complement strand
ACACTACCACAAATAAAAAAACTACTTAGGACGCTTAGCACCATACTTGGAGCGACTCTTACGACGATCAGCAACACCTGCTGTATCAAGAGTACCACGCACAATGTGATAACGAACACCTGGTAAGTCTTTTACACGACCACCACGAATCATAACCACAGAGTGTTCTTGCAAGTTATGGCCTTCACCTGGAATGTAAGCTGTAACTTCAATACCATTGGTTAGGCGCACACGAGCAACCTTACGCAAAGCTGAGTTAGGCTTTTTAGGTGTTGTGGTATAAACGCGAGTGCAAACACCACGGCGTTGTGGACAAGCTTGCAAAGCCGGGGTTTTTTTACGTTTTTCCACTACTTTCCGCTCTTTACGGATAAGCTGATTAATTGTAGGCATATTTATCCTCCATAAAATTACAAAGCTAATGCTTTACAAAGACGAAATGCATAGACTTTTTTCATATGACTTGTCAAGTAAATTTATATTTTTTTGCTGCGCAAGCGCAAAGCATTGCCCACCACTGTCAGTGAGCTTAAGCTCATACTGGCCGCTGCTAACATAGGATTTAGGCTTATTTTCCACGGCATATATAATAAACCTGCTGCCACTGGTATCAATATAATATTATAAGCAAAGGCCCAAAATAAATTCTGCATAATGGTTCGCATAACCGCTTTGCTAAGCTTATAGGCACTCACCACTTGCTCAACATCACTTCGCATAAGCACCATATCGGCAGATTGTATTGCTATATCAGTACCAGCTCCAATGGCAATGCCCACATCAGCCCTAGCCAGAGCTGGTGCGTCATTAATGCCATCGCCTACCATCATAACAATATGTCCATTATTTTGTAACTCACGGACTTTGCTTTCTTTTTCCTCTGGTAGCACTTGAGCCATAATTTCTTTAATACCAAGTTCTTCCTGCACAGCTTGGGCTGTAATGACATTATCGCCTGTTAACATAAGTACATCTAGTCCAAGATTTTGTAATTCTTGTACAGCCTTGGCACTATTTGGTTTTATACTATCAGCAACAGCAATTAGCCCAAGTAAACTATTATTTTTTGCAAAATAAAGTACGGTTTTACCTTGTTTACTCAATGAGTTTTCTTTATCTTCCAAATGATTAACAATCTCTTCATAAGCAAGCAGTCTGGCATTACCTACAACAAAATAATCATCTCCTTGCTTGGCGCTAAGCCCAAGACCAGGAATTTGCTTAAACTCTGTAAACTGCTCAGGTGAAATAAGTGTAATACTTTTTTGTTCGGCTTCCTCAACAATGGCCTTACCTAAGGGGTGCTCCGAAAGACGCTCAAGGCTTGCAGCCAAGCGCAAAAGCTCTTCCTCCTGTGTGCTATTAAGGCTAACAATATCTGTTACCTTTGGCTTACCAAAGGTAATGGTTCCTGTTTTGTCCAAGACTACAGTATCAGCACTTTGAGCACGCTCTATGGCTGCTGCCGATTTAAATAAAATACCACGTTCAGCGCCTATACCTGTACCTACCATGATGGCTGTTGGCGTTGCAAGACCAAGCGCGCATGGGCAAGATATTACCAAAACAGAAATTGCTGTTGACATTGCAAATTCAAGCCCATAGCCAGATACAATCCAAACTATAAAACTTAGCATAGCAACAATTATTATAATGGGTACAAAGATGGCACTAATTTTGTCAGCCAATCTTGCAATGGGGGCTTTAGTACTAAGTGCGTCATCAACTAAGCGAATGATACGAGCAAGGGTGGTTTGTTCCCCTACTCCGGTGACTCGCATTTGAAAATAACCCGATGTACTCACCGTTGCCCCAATCACATTTTGTCCAACTTGTTTCTCAACTGGAAGACTTTCACCGGTAATGGCAGATTCATCTATAAATCCATAACCTTGAACAATAACGCCGTCAGCAGCAATGCTTTGCCCGGCTTGAACAATTAAAATATCACCTTGTATAACTTCATGGGTTGGGATTTGCACTTCCACACCATCCCTGATGCAAGTGGCAATGTTTGGTACAAGTCTTGTTAGTTTATCAATGGCTTGCGAAGCTCGCCCACGCGCTCTTGATTCAAAATGTTTACCAAGTCCAATAAGCGCCAAAATCATACCCGCCGAATCAAAATAAAGATTATGCCCCCAATGCAAAATTACCATAACATCTTGAGTAAATAACATGCGTATAAGAGCATATAGACCAAACAATGCCGCCGCACCTGAACCAAGACCAACCAACGTATCCATATTAGGACTGCGATCTAAGGCCGCACCAAGACCAGAGCTAAAAATCTTTCTATTAACATATAGTATAGGTGCACAAAGAATTAATTGGACAAAAGCCAGCAAAACCAAATTACTAGTCAATACACTAGGTAAGGGCAAGGAAAGCATATCTCCCATGGCCACATACATTAGTAAAGCAGCTAAAACCAATGACACTTTAAGATTTAGAGGCAAGGGATATTTGTCTTCATGCGCATGGTTTTTTTTTTCACTAGCTTGTACATCATTATGCTTCGAGCTTATACTACTAGGGCTATGAGTAGGCACAGCTTTAGCCTTTTGATTAACATACTGCATTGTTGGAATAAAAAGGTCCTTACTTGCTCCTTTGCTACCTTCCATATCACCTTGCTCTGTGTTAGCCCCATAACCTGCATGCTGCATGGCAAAAATTATTTGCCCTGGATTAATAAGGTTGGCATCAAACTCCACACGCATGGTTTTACGTAATATATTTACATCCACTTGTTCTACACCATCAAGGGCTAAGAGCAGTTTTTTAACTCGTCCTTCGCAATTGGTGCAGTGAATATTTTCTGTATTAAATGATTGAGTTTGCATTGTGCTTTTGGGCATGCTTGGGATAATAGTGCCAACATTATCCCCTGTGCCACCACCAGCACTATTTGCTAAACTAGCTCCATAACCTGCATCTACCATAGTAGAAATTATCTGTTCTGAGCTAACAATACTGGCATCAAATTCCACACGCATGGTTTTGCGCAATACATTTACATCCACCTGCTTGATACCATCAAGAGCTAAGAGCAGTTTTTTAACTCTACCTTCGCAATTGGTGCAGTGAATATTGTCTGTATTAAATGATTGCACTTGCATTGTGTTTTTGGGCATGCTTGGGATAACAGTGCCAACATTATCCCCTGTGCCACCACCAGCACTATTTGCTAAACTAGCTCCATAACCTGCATCTACCATAGTAGAAATTATCTGTTCTGAGCTAACAATACTGGCATCAAATTCCACACGCATGGTTTTGCGCAATACATTTACATCCACCTGTTTGATACCATCAAGGGCTAAGAGCAGTTTTTTCACTCTACCTTCGCAATTGATGCAGTGAATATTTTCTGTGTTAAATGATTGTACTTGCATGATTTTTCTCTTCTTTATTTGATGTTTTGCTATATTTTTTGATTGTACCAAAATTGATTGTTATTATCAAAGACATTTTTAAAAGGTTCAGTTATCTACCAGAGTTATTAATTTTCAATAATTTAACAAAAAAACTCACTACATACTAGACCTTTTGCATTTTTTCTTTTACTTTTAGTTATGCATGAAATGTCAATAGCTGAAAGTATTATAACAATTGTGGCCGATGAAATGAAAGCGCATTCTTGTACTAAATTAATTAAAGTGCAAGTGCGCTATGGTGCTTTATCGCAAGTGGTGGCGGACTCCTTACAATTTTGCTTTGAGGCAATTATTAAAGATTCACCATATGCTGGAGCAATTTTGGAGCTTGAAGAAGTACCCTTACTCTTGCGATGTGCTGAATGTGGGGAAACATTTACCCCCCCGCATGAAGATGTATTTGTGCCCTGCCCCATTTGCTCAACACATCTTGGGCATAGTGTTGAGCAAGGTAAAGAGCTATATGTACAACACATTGAAGCCGAATAGATAAATCAAAGCAAAGATAATTATAGGTGATAATATGGAAATAACCGTTGTGCGCAACGTACTTGAGGCCAATGAAAAAGTAGCCGAGGAGCTACGAGAGCTTTTTGTAAAGCATAAAATTTTAGTTCTCAATTTAATAAGTTCTCCAGGGGCTGGTAAGACATCTCTTTTAGAGCGAACCCTTACAGATTTACGTTCAGATTTTCGTATGGCCGTTATTGAAGGCGACTTACAAACCGATAATGATGCAAGACGCGTTGCCGCCACTGGTGCTAAGGCCGTACAAATTAATACTGAAGGTGGCTGTCATCTTGATAGCAAGATGGTACGTGAGGCCCTAAAAGCATTTGACCTTACAGATATTGATATTTTGTTTATTGAAAATGTTGGTAATTTAGTATGTCCGGTAGAGTTTGACTGTGGTGAGCATGCCAAAATAGCTCTTTTAAGTGTTACAGAAGGGGATGATAAGCCAGAAAAATACCCCTTACTATTCAATCTGTCACAGGCCATGGTCCTCAACAAAATAGATTTATTGCCCTATGTTGACTTTGATGTAAAAAGAGCAAAAGAATTTGCGACTAAATTGAATAAAGATTTACCCATCTTTGAGCTATCTTGTCGCAGTAATGAAGGACTTGAGGCTTGGTATACTTGGCTTAAAAATGCGCACAAGCAACACACAAAGTGATAATTTTAATATTTAGAAGCATAGCAATATAATATTTAAACATTTATTTAAAAGATATTTTTTTTCTAAAATACTTGTCAATTCCATAGAAGCTATGTATTAATCAGGAAGCGTTATCAACAAAAAAAGGTTCTTGCGCTCATTTCTATTGTAAGGTTGGAGGTTATGATGGATGTTGTCTTGTTATCACGGTTGCAATTTGCCGTAGCCGTTTTTTTTCACTTTATTTTTGTGCCGCTCACCTTGGGGCTTTCTATCTTCATTGCTTGGATGGAAACACGCTATGTGCGCACAGGTGATGATTTTTGGAAAAAACAAGCCCAGTTTTGGGGCAAACTCTTTGTTATTAACTTCACCCTAGGTGTTGTTACTGGTATTACCTTAGAGTTTCAATTTGGCACCAACTGGTCACGCTACTCTGAGTATGTAGGTGATATTTTTGGCTCACTATTAGCAGTTGAAGCAACTGTTGCCTTCTTCCTTGAGTCCACTTTCCTAGCTGTGTGGATTTTTGGTTGGAAAAAGGTTAGCAAAAAAGTTCACTTATTTGCCATCTATATGGTAGCATTGGCTGGTAATATCTCGGCTTTCTGGATTATTGTTGCCAACGGATTTATGCAAAATCCTGTGGGTTATGTTATCCGCAATGGTCGCGCTGAGCTTGAAAACTTCTTTACAGTTGTGACCAACCCCTATGCCATTGGTCAATATTTTCATACTGTAATATCTGCATGGATGCTCGGTGGTTTTTTTGTACTAGGCGTTTGTGCATGGCATCTATTACGTAAAAGCAATATTGACTTCTTTGGCCGTGCCTTTCGTATGGCAGCTCCGTTTACCCTAGTTATGGCTCTGCTTGTAGCATTTAGTGGACACCATCAAGGCACACAAGTGGCCAAATATCAACCAAGCAAGCTTGCAGCTATGGAAGCCCTTTGGGAAAGTGGACCAAATGCACCAATGCATTTAATTGCCCTTCCTGACGAAGAAGCTGAAAAAAATAGCATTGAGGCCTTAAGCATACCAGGGCTAACATCTTGGCTTTCTTTTGGAGATGTAAATGCCAATGTAACTGGCTTAAACGACATTGCTAAGGAAGATCGTCCACCCTTACTTGTGACATTCCTTTCGTTTAGAACCATGATTGCCTTTGCTGGTATATTTATAATACTATCAGTTTGGGCATTTTTACAGCGCAACAAGGATGCATCTATGAATCCGCTATTATTGCGCTCTCTTGTATGGGCTATACCACTACCATATATAGCAATTTTTGCAGGTTGGGCCGTGGCAGAAGTTGGTCGCCAACCCTGGATTGTCTATGGGCTTATGCGTACATCTGATGCTGTATCACCAGTGCCTGCCGGAAATGTTGCCATTTCACTGGTGGCCTTCATTATAGTCTATAGTATGCTTGGGCTCATTGACATATACTTATTACGTAAATACGCCTGTAAAGGCCCAAGGGCCTAGGAGGAAATCATGCTAGAAACAACTTGGTTCGTACTCTGGGGCCTCTTATGGGCTGTGTATTTTATACTTGATGGCTTTGACATGGGCATTGGTATTCTCTCACCATTTTTAAGCAAAAATGAACACGAAACTCGCGTTGCTCTAAACGCTGCCGGCCCCTTTTGGGATGGCAATGAAGTTTGGCTCATTACCGCTGGTGGCGTTACCTTTGCTGCCTTCCCCAAAGCCTATGCCGTAATGTTTAGTGCGCTCTATGCTCCGCTACTCATTATCCTTTTTGCTCTGATTTTTAGAGCTGTAGCCTTTGAGTTTAGAAGCAAAGAAGACCACCCCCTTTGGACTTCACTATGGGATAAGGTGCACTTTGTATCAAACTTAGTTCCAGCAATACTTTTTGGCGTTGCCTTCGCAAACCTCTTCATGGGCATACCCATTGACGATAAAGGCGTATACCACGGCAACTTACTCATGTTGTTAAATCCATATGGCCTTGCAGGTGGCATATTCTTCCTATGCATGTTCTGCATGCATGGTGCCCTTTGGCTTGCTATTAAATCAGACGACCCGCTACAAACTCGTGCTCTAAGTGTTGTGAAAATGCTTTGGCCCGCAGTCTTAGTGCTTCTTCTAGCCTTCCTTGGCTTAACCGCTGTATATACTAAACTGTTCAACAACTATTTAGATATGCCCTTCTTATTTGTGGCTCCGCTCATTGCTGTTGTAGGCTTAGTTGGTGTGCTCTACATGCTTAAAGCTGGGAAACTAGTTTTAGCATGGGCTTCAAGTGGTGTATTCATTCTTGGTGTAACCTTCTTTGGTGTGCTTGGCATGTTCCCAGGAATTGTTATCTCAAGCCTGAATCCAGAATGGAGCGTTACAGCCTTTAATGCAGCCTCAAGCCCACTAACCCTTAAAATCATGCTGGGCGTTGCTCTTGTTTGTGTACCCATTGTACTTGCTTATCAAGCTTGGATGTATGTGGTCTTTGGTGGCAAAGTCACCAAAGAAGATTTGGACGACGAACACGCATATTAATTTACTAAGGAACCACCAGCTAGCTGGTGGTTCCTTAGCCAGCCTATAAGTCTCCCCTATACCCCAATAACTGTGTATAAATCTTGCATCTTCAAAATTTCTAGCAGCATATGAATATGCTTAAGTCAATACTACACTTCAAACCTGTTTAACTACTTCCTTTTACATGCCTTACTTAGTGTTAAACCATCACTTTATTTAAGTTAAATTTGTTTATTGTTTTAGCTTGTGCTGACTTCGTCAACACCTAGTCAAGGGCAAAACTTGTTTGTTCTCTCAAACAAGTTTTTTGGATTTTTTCCTAATTACAAAAATCACTCGCTCACCCTTGATTTTTGTTAGGCTCGTTATACTTCACCTAACAAAAACGCCTACACCGCCCTTCGGGTCAGGCTTCACGGGTCTGCAAAGCAAACCCTGCTCGTGATTTTAGCTTGTGCTGACTTCGTCAACACCTAGTCAAGGGCAAAACTTGTTTGTTC
>CAYJLD010000021.1:0-25089 GCA_964371195.1 uncultured Desulfovibrionaceae bacterium | reverse complement strand
TCGTCAACACCTAGTCAAGGGCAAAACTTGTTTGTTCTCTCAAACAAGTTTTTTGCCCTTGACGTGACATTTTTATCCATGTAGTTTTGAAATACTAGGGGTCTTTTAATTTATAGTTAAAACTTTATACATTCATTTTAACATATAAGTATTAAATTACCGCACGCCAATTTTTCAGGAGGATTTAGGTCAATGACACAGGAGCACATAACCACATTATTAAATGAACAACGTAGCTACACTCCCCCCATGCATGGTAAAGCCACTGCATGGGTACGCACTCAAGAAGAGTACAACGCCATATGCAAAAAGGCTCTTGAGGACCCAGATGCTTTTTGGGGCAACAGGGCAGAACAGCTCCTTCATTGGTTTAAGCCTTGGGATAAGGTACTTAATGCAGATTATACCCAGCACAAATATGAATGGTTTAGTGGTGGAAAGTTAAATGCCGCATTTAACTGTATTGATAGACATTTAATTAGTGGTAGACGCAATAAAGCTGCTCTCATTTGGCAAGGTGAGCGTGAAAGTGAGGTTAGGTGTTATACCTATCAAATGCTCTATACAGAAGTTTGTCGCATAGCCCATGCCCTAAGTTCTTTACGCGTACGTAAGGGTGATAGAGTTGCTCTGTATATGCCGATGATTCCTGAGTTAATAATTGCTATGCTTGCTTGTGCGCGTATTGGGGCCATTCATACCACAATTTTTTCTGGATATGCCGAAGGTGGTGTGCTTGGGCGTATTCAAGACTCTAAAGCTAAGGTTGTTATTACAGCAGATGCGGTAATGCGCGCTGGCAAACCAAAACCACTTAAGGCAAATCTTGACCCTATCCTACAAAAATGTCCTTCAGTGGCCCATGTGGTGGTTGTAAATCGAGCTAACCAAGAAGTAAGTATGGATCGCAGACGCGACATATGGTGGCATGACCTCTTAGATGACTTTACCCTTGATGCAGACTTCCCATGCGAATCTATGGATGCTAATGACACCCTTTTCTTACTCCATACCAGTGGGAGCACAGGAAAGCCCACTGGGGTTATGCATGCCACTGGCGGATATTTGACGTATGCAGCCCATACCACACAATGGGTTTTTGACTTACGCGATGACGATGTATATTGGTGTACTGCTGACGTTGGCTGGATAACCGGACATACCTACATGGTCTATGGTCCCCTTGCTTTAGGAGCTACAACTGTTATGTTTGAAGGTGTTCCAAACTGGCCTACACCTGATAGGTATTGGAGTATTGTAGAAAAATTTCGCATAAATATTTTCTACACAGCCCCTACAGTTATTCGCTCTCTTATGCGCGTAGGTGAAGCCTGGACTGAACGTTACGATTTATCATCGCTACGTATTCTTGGCTCGGTTGGTGAACCCATTAATCCTGAAGCTTGGATGTGGTACAGAAGCAACATAGGCCATGACGAACTACCAGTAATTGATACATGGTGGCAAACCGAAACCGGTGGGGCTATGATTGCAGCCCTACCCTATGTTACCAAGCTAAAACCAGGATCTGCTGCTTTCCCCCTTCCAGGAATTGATGCTGTGGTCATGGATGGAGATGGTAGCGATCCTGATAGCGACGGGCGTGGTGGACACTTAATTATTCGTAAGCCGTGGCCTGGTATGATGCAAGGGGTTTTTGGTAATCATCAAAAGTACCTATCTTATTTTGAGCGTTTCAATGGTTATCAATCTGGAGATGGAGCACGCATTGACGAAGAAGGATATTTCTGGATTTTAGGCCGTATTGACGATTCTATTAACGTATCTGGACATAGGTTATCAACCTCGGAAATTGAATCTGCCTTGGTTGCACATAAAAATGTTGCTGAAGCAGCCGTTGTAGGCATGCCACACTCTCTTAAAGGAGAGGCTATTTATGCATATGTTATGCTGCGCGACGACGTGCCCTGGTCAGAAGATTTAAGAAAAGAACTACGCGACACTGTACGCCGAGATATTGGTCCCCTAGCAACACCAGAAATTATTCAATTTGTAGCAAATTTACCAAAAACTTGCTCCGGCAAAATTATAAGGCGCATGTTACGCAAAATTGCAGCAGGTATTTATGATGACATTGGCGATACCACAACTCTAGCTCAGCCAGAAGTTGTGCCAGAAGTCATCTTAGGAAGCCAAAATGTATTACAGGGTAAACCAGAACAAACCCCTGCTGAAGAAATAACTAACGTAGAATAAAGTTATCGCAACAAATAAATCCACCAGCCTATCTGGTGGATTTATAGACTAATGACAACCCCCCTTACGGGCGTTTGTGCCGCCTAAGCAAGCAAAGCTTACTTGGCGGTAAGGCACGAAAATCAATCGCTTAACGGCGCAAGTAAATTGCGCCTACTCTTGATTTATCGGTCGTGCTGACTTTGTCAGCACTCAGTAAATCCACCAGCCTATCTGGTGGATTTACTTGTTCGCAACTTAACTTTTGGAAGGATTAATAACTATTAAATAGCATCATGCTGTGACATACGATTATTATTTTGTAACATAAGTGGGATGTTTGTTTTATCATGCGGATTGTATTCAAACATCACTGCTGTACCAAAGCAGGAAAAATATTTACTACCATCAGGATGAAAGGCCACATTTTCTGTGTAGCCCACAATGGCCTGCGCCCCCTTATTGATGGCTCGAGCTGCCATGCCAAAAAATGCCTCTTCTGAATCATAACCTCGACAACATACTAAACCCAACACCTTCATAATACTACGCCCTTCAATCTGATCGGTTGTGACCACTGGAAAGCGTCCTGCAAGAAAAATCTCTTTAACTTTTGCATTCACAGCACTAGGGGTATGGTCCTTATCTGTCTTACGTTTCTTTTTTCCGTTTTCGCCGAGCAAAAAAAGCATGGCAACCTCCTTGTGTATTGATTACTTCAATGCAAGAAGGTTGCCAACATATATTTTTTATACAATTTCAACAGATTAATTAACAGAGAACTGTAAAGTTCATATTTTCAGTCAGAGTTTTGACAAAAAAACAATGTATCATCACTCACTATTTTTACTAATACAAACCTTAGCCGGACGAAGCAATCTTTCCTTCAATTTGTAACCGCGTTGCATAACCGTACTTATAAGACCTGGCTCCATATCATCACGAATTTCAAAAGAAAGAGCCTCATGTAATTCTGGAGTAAAAAGCTCACCAACGCTGCCAATGGGTTCAAGTCCATGCTTTTTAATGGCTTCTAGCAATAACTTATGCGTCATATCAACACCCATTAACATATCCTTACAAGCCTCGTCCTTGCTGCCATATTGCAAAGCTAAGTCAAGGTTATCAATACTTGGCAAAAGGTCTGCAAGCACTCTTTCGGCTGCATAGGTTAATTGGTCTTCATGCTCGCGTGCAAGCCTTTTCTTAAAATTTTCCATCTCAGCCAATGAACGCAAACGTAGCTGTTCAGCCTCTACTTTTTGAGGGCAATTAGGACAGATATGCTCAAGACACAATTCATTAAGATTCTCAGGCGGGGCAGGCGGAACTATTCCAGCTAAGCCCATGTCTTCTATATCAAAAGTTATATCTGCCAAGTCATTATCGTCAAAATTTTCCTGATTGGCAGCTTGTTTATATTTATCATGCGGTTTTTTATGTGACATAGATTGCTCCTTTACTTTCTTACTTTTAAATACCAGAAGCCCAACTGTCAAGACTTTATAAATAAACTCATTATAACTAGCTAGTACTTAAAACAAAAAAATACAAATCGCTTTGCAATATTAAAAAAATAACTAATGTCTGAAAATTATCATGCCTAGTATAAATGAAGTTACCTTATTTTACTTGAAATTATCTTGCCTTGATGCAAAAAATTTTATATAAATCGAATGTATAAAACTAAATAAACTTTAAATAGGTAAAAATACATAATGTTTTTTAAGATATAATCACATTTAACATATAGATAACTTACGGGCATTACAGGTAAATCATGAAACATTTTCGCTCTTTTATTTCTTGGGCTTCAAAGTACAAGTATGAATTTACATCCAACCATTATGCCATGGCTGCTCTATCTTTTTGGGCTCCCACTTCAAAACCCACAGTAGAAATCACCAAAATTTTGGCTATCATTGTCGCTGTAGCACTAATATTAGTTTATGTTGTATCAAAAATCAGAAAAATCAAATCAGAACCTCTATTAATGTCTCTTGATGATGCTGCCTTTATTGACTCCATCTTGCTTCGTGCTGCTGAACAAGAAATTCGCTTTGACCTAATTTGTACCCGTTCAGGGCTTATCCATAGACATTTGCAAGGCTATTCTCGCATACCCGATGACCAAAATCCTAATGATGGGAGTTGTCGTGATGACAATGTTCCTAACATTTATCTTGATTTACATGCCGACGGTATTGCTACAGGCTGGGACGGCGCACCAGTTGATGTATACATTCAAATTAGTCAAAAAGATACGTGCACCCTATATCACTTTGCTTCCTTTGTATGTAGCATACATCAAAAAAGAGGTCATACGGTTATGGAAATCATGCGCCCAAGTATACTTAGTGACTCCAAAGCCAAGGATACTGTGCGCATTGAACCAACACCGGAAATGATTGCTCTGTCATCCGTCTGGTTTTACAATCAACCAAATACTATTTTGCCACAAAGTGTTACAGCGCTTGGGCCACCTCAAGCTATCTATAAACCTGGCAATAGTGATTTTTTGACTGTAAGTATTTCAGCAAGCAATATACGCCTTCGCTTTTTACGCGATACGCTAGACGAAATGGAACATTCACTAAAAAAAGGGCATCAAATATGTATGCTACTTGCCATTAACACCCATCAAGAACAAGGTGGTAAAATTTTGCTCTGGCTTAAAGGTATTTGTACTGGCTTTGCTCCTTGCTTGGATCGTGAATGCCTTGATGCACTCTTTTCTTTTACACATTGGCAGCAAATATTTAAGCGCAGTGACACCATTAAGTGGTATCCGGCCACTGATACTGATCGAGTGCCACCATTAATGCACTGGATTTTACATGCTGAACATGAAACTGAAGATTCTGAAAATATAGAAGAAATAAAATTATAATCCCCATAGGAGATATATATGTCATCACGCCTTACTATTATTGGAGGTGGCCCGGGTGGCTATACCGCAGCATTTGCTGCAGCACGTGCTGGACTTAAGGTTAGCATTATTGAAAAAAAACATCTTGGCGGTACTTGTCTAAACTATGGCTGTATACCTACCAAAACTATCAAAACCTCTTCTGACACCTTAGAACTTGCTAAAAACCTTGAGACATTTGGAATAGATATTAGCGGTAGTCCCAGTGCAAACATGGACAAAATCATTGCGCGTAAGAATAACGTCATTCGTATCTTACGTACTGGTCTTGAAAAAACATGTGCCAAACTAAAAATTAACATCCTCACAGGTATGGGTGAAATTGTCTCACCCTCACTTGTGCGTGTTCATAACAATGAAGGACAAAGTCAAGATATTGAAAGCGATATTATTATTATCGCCACCGGTACAGGCATACTAGAGTTACCTGGACTCAAATTTGACCACAAGCATATCATCAATAGCGATGATGCATTAGAGCTTTCGCACATTCCTGATAATCTTTGTATTGTTGGTGGTGGAGTAATTGGAAGTGAAATGGCTTTCATTTTTAATAGCCTTGGCTCAAAAGTTACTGTAGTTGAAGGGCTTGAGCGAATATTGCCCATACCATCGGTTGATCAAGAAATCAGCAAGCTTTTGCAACGTGAAATGAAAAAACACGGTATTATATGTGAGCTTGGCCGCACCTTAAAAGACGCTACTATTGAACAAGGGCAAGTACACGCAACCCTTGGGCCATCACCATTTATCCAAAATCCAAATGCCAATCAAAGCACAGAAAAAGCAATCCAAACTGATATGGTTTTAGTCACTGTAGGTCGAACACCTCAAACAGCCAAACTTAACCTTGATGAACTAGGCATAAAAACCGATAATCGTGGCTGGATTGAAGTAAATGATAGCATGCAAACTAACATACCCAATATATACGCCATTGGTGATATACTTGGCCCAACAAGAGTTATGCTTGCGCACGTAGCAGCTGCCGAAGGACTTTGTGCTATAAAACATATTCTTAATAAGGATAACAGCAAGGCCATAATGGACTACTCAGCCGTACCCTCAGCCATTTTCACTTCCCCAGAAGTTGGTTGCGTTGGGCTTAGCGAAGAGCAAGCTAAGGAGCTTGGCGAAGAAATATTTTGCCCAACCCTACAAATGCGTGAGCTTGGCAAGGCTCATGCTATGGGAGAATTGCCAGGATTTATTAAGCTTATTATTAGAAAGCAAGACCAAAAGATACTAGGGGCACATATTGCTGGTGCACACGCCACTGACTTAATTGCAGAAATAACACTGGCAATGCAAATGGGCGCCAATTTACACCATATTGTAAATACCATCCATGCTCACCCAACCCTAGCAGAAGGAGTTTTTGAGGCTGCACTACTAGGTTTAGAACATTAATGTCTAGCCAAAATGTTAAGTCATTAAAAACAATTAATTTATTATAAATTTAACAGCTTGTGCTAAATCTTTTGCATGTATTGTATGATATTTTGCAGCTTGTTCAATGTCTGTGGTTAGCCAAATGGTTTTGCACCCTGCACCTTGCCCTGCCTGCACATCAATAGCTTTATCGCCAATCATCCACGAATGTTGTAAGTCAATATTTAAATCTTTGGCTGCTTGTAAAATCATATTTGGTGCAGGTTTACGACAAGAACAAGGGCCATTTATGTCTGGATGATGAGGACAGTAGTAAAAGGCTGATATTTTACAGCCCAGTGGGTTCAATTGTTCATTAACCCAATTATGTAAATTTGTTACATCATCATGGTCATAAAATCCCCTCGCAATACCAGATTGATTACTAATAACTATTAAACTAAATCCACATTGATAAAGACTTACTAAGGCTTGCTTTGCTAAGGGTAGCCATTGCCATTGTTTTATTTCGTGCAAATAGCCTATATCTTTGTTTATTGTACCATCACGATCCAAAAATATTGCTGGCTTTACTTGGTTTTTCATATAACAACCTACTTAGCCAATGCATGTCATTTCATGTATTTGACTGCTTTCAATATGTTCTTTAGCTATGCTCATAAAATGTGCAAGATGCGCACTGTTGGAATGGTCTTGCAACAATTGTCGCGTTTCCCACTCTTCATAAAAAATAAATATTTTTTTATCACTATTATCCTGATTTAATAAATATTTAATACAACCAGTTTCAGCACGCGTTGGTGCAAGTAGTTTAAGCATTTCTGATTTAACAAACTCAATACTATCTTCTTTAACTACTATTTTTGCAATAACTATTACCTTACTCATATTTTACACCCTCAACATATTTTATAATTTTGTACTTTCCTTATGCACCCAGCTTGCAAAAGCAGGAGCAGCATCAGCCACAGGTAAGGCCACAATACATGGAGTTTCATAACTATGTTTTTCCATAATGGCTGCTTGTAGTGCAGAATAATTTTCTTGCCTTGTCTTAAAAATGCACACGCACTCTGTGGCATTTTCAATCTTACCTTGCCAATGATATATGGAGTGCATCTCAGGAAAAATATTTGCACAAGATGCTAGGCGTTGCTCAACTATATAGGCAGCAATACTCTTTGCCTCATCCATATTGGCAGTAGTAACATATACAAATAACATAGTATACTCCTAAGCGCATGCAAAACATTTTGATATATGAGCTTGCGCGTTTTATACTCTTGTGGCATGTACAAGGTATGAGTATTTTACAAAAAAGAGCGGCCCTTGTCCAAGCAAGTCTTGCTCAAAAATATCCTATACCTGACACCCATCTCATAGCCTCTAGCCCATGGCAACTCCTAGTGGCTGTAATACTCTCAGCTCAATGTACCGATGCTAGAGTAAACCTTGTAACTCCAAATCTTTTTGCTAAATGGCCAGATGCCAAAAGCCTTGCTAAGGCCACACTTGAAGAAGTTGAAAATGTCATACGCTCCACAGGGTTTTTCCGCAACAAGGCAAAAAATATTATAGCCTCAGCTAAACGCATAACTCAAGAATACAACGGAGAAGTTCCAAAATCATTACAAGAGCTTATTACCCTACCAGGGGTTGCACGCAAAACGGCCAATGTAGTTTTATGGAGTTGCTTTGGTATTAATGAAGGCATTGCCATTGACACCCATGTAGGGCGCATCGCTTTTCGCTTAGGATTAACCAAGAGCAAGGATGTACTAGTGGTGGAAAAGGATTTAATGCAATTATTTCCTAAAGATCAATGGGGTTTATTAAATCATCGTTTGGTTTGGTTTGGGCGTCACGTTTGCGATGCCAAAAAACCTCTGTGTCAGCAATGCGAAATGCAAGCATTTTGCCCCAAAAAAAGCTGGAAAAACACTGTAAAAAAAACCTCTGCTAAGTAATTTGTAAAAAAAATATTCTTGTCATTACAAATTGTTAAGATTTTTTCTAAAAAAATTATCCAATTATATTAAAATATTGTCAAAAAGCATTTCATTTTAATTAAATTTCATATCTAAAGAAAGTTCTATATTTGACGATGTGCTACATAAGAGTATTTAGCAATCGCTATTTGTCTTTTATAAAATAGTGTCTGCAAATACAGTATTATAATATGGGGTAAGTATATGCTAGATTATTATTGCTTTCAAAAAATACAGCACTTTTTTCGGCAAGGCAAAACTGCAGAAGGTTTACAAGTACTTATGGAGCTGCAAGCTCGCTATATAGCTTTGCAAGATGAAACGGGCAATCTTAAAGAACGAGTACAAGAACTTGAAGACATAATCTTTCTTTCCAAGTCATTATACTTTGATGAACAATTTTACTGGATAAAAATGGAATCGCTTACACAAGGTCCATTTTGTCCCACCTGCTATGAGCGTGACGGAACACTCTTTCGCCTTCATTTGCACGAAAACGCTTATTGTTGTAGCTATTGCGGCATGGAATATTTGTCTAATGCGCGTGCTGTTGGTGAATATTCATCCATACACAAAACATCACCAGCCAAACAATTTCTTTTTGCTTCGGCATTAAAATCATAATATTTTATATAATGCCACAAAAACCAAGGTATAGTATGCAAAAAGCGTTAAGCCCTAATAGTTCAGCCAAGTCCTCACATTTTGGCGGAATTTTTGCCCCACTTGCACAATATCCAGGAGCAAGTTATGCTAAGCTATTGGCAGAAAAAATTGAGCAAGATACCCCTATGGTGCCACAAGTAAAAGCACCAACAAAAACTTTTATCCGCTCAAACACGCCACGTACTATGCAAAAAATTACTCTACCCTTTAAGACAGCATTGCTTTTAGTAGATAGTGAAAGTAATGCCAACCTAGACCGTGCAGCTTTGCGTGATGCTGGTCTTGCGCAAGTACGTGTACTAACTTCTGGTGTTAAAGCTGCAAAAATTTTAAGTGCAAAGGATAATACAGACGAGACCATCGATATTGTATTTTGCCATCCGCGCTTTGAGGATATGTCTGCTGTACAATGGATAGAGCTTATTCGCTCGCATCCGGCCTTAAAGCATTTACCTGTAGTAAGCTTGGTGGGAAGTTTAGCTGAGCAAAAACTTTTACAAGCCGTTTTGCGTGGTTTTGACGACTCTCTAACGCGTCCTTATTCACCAAAAGTTTTACAAGATAAACTTATACAATTAAGTAAATTATATGAAGAAGAACGTAGAGTAGATCTACCTAGTCAGCTCTTTGACATAGCTTTATCGCGCTTTGAAAACCGTAAAACAGAAGAAGGCAAAGCCGGATTTTATATGGAAGAGGGCTTGCGTTTTATGACTGAAAAAAAGTGGGATAATGCCGTACAGTCATTTAATAAAGCTATGCTACATCCAGAGTATAAGGGTGATGCTGAGCTTGGCCTTGCGGCGGCTTGGCGTGGCAATCAAGACACTGAAAAATTTCACTATTATCTTTATGAAGCAAGCTTAACATTTACGCGTGCAGCAAAATGGACAAAGGCGCGTTCAGCCTATAAGCATGTTTTAAGAACCATGCAAAAAACTCCAAGCCCTTTCATACGCACTATGCAAAGTTTAATTCGTGCAGGTAAGTATGCCGATGCTGCAACAACATTAATTGCTGGACTTGACTTAAGTAAGCATGAAAATATTGCCAACCACATTGCTAAGGCATGTCTTTATACAGAAAATCCGCCCTATACCTTGCAAAAAGTCAAACAGTTTTTCAACGACCCAGCCTTAAAAGATATTGTTAAAAGCTTAGATGAACATCTTCACCAAGCCTTTGTAACTCATCAAAACAGTGTTAATAAAGCTCGTGAAGCCAAGGCTAAGTTGGAACAAAAGGCCCGCAAGCAACTAAAAGCTGCGGCGGCTATTGAGCCTGTGCCAAATCCTGTTATTAATCCGGTACTTGACGATTTGCCTGACCCTGACTTAGCTAAGTATAAAATTGCTGACGAATATGCCGATGATGAAAGCATATTAGACGACATACCAGGTAAGCCCTCACTCATGCAAGATGATTATGTAAAACGACAGGAGCGTGAAGGAGTGATACCGCTTATGAATTCTGATGATTTAGAATCACAAATGTTTTCAAGCTTTCCTGGCTTAAATGAGGCTGCAACCGTCATTAAAACTACTTGGAAGCTCATGAAAAAATAATATTAGGTTAAAATTAACATAAAAAACCCTCCACTATATGAAGAAGTGGAGGGTTTTTTGCTAGTTTTTTATGCCATTAAACTGCATGCGTTAAGGCTTGACGGTAACCTACAAGTCTGCGTTCTTCTTTGCGTGAACTTACTAAGCTTAATCTAAGTTCTTCGCGTTTTTCTTGTGCTAATTGAGTTAGCGATGTCTGCATATCATAGACTTTGTGCAAGCGTTCTTTATAAGCAGCTTCATCACACCCCATGCGAGCTTCCCAGGCCTGCGACAACACCCATGAGCGTTGCCCTGCAATTTCCATAGCACCGTCTACATCACCATTTTCTAGAGCGAGTAGTTCTTGTGCTCCTAAAGCTAGGGCTTGATCTATATAGTTTGCTGCTGTTTGCATAATTTTTGCCTCCTTAGGCAAGTAAAATAAGTTTTTTATTGTTGTACAATCTGACGGATATCTTCACGTAGAATTTGAATTACCTTGGTCCAATCATCGCATACAGGTATAAATTCATATTCTAGTAAGTCGGCTAATAATACCCAATCCTCATTTTCCAAAACTTCACCCATTTCAGCAAGGAGAGAAGTTAGTTTTTCTGTGCTAGCAGTAAAGTCATTGCTTTTTTCAAGACTAAATTCTGTGCGCAAGGCATTAATCATACCCATGAAATCACGAGTAACATCAAGCAAATCTTGGAAAAGTTCCAAAGCTTCTGCATCATCGGCTTGACGGAAGAGCCGAGCCACTTCTTTGGCACCGCTGCTTAGCATTTGAGTAACTTTATACATTTCAAGAGAAATGCTTACTGCCATTTCGCCCACTGGCATGGAACGAACTTCAACACTTTCAATAGAGTCACTATCAATGTCTTCAGCTTGATGTGGATAAATCTCTGAAAACTGTTCTTTATTTACTATTACGTCAGTAACAACCCTATTTTCTAAATTTGAATTTTCAAGTAAATTAACAAGAATTTCTTCCAAATTGCTAAAGTTTGCCACTTGCATTTCTGTTTGACGTCCATCAATGATAATCATAAATCCCTCCTAAAAGTTTTTACGTACGCTTGTAGCGTTATGTTCTATTTCCCCACCGGAAATTTTTGCATTTTTTTTGACCTACTCTAAAGCACAAGCAATTTTTATGCCATTTATGCAAAACAGTGTGTTGAAAAAATATTACTAATAGTATCAGTCTTTTACCAAAACATCCCGCCATTCAAGCAAAACCACTCGTAAGGTTTGGGTTAGGCTTACAAAGCTTTCTAAATCCCCACCTTGTTCTTGAGACAATGTGGCCCAAAGATGCGCTAATGCTTGTAAATATTGGCTTTCTTTCAATGTATTATATAGTGTGTTAGAACTTAAAAGTACACGCTCACCAGCCTGACTAGTGGGTAATTTTTGCATAACTTGAATTTGTTTTTCTAATAAAAGTAATAAGTCAGCCGCTTGACTTAACTTTGTTCCTACTTCTAAACACAAAGATTGTGATAAGCCCTGGTTATTAGGCCTTAGACTTTTTGATTGTTCTGTCTTGTCAAGAATACGACGATAGAAATAACGCTGTAGCAAAAGCCAGTGGCTTCGCTCTTCTTGCTCATGCCCAGATAGTCCCTCAAGTGAAGCAAAACCATCCTCTTCTTGTGTAGTGCGCCAAACTCTAGCCTCATTTTGTGGTAATTTTGGCCAATTTCCTTGCGCTAAATAATGTTTTATTAAATTATATACCGTAGATACAGAAATAATATTTAAACAGGCCTGTTTTTCATCACCATAAATACAAGGCTTATGAAAAGCGCAAGGATGACAATCTAGCGCTGGTTCAAGACAACAACAATTTGGCATATATGGCCCTGTATCCCAAGCTTGAGCAGTAGCTAAAAAGATTGCCAATGTAGGAATTTTAAGCCCTGCTGCAAGATGCATTGTGCCTGTATCGTTGGTAACTAGCATTTTACAATGACTTAAAATACCGGCTAAATGCAAAATATCTGTGGACCCTATGGCATTGATAAATGGAAAACCTTGGGCCAAGCTTGCATATGATTTAGCAAGATAATCTTCTGATTGACTACCAAGTAATACAGGGCAAAGACCTTGCTCTTGCCAAATTCGCGCACCTAGTTGTGCAAAATGTTCTACAGGCCACTGCCTTTTTGGATTACTTGCTCCCAACTGGAAAGCAACAAAGCCTTGAGCATTGTTTGGTAAATCCTTACTTATAAGTTGCAAGCTTTGGGCCTTTATTTGTTCGCTTGGTTCTTCTAAGCCCCATAAAACCGCATCCTTAGACACATCACAAACAGCTCTAAACATATCCACTAAATTAAATGGACAATTAAGCCTTTCGGCACTTGCTCCTTGTAAAAATGTAGTCCACATATCCCCACTAACACCAAAGCCAAAATTATCTAGGCCAAAGCCCCATATGGGCAGCATATTATTTTGTGGTATTGTGGCTATACGCTTTGCAAGCAAGCGTGCACCTAGAGTTGATGTGGTGTTAATGATCATTTGTGGAGGAAAATTTTGTTCAAGGTTTTGAATGATATTTTCCACATCATTTAGAGCGAGGCGCCAATCATTATCAAGCCCGTGCAAAATTTCACTGCCAGGCAAGGCAATAACGTGACTAAGTCCACCAATTAAATTGGTTGCTCCTAGAAAATTACGCAAGCAAATAAGACATATTTTATGCCCCTTTGCTTCAAGGCCTAAGATGGCTGGTTGCAATTGTAATAAATCACCAAAGCGCGTGAGATTTATAATAACAATGTTCATAACCAACCATCAAAAACTTAAGCCACACCACTGGCATTTTCACGTAACATATTAAGTGCTAAGTTTTTTTCCCTATGCATTCTATTACGCACAGCATTTTGCACAGCTTCTGTAGATGATCCAAATTGCTCGGCGCGTATGGCATAAATATTATTAATTACGCGCTGATCATAATTTTTATCTTCCTGATCTCCGGCTTTTGCGGTGGCACGATTAAATATGCGTGCAGCGCCCTTAGGACCATGCTGCACCGCTGTGCTCCAAAGTACCTCTTGCATAACTGAGGAAATTTTATCTTCATTCATGGGAGTTTCGGCAGATATGGCTGCAAGAGCTGGCTTATAATGACTTTCATAAATAAACTTATCTTGCAATGCTTCAAAACGATCTGGCTGTTCTTCTGCTAGCTGACGCCACATATTGGGCATACCACCCTTGCGCCCACCAGTATTGGCAGGTCCAGCATCTCGCAATTGCTCTGCCATATCCGGAGCAGCGGTATCAAGAAAAGTTAAAAATTTATCCATACTACCTACTCGTGAAGCAATTTGGTATTTGCCATAGGAAGTTCCCCCCACACGATCATAACCAATGGCTGCAATACCATCCTTGCCTGATTCAAATTGAGATGAAAGCTTACCAAGCTCTAAAGACTCTACTACTTGAGCCTTGGCCTGTGGTTGAAGTGGTATGGATTTTTCTTGATTAGGTACACTAGTATCAAGACGCATATTGCGCTGAGCTTGTTGCAATGCACCAGACTTAATAGAATTTTCCATTGGCATTACTGGAGCTTTTAATCCAAAACTACCTATGGCAGAGCGCAAATTACGCATGGTTACATCATTTCTAGCTACATCTAGGAGGCTATCGCTACTTTTAATATTTTGACCTAATTGCTCAAGGGCCTGCATGCGTTGCTTATCCATATCAACCTTGGCTATGGTATTAGCACGTGCTACAACTTCTCTAGAACTGTCCTGAGCTTTAGGCGGCATGATTAATTGCTTACTAAAACTATTACTCACACCTGAGGCATTAGCACTGGCACTGGTTTTTTTTTGTTCTGCAAAAATGGACGCAAAGGGCGATGCATTGCTTTTCATATCCGCTGCTGTGGGCGGAGTTATGGGTTTGCGCAATTGATTACCATCACTGTTATATCCCATAAAGGACGATGAACTAGTTAATGTGCTATATACGGACATATTATCCTCCTAAAAATCAGACATCTGCCCATAGTGCAGACATCGCAAAATCCAAATAAAAAAAATACTCACTTCGTATCAGCAAAGATGATGCCAAGCATTATATTTTGCGGACATAGCGAACTTTTGTCAGAAGAATGACGGGAGATTTAGGTAAGGATAAAGTTATGAATTTTGGCCCAACAAAAAAATGAGTTCGTCGGCCACGTCTAAAATTTCTTGATACAAACCACCGGCATGCATGGGCTTACCAAAGAGCATTTGCCTTTGTTCACTTAACATGTGTTTGTTAATAACTCCTGGTAGTTGATGAGATAATGTAGTTGCTAAGCGTTCTGCCAATAAATAACCTTCGGCAGCTTGCCAAAAGGTATGCATATTTTTGGTAAATTGTTCACGCTTCTCTTGCCAAAACTTTTTTGCAGGCTCATTTAAGGGCAGGCTGATAATGGTTGCAAGACTTGTATATAAATTATTCAAAGCCCCACCAGGTATACCCATACGCCAGCCATGTAGCCAAGTATTACGCATAAAAAGCAAACGATGATTGCAACCTAAAGTCATAAGATTATTTATCAATTCAAAAGCTTCATACAAAGGCATAGTAAGTTCATTTTGCTCAAGTAACCTAGGCATGCATGCTAAGTCCCATTTTGGGCTAAGCTCATTTACAACATCAATTCCAGTTAAGGTGCGAATTATGTGAGCCATAAGTGTATTGGCGTCTTTGGAATCTGGTGTTTCTAAGTGAGCATAGGAGAGCACATATTGCCCTTTGCCATAATCACCACAAACAACACAAGGATGCTCATATATAAAATCTACACTAATATTTACGCCATAAAGCTCTTGCCAATGTTCTTGCATATGCTTTGGTAAAGTATCTAAGACAATATCTGCAAGACAAAGATCCACATCTGGATGCGTATATGTTGCTAGTACATTAACATCCTTAGTATAGTCTGCCTCAAAAAAGCCAGGCCACCATACCGGCAATGAAGCACTATCCCCAAGCTTAGTGGTAGTTAGTTCATGCACCAATAGCTTTGAAATTACATGGCCTGATACTAAGTGATAAATTCGATTTGGATATGATGCACGCTTCCACGGACAAAGACCCAAACCATCCTTATCTGATAGTCCAAGACCTGCACCACCACAAAAACCAAAATATTTTCCTCCAGCCGCCACATAATCACATATGGCCGCACGCCCTTTTACACCAAGGGCTTTGGACTTAATACTGGCTGTGCCGCCGGGTACGAGAAGCATAGCTGGTGGCTTGCGTAAAAGTAGTCCGTGGGTTATGTCTTTTGCTGTAATAAGTGTATAAGGAACACGCATTGCCTGTAACGTATGTAAGGCCATAAGCCCCCAAATATGCGATGCGTCCCAAAGTATATATATAACTGGTTTCATAGGTCGATACTCTCGTCCTAATTATCCCATTATTTTCGGAGAAGTCAAGATGTCGCAAAACGCACTTCCCAAAGGCTATATGCCACATGATGTAGAAGCTCGCTGGTGTGAGCACTGGGAAACAAATTCAACATTTACCCCTAACATGGATGCTCAAGCTGAGCCCTATGCTATTGTTATTCCACCACCCAATGTAACCGGAATGCTACATATTGGACATGCACTTAATATAACACTTATAGATGTTTTATGCCGTCATGCTAGACAAAAGGGTAAGAAGGTAGTTTGGATTCCAGGCACAGATCATGCCGGCATTGCCACACAAAATGTGGTGGAACGCTCCCTAGCTAGCCAAAACATAAAACGCGATGACCTTGGACGTGAAGCCTTCATTGAAAAAGTATGGGAATGGCGCGAAGATTACGGCCATCGTATTCTTGATCAAATTCGCAAGCTTGGAGCGTCTGTTGATTGGTCACGCCTAAGCTTTACCATGGATGAAGGTCCATCTAAGGCTGTGCGTAAGGTGTTTGTAGATTTATACAAGCAAGGGTACATCTATAAGGGCGATTATATAATTAATTGGTGTAATCGTTGCCATACTGCCCTTGCCGATGACGAAGTGGAACATGAAGATAGCCAAGGTAATCTTTGGTATGTGCGCTACCATGTAACCGATACTGATGACAGTATTATTATAGCAACTACCCGTCCAGAAACCATCTTGGGCGATAGTGCTGTTTGTGTGCATCCAGAAGATGAACGCTATAAGCATCTTATTGGAAAAAAAGTATTCGTGCCCATCATTAAACGCGAAGTTCCTATTGTTGCAGATAATTATGTTGATAAAGAATTTGGTAGTGGTGCTTTAAAAGTTACCCCAAGCCATGACCATAATGACTGGCTACTTGGCCAAACACATAAGCTAGAATTTATCCAAGCCATTGATGATAAAGGTATTATGACAGAAGTGGCTGGCCCATATGTAGGCATTGGCAAAGAAGAATGCCGTAAGCGAATTGTAAAAGATATAGAAGCAGCCGGAGATTTAATACAGGTTGAAAATATAAATCATGCCGTGGGTAAATGCTATCGTTGCCATACTGTAGTTGAGCCCCATGTTTCAACCCAATGGTTTGTAGCAGCAACCAAACTTGCTCCACGTGCCCGCCAAGCTGTGCCAGAGCTTACCAAAATCATGCCAGAAACATGGTTAAAAACCTATTATAACTGGCTAGATAATATTCGTGATTGGTGTATTAGTCGTCAAATTTGGTGGGGCCATCGTATTCCAGCTTGGACTTGCGAACAATGCGGAGAATTAATTGTTGCAGAAGACAATCCAATCACTTGTAATACATGTAAAAGCCGAAACTTAATTCAAGATGAAGATGTGCTTGACACTTGGTTTTCCTCAGCCCTATGGCCCATGTCAACACTAGGCTGGCCAGATAAAACTCGCGATATTGAAACATTTTATCCAACAGCCGTCCTTGTTACAGGTTTTGATATTCTTTTCTTCTGGGTGGCGCGCATGATGATGATGGGTTTACATTTTATGGATAAAATCCCCTTCCATCATGTATATTTGCATGCCTTGGTGCGTGACGCCCAAGGACGTAAAATGTCAAAGTCATTAGGCAATTCCATTAATCCACTGGAAATGATTGATAAATATGGCTGCGATGCCATGCGCTTTACGCTAACGTCTTTTGCAGCCATGGGGCGTGATATTCGCTTAGCAGAAGATCGCATTGAGGGATATCGCCACTTTGTTAATAAACTTTGGAATGCCGCACGCTTTGCCCTTATGAATTTGCCAGAGCATACGCCAAAATCAGTGCCTTTAGACCAAGTGCAAGGTTTACATCATCAATGGATATTGCATCGTCTAGAAATTTTTAAGGCTGATATGGATAAAGCCTTGCAGGAATATCGCTTTAATGATGCGGCCCAATGCGGATACAAATTCCTTTGGGGTGAATTTTGCGATTGTTACCTTGAGCTTATCAAAGCAGATATGCAAGATGAGGAGCGCAAAGGCTCAGCTCAATATGTTTTATGGACAGTACTTCGAGAAATGCTCATACTTTTGCATCCCATTATGCCCTTTGTTACCGCAGAAATTTGGCAGGCCCTACCTGGTGGTGCCGGCCAAGACCTTGCCCTTGAGCTCTACCCTAGCCCACGTGAAACTTGTATTAAAGATGACCAAGCTGCAAATATGGAATTTATCCAAGAAATTATTGTTGCCGTGCGAACCATTAGAGCTGAGCTTAATATAAGCCCATCCCTAAAGCTTAATGCCATGCTCCACACATCTGATAAAAGTCAGGCTGAGCTAGTAGAAGCTGGCCATGCAATGATATGCACCTTGGCTCGACTAACTGAATTAGACATTAATTCAAACACCCAAGTACCAACAGCATCGGCCTCACAAGTGGTGCAGGGTTGTCAAATTATAGTACCGCTTTCTGGTGCAGTGGACCTTAAAGGTGAATTAGCAAGGCTTGATAAAGAAATTGCAAAACTAGATAAGGATTTGCTTAGCACTTCACACAAGCTATCCAATGAAAGTTTTGTGGAACGCGCACCAGCAGAAGTAGTGCAAAGAGAAAGAGATCGCCTAACTGAAATGGATGATGCCAAAAATAAATTACTAGCTCTACGGAATCGCTTTGCCAAGGCTATGGAATAACAAACTAATACAGAGGTAATAATATGTTTGACACTATGATTTTGGGACAAAAATTTAGCAAAAAAGAATATAAAGAGCTGGAAAATGAATTGCGCATCAAACTTTTCCAGCTTCAACAAGAGTGTGAAAAACATAAGATTGCGGTATTAGTAACCATATTAGGGGTTGATGGCTCTGGGCGTGGCTCCATAGTAAATACTCTTTCATCATGGCTTGATGCAAAAAAAATTAGTAATAGAACTTTTTGGCGTAGTACCGATGAAGAAAGAGCACGCCCTGATTCTTGGAAATACTGGGTACGCCTACCTGGATATGGTGAGTTTGGTATATTCTTTGGTGGCTGGTATGATAAAGACTTACGCAAAGCTTCCTATGGGCAAATTTCTGAGGCAGATTTATACAAAACCATGCATAAACGTGTGGAGCTTGAACGCACCCTTGCGGATAATAATTATGCCATTGCAAAGTTTTGGCTACACTTAACCGAAAAAGAACATAATAAAAGACGTAAAACTCGCCTTAAAGAACAAGGGCAAAGTCGTTTTACTCCTTATGATAAGCAGAGCGAAAAGCATTATTCAAACCTTATTAGTACCGTCTCCAAAACCATTACCATGACCGATAGAGACTTTGCACCTTGGTATACCATTGATGCTTACGACAATGATTACAAATTAATTTCTGTGGTGCGGGCACTTATTGAAAGATTAGAAAATGCAATTGCTACTAAGGTTACAGCCCAAAAAACACAGCAAGCAGAAGAAAAAGAACAAAACTCAAACATTAGCACAGCTCTTGATAAAGTTGATTTAACACAAAGCCTCAGCAAGGACGAGTATCGTAAACAACTAAAAGAGTTAAAAAATGAGGTATACCAACTTTCATACAAAGCCTATAAGCACGGTATTTCATCAACCTTGGTTTTTGAAGGTTGGGATGCCGGTGGTAAGGGTGGAGCCATAAGGCGTATTGCTAGTGGAGTCGATTCACGTATTACGCGCATAATACCCATTAGTGCACCTACCGATGAAGAATTAGCTCACCACTATTTATGGCGTTTTTGGCGTCATGTTCCCATGTCTGGTTATGTTACCATTTATGATAGGTCTTGGTATGGGCGAGTTTTAGTTGAGCGTGTGGAAGGTTTTGCCAAACAAAATGAATGGCGCAGATCTTATGCTGAAATAAATAATTTTGAAGAACAATTAACCGAAGATAAAAATATCTTATTAAAATTCTGGATGCATATTTCACCGGATGAACAACTACGTCGCTTCAAAGAACGTCAAGATATTGCATGGAAAAATTATAAAATTACCGATGATGACTGGCGTAATCGTGAAAAGGCCGATGATTATAAAATTGCTGCCGATGAGATGTTTATGCGTACCAATACAGATTATGCGCCCTGGCATATAGTGCCTGCTGAATCAAAATATTTTGCACGCATCTTTGTCTTAAAAACTTATCGTGACGCACTTATAAAAGCCTTAAAGCAAGAAGAAAAAAATGAGCAAGAAAGACGAGGTAGAAAAAGAGATAAATAATTAAAACGATTAATGTATAGTGGACTATAATTTTAATAATATATTACTGTTTTCTTTGGCCGCAAGCTTAGGCGGCATGGCTCGCTATGGCTTAAATGAACTTTTAGGTAAGATTATGCCACAAACATTTCCATGGGGCATTTTTATTGTAAATGTGCTTGGTTGTTTTATCTTTGGTCTTGTTTGGGCCATGGGAGAGTTTTTACAACTCTTTAATGAAACAGCAAAACAATATTTGCTCTTAGGCTTTATTGGATCATTTACAACTTTTTCAACCTTTATTTATGATGCCGAAAAATTAAGACAATCTGGGCTAAAGCTAGCCATGGTGGCCAATATTTTAGGGCAAATGTTATTAGGGCTGGGAGCTTTTGTTCTTGCAATTAAGCTGGTCTCTTAAAAACCAGAGAACAGTCTGCAATTTCTGCACAATTTTTGGTCGCATCAAAGTAACTTGATGCTCTACCGCTTACTTTGCTAGCTAATGAGTTAGATTATAAGATATAATGAGTTTTAATAAAGTTTTTTTGAATAGTGATATGGGTAAACCCTTTTCTTTAAAAAGGGTTTACCCATAGAATTTTTATATTACTCAGGTTTCCAAGCTTCCCAAACTTTACCCACAAGATCAGGGCTTGGCTCAAGAGGCTGTTTACCAGGAACCCAAGCGCAAGGTGCAGCTTTACCTTGGTTTTGAGCTACAAATTGATGAGCAGCAATTTGACGCAAAGCTTCATTAAAATCACGCCCCACAGGAGCAGCAATTATCTCCATGCCTTGCACAATGCCAGCAGGATTAATTATAAAGCTACCGCGTAGATTGATGTTGTTTTCTTCATTAAAGACACCATAAAGCTTACCAATGGCGCCGCATGGGTCAGATAATAGAGGGAAGGGATTATTGGATCCGCGTAATTTTGAAAGTTCTTTTTCGTCCCACATTTTATGAACAAAAACGCTATCCATACTAATGCCTAGTACTTGCACACCAAGCTTAGCAAATTCTTCATGCATTGCTGCAACTGCAGCAACTTCAGTTACTCAAACAAAGGTAAAATCGCCAGGATAAAAAAATACAAAAACCCACTTATCACGATAATCTTCCAAGGTTACAGCTTTAAAAGCTCCATCTTCATAGGCCATTGTTGCAAAACTTGGCGCTGCTTTTCCAACTTCAATCATGTTATGCTCCTTGTATGTTATTAGTGATTGCTTATAAAAACAATCAAATTTGCAATTATACAACCTAACGTATCATGCTACTTACTTTTGTGCAGCATGGTTAAGTGGACCATGCCCCTTACCCGGAGCATAGCTTTTGCGCAAACCTAGGTTTACATATTCTTGAGCCTTACTAACAGCCACACGCAAAGGAAGCTTATGGCCTAAATAGGTGGCAATGGCGGCTGATAATGTACAGCCTGTGCCATGATTATTGTTTGTATCAATGTGAGCTTGACTTAATGCAACTGGTTCGGCATTAGCTTCAAAAAGCCAGTCGGTAATCATAATGGACGCGTCAAAATGCCCACCCTTAATAAGCACTGTTTTTGCCCCCATAGCTAATAGTTTTTCACCAGCTTTAATGATGTCTTGATCATTATTAATAGTTATACCAGTTAGCAATTCAGCCTCAGGCCTATTGGGTGTTAGGAGGTATGCTAAGGGAATTAATTGTTCTTGCATGGCATTTATGGCTTCTCCGCGTAGAAGTACATGCCCACTTTGACTAACGCAAACTGGATCTACCACCAATGGAAAATCAAATTTTTGTATATGTGGTACTAAGGCAGTAATAATTTCAGCAGAAAATAGCATACCGGTTTTTGCCGCTTGTACGGGAAATCCATCAAGCACTGTGCATAATTGATCTTCCACAAAGCTTGGTTCTGGAGCATGAATGGCATTTACGCCTTCTCCATTTTGAGCTGTAAGAGCAGTAATAACACTCATACCATAGCCACCAAGGGCCATAATAGTTTTTAAATCTGCCTGAATTCCCGCACCACCACCTGAATCTGATCCAGCAATAGTTAATATATTTGGAGTGTTATGCATAAGTTCCTCTTGTTTTTTACTCTATTGTTTTCCACCATTGTTCAAAGTTTTGATTAGGATTATTTAAATCTATAACTTCACCAATGCGTGGGGTAACAAGGGTATAGTTTTTCCCTTGGCTTGCCTTGGTAAATTCATCTAATGGTACTTTCCAATCATGCAAAGCAATGGCAAATTTACTATTGTGCGCGGCGTGAACACGTTTTGCCTTAAGATCCTCGGCAGCCTTTGCTGCATGCTCTGGCAAAAAGTGAATATGCGGCCAACCCAAAGGGTTAAATTGCCCAACATCTAATATAGCAAGGTCAAAGCCATCAAACTTTTCAGCAATTTTTGCAATTTGGCTACCATAGCCTGTATCAGCACTATAATAAATCTTTGCTGATGGCGCAATTAAAGCCATGCCAGCCCACAGGGTTTTATTACGAGACTTTAAACGCGATGAATAATGACGCGCAGGCAAAATATGTAATTGCACATTATTTTTAAGAGTTAAAGTATCAAACCAATCACCTTCCCAAATTTCATCTGGCTTATAACCCCAAAGCTCAAGATATGCCCCAACTCCAAGAGTGGTTATGACTTTATCTACCTTACCGCGTAAAGCAACTATGGTTTCATATTCAAGATGATCATAGTGATCATGAGAAATAAATAAATAATCAAGCTTAGGCATATCAGCCAGAGAATAAGCTACAGTACCGTCAAATGCTCGGTTAATAAAAGAAAATGGCCCAGCATAATCTAAAAATACTGGGTCAACCAAGATGCGCACTCCATCAATTTGTATAAAAAATGATGAATGCCCAAGAGGTATGACCACATTTAATTTAGGGTCAATGTTTTTAATGTCAGTTTTAACTGTTGGTATTGCTTGCTTTGGTGTGCGATTTCCATCTTTAGCCACATGTATATTATACATGCGCACAATAAAATTATCCTTTACTAAATTTGCTGGTTCAGGATCGTAGTTTACAAAAACACCATCTTTATAATTGGGAGATTTTTCAATTCTAGCTAATCGTTCGCCACTAGGGTCAACTCCAAAACGAGGATGCTGAAATTCATTATACAAATAAGCTGCACAAGCTATTAAAATTATTAAAAACAAATAGCGTTTTTTCATCATATATCCTACTATTCTTGGGTATATTCCACTTCAATGTCAGGAAATTCTTCTTCTTTAATTTCCGCTTCCTTAAAGTGCAAAAAGGGAGAATTTGTGTCTAAAGCATCACGCATGCTCCAAATGTGGGCTACTAACTCTTCAATACCTTGCCCATGCATGGCAGATACAAAAAACACCTGACGATTATCAGCCTTAGCTCTATCTTGAAGATTAGTTAAGGTTTCTTCATCAACCAAGTCAATTTTATTGATAACCTCAATTTGAATTCGTTCACCAAGAGCCGCATCAAATTGCTTAAGTTCAGTATTAATTAACTCAAAACCAGCCCAAGGGTCACTTTCATGTATATCTTCTATACTTAGAATATGTACCATAAAGCGTGTGCGCTCAACATGCTTCAAAAAGCGATGTCCAAGGCCTTGCCCTAAATGTGCACCTTCAATAAGACCAGGTATATCCGCGATAACCATACGGCGACCAGGGTCATATTCATCTATGAGCACACCTAAATTGGGTGTTAGAGTAGTAAATGGATAAGCCGCAATCTTAGGCCTTGCGGCAGAAACTTGTGACAAGAAAGTTGATTTACCCGCATTAGGCAGACCAATAAGCCCAGCATCGGCAAGTATTTTTAGCTCAAGACGTAAAGTGCGCTCCTCACCTGGTTCACCAGTTTGAGCAAAGCGCGGCGCACGCATGGTAGAAGATTTAAAATGTTCATTACCCTTACCACCACGGCCACCTCTAGCTATAGTAAACTCAGCCTCAGGGTCAGTTAAGTCTGCAACTAAAACTTCACCCTCAGGGCCTTGCTCATAGATAAGTGTACCCTCAGGTAGGTGTAGAATACAATGCTCGCCTTTACGTCCATTGCATTGACTACCCATGCCAGGTTGCCCATTTTGAGCTTCATATAATCTTTGCAAGCGAAAGTCATAAAGACTTAATAAGCGCGCATCTGCACGCACCAAAACATCACCACCATTACCGCCATCACCACCATCTGGGCCACCTTTAGGCACAAATTTCTCACGCCTAAAGGACACACAACCATGACCGCCCTTACCAGCGCGTACCGTGATTACGGCTTCGTCTACAAATCGCATAAACACCTATCAAAAATAATGCCGCAGTGGATGCAATCAATAGATTGTCCCCTGCGGCATTTAAATATAATTTAAAAAGCTAGTTACAAACTAGGAGCAGACTTTATAATACTGCCTTAACCTAAATAATTTTAAAAATTATTATGCGCTAGCTTCAACTATGTGAACTCTTGTTAAGGTACGGCGTTTACGAACGTATTTTTCGTACTTAACAACACCGTCAGCCTTAGCAAATAAGGTAAAATCCTTACCCATACCCACATTGTTGCCGGGGAAAATACGAGTACCTAGCTGACGCACAAGTATGCTACCTGCAAGTACACGTTGACCGCCAAAACGCTTAACGCCACGTCTTTGTCCGTTACTATCGCGACCATTGCGCGATGACCCGCCTGCTTTTTTAT
>CAYJLD010000020.1:0-33303 GCA_964371195.1 uncultured Desulfovibrionaceae bacterium | reverse complement strand
CAAAAGCACTTTCATAAACCCAATCTGGAGGAAAGCCCAAGGGCAATTTACCAAATTTACCAAGTAGTAAATTGCGGAAAGCATCATTACAATCTTGATAAAGAGCAATACGTGCTTCCTTCATATTAGCACTAAGCTCATCTTCTGGTGTATTGGTAACTTCTTCTAAAATTCCTAAAAGTAAGCGTACCTCTTCTTCACCACCACGTTTCCAAGCACAAGTAACAGCTAAAAATGCAGTATTCCATGTAATTTGTGAACCAGGTGTTACATCATGATAGCGTACAATTTTACGTGTACCTGCCAAAAACTTTAACATATGCGGCAGTAAATGAATGTATCCTTGTTTGACAGCCCCTTCTTGTGAGGATGAAGTAGCCCCACCAGGCATGGCATGCTCCACCACATCATAATCAATGCCTTGAAAATATGGGGCGCAATAGCGATCATAATAAGGCATAATTTGCTTACATACAAAGTTTGCATCACGAATGGCAGCTTTATTAAGTTTTGTTTCTAGGCCAAGTTCATTTTCAAGATAAGCCGCCATGGATAAAACATCACCTTGTCCATATGAGCGCACAGCAGCACCAAGACCCACATCAAGAATATGCGTTCCGGCTTTAGCAGCAGCTCCACATGCTGGCACAAAAAGGCCATCGGTATAATGTCTATGATAATGTAAAACTAATGCAGGCCAACGTTTACGTAAAGCACTTACAAGCTCGGTCATAAAGTGTGGTGGACAAACCCCTGCCATATCTTTTAGACCAAGAATAATATTTTGTGTGGCATCTTTAACACTACCACCCATGGCATGAGCCACCATAGTCAACAGGTCTTCGGCTACGTGCATATAGTGGTTTACGTCAAAACCCTCAGCCCATGAAAGAGATAGGGCCGGTTGAAATATGACATCCTTCCTAGCCATAACAACATCAGCCAAGGGGCGCATATTTTCTACGTGATTAAGAAAATCAAAGCAGCGTATAACTTGATAATCTTCACAAATCATCTCACCTGTGAGTTGCATCAAGTTACGTGGTTGTGGAGTATACCCCAAAACATTGGTAGAACGCACAAGTATTTGTTTAAGGGTTTTAGGGGCAAAGCGATTCCACTCCTTTGCTTCACTAAAAGGATAGGTCATATTAGCCATCATAGCCACGTGAAAGTGTGCTCCACCACCATTTTCAATGGAAAAATATCCAACATTATCAAGATAAGGACCAACAAGTCTATCTTCTGCTAAACGAAAGCGATTACCACTATTGGATTGTGTAAAGTCACGTGGAGTTGTATCTGTAAAATGAACATAGTTACTCTCACGAATATAATCTAAAGTATCCTTCCTATCCCCATGTGGGTATGGAGATGGGTTGCGCCTATCGTTACGTGTGATGGGCGGAAGAGCCGGTTCAAACTCAGGCATTCTTGGCGTATCTACAGAGCGATAAGTACCTAATTGAACATAAGGATTATAACCTTTAGCAGAAATTTCTGCTACCAAGTTAGCCAGACGTTCTCCCTCAGGTGCCACGTCAATATAATACATAAGATCAGGATTTTGTTCAATAAAATTAGTATCAAATTGCGCTTTGCGGAAGAGCGAATGCTTTAGCACTTGCCTAAAAAATGGAATTGTTGTTTTAATTCCACCAATAATATATTCACCAAGGGCACGCTGCATAATACTAATGGTTTTATCCCATTCACGTGCATAACTAATTAATAATGAGCCAGCCGAATCATAATTTGGTGGGAATTCATAGCCTGCTGTCATGTTAGAATCTAAACGTACTCCAGGGCCACCTGGTGAAACATATCGAGTTACCAAGCCAGAGTTTGGTGCAAATTGATTTTGAGGATCTTCGCAATTAATACGTACTTGCATAGCATAATGCATGGGCTTGGTTTTCTTTTCACTTAAACGCAGCTTTGCACCAAAGGCAATGGCAATTTGTTCTTCCACAAGGTCCACACCATAACGGCATTCAGTAATACCATGCTCTACTTGGAGACGTGTATTTATTTCAATAAGGTAAGGCTCGCCCTTATCCGTTACCAAAAATTCAACTGTAGCAAGAGAAGTAAATCCAACTTCACGAATTAAATGACAAGAATATTCTTTTAGCTTTTTACGTAGTGATTCAGTAAGGCCATCCCAAGGAGAAGGAGTAATTTCAATAAGTTTTTGATGATTACGCTGTACAGTACAATCACGCTCATCAAATGCAAAAACATTACCAAATTGGTCTGCAATGACTTGGATTTCTATATGGCGCACGCGAGCAAGATATTTTTCCACAAAAAGGCGCGGATTACCAAAAGAGGCTTGTGCCATAGCTGAAGCTTTAAAGAATGCATCCTCAAGCTCTGCTTCATTAAATATAGCAAAAATCCCCCTACCGCCGCCGCCACCTTCAGCCTTAAGCATGATAGGTAGGCCAATTTTTTTAATAAGCTTGCGCGCTGTTGGTATGTCAACTGCCCCATCTGAGCCAGGTACAACTGGAATATTTAATTTTTTTGCTATATTACGAGCTTGAACCTTATTGCCAAGCATGTTCATAGCTTCAGATGTGGCCCCAATAAAGGTTATATCAGCATCGGCACATTTTTGAGGGAAGATGGAGTCCTCAGAAGCAAAACCCCAGCCTGGGTGAATACCAATAATTCCACGTCGCTTTGCTAGGGTAATGATACGATCAATGTCAAGATAAGCGCGTGCATCCTTGCCCAATAATAATAATTCTTGAGCAGTTGAAGCAGCCGGAGCAGTTTTATCAATGTCTGTGGCTGTCATAACAGCGGTGGCATTAAAACGCTCACGAATGGAGCGACAGATACGTCGACCAGGAATACCGCGATTGGCAACTAAGATGGCCTCACCTTTAAGTAATTTTTGAACCTCAGCAAAAGTACGCGCTTTCTTAGACATGAATTTCCCCTACTATCTAGGATATTAAATAGAATTTAAGCTACCATTTAAAAAATATTGTTTTTGTCCAGCTACTAAAAGCTCTAACTCACCAGCTGGACCTAAGGCACTTAAAGTACCATGTATTTTTTTTGCTCCATCGTGAAGGTATACATTTTGGCCCTTCCAAAGCAAAACTTCATTGGCTTCAACTTGCCAAGCTTTAGTCCAATGGCTTGGCAACTGAGAGGTATAACAAAAATACATTTTTCTTACAAGGTAAAGCCATAGCCTCTCAACCATAGACATTTCACAAGTTAAATCATCTTTATCATGCTGAATTATCTTACTTTCAAAGTCAGGAGGCCTTGGTAAAGTGCCAGCAGCTAAAGCACTGTGCTCACGCATATGTTCCATACTTGGGGCAAATTCAATATTTATACCTATGCCAGCTATAATAACACCCTGTTTTTCTTCTAAAAGGATGCCCCCAACTTTTTGTAATTTTTTTGCATACACTAAATCATTGGGCCATTTCAAATGTAAAGAACAGCCAAGATCTCTTAAAGATTTTATAATTAAACTTGATAAAGCTGGAGCTGCACAGGTATCATTAAAAGGAGCTGTACTTGGTAAACACAAGGCTGCATAAAGATTTCCAGCCGGAGACTGCCAAGCCCTTCTTGTTTGACCTCGTCCAAACCTTTGGCTACGTGCTATAATACTTGACCAAGTGGGGAATTTATCTTCCCGCACCAAGGCCCAAGCATCATCAAGTACAGATCCTGTATCATTGAGCACAATACAAGGCGCGTGTAAACCGTGCCATTCATAGGCATTTTCAAAAAACTTACAATTTTCCTTAACTATTGCCAAAGTTAATCTCTTAATTTATTGTATTTTATAGGTTTATTTAATGATGCTTCAATAAAATGGCTTCTGCTTCCATTTTTTCGCATAGCTCAAACATTGCTGCCCCATGTTCAAAACCCATTAAATGAGCTAAACCATGAGCCATTAAACGTATAAAATGATCTACTAAATCTTGCTCATATAGCATGGCTTCACGTTGAAGTGTATCTACAGAAATTACTAATAAATGAGGTAATTGCTCAGGTGAAACATTAAGTCTGGCATTGGCTGGAAATGATAAAACATTGGTGGGACCTTGGCAGGATAAGAATTTATTATTTAAGGACATAATGTAATTATCACGTGTAATATATATATCAATATCACCCAAAACTACTGGGCTATGCTTAAGCATTGCTTGAAGGATTATCTTTTGCTGAGCCAATGGCAATGGACATAAATATCCTGCTTTATTATATATTTCTATATTTGCAATGGCATGCATTATTGTACGCGCCGCCCCATGAGGCTTATGGCTGTGGAATTTAGAGGGTTTACATCATCTTCATCCACAGCATCTAAACTTGAATTTTTGGGTCTATTTTCTTCAGCTTGAGGTTTATTTATATCCTTTTGTGTACCAGCAGGATAGGCAATACGTTGATGAAATATGCCTGTAAGAATACGCAAGAATTGCTCACTAATTTTATGTAAATCTTTAAATATCAATTCTGACTCATCAAGCTGCCCTTCTGAAAAAATACCCTTTACAATTTTATCGATATGCCCTTGTAAGCGAGCTGGCGTTGGATCATTTAAGGTCCGTGAAGATGCCTCCACTGAGTCGGCAAGCATAAGAATGGCAGCTTCCTTGGTTTGTGGGCGAGGACCACCATAACAAAATTCTGATTCCTGAGGGTTTTCTCCCAAGGTAATAGCCTTTTGATAAAAAAACTGCATGAGCCTTGTGCCGTGATGTTGTTGAATTAAATCACAAATTTCTTTACCTAACCTATAGCTTTCCGCAAGCTCAATACCTCTTTTTATATGCGAAGATAATATAAGCGCACTCATGGAAGGTGCTAATTTATCATGTTTATTACGCCCTCCAAATTGATTTTCAATAAAATAATCTGGATGCTGTAATTTACCAACATCATGATATAATGCCCCAACTTTGCACAGTAAACTATTGGCCCCTATAACCTTTGCTCCAGCTTCCACCATATTGGCTACCACTAATGAATGATGGTATGTACCTGGCATGGTAACCATCATTTCTTGCATCAGGGGTTGCTCAAGGCTCATTAACTCCATAAGTCTAAAGCGCGTTGTATAGCCAAAGGCCAATTCAAGCACAGGACTAAAAGCAAAAAGTATGCATAGCGAAAGGATACTATTTCCTATAACATACAGTAATTGTACGGGATAATATGTAATTGGCGTTTGAGCAAATGTGGTTGCAGCAAACCAAAAAAGTACCTGTCCAATGCTTAGGGGTATAATACTCCACACCACATCTTGGCGAGTTTGAGCCCGTGTTACTAGCCATGTGGCCAACATGCCACCAAGGAAGTGAAAGAAAAATAATGTAATATCACTTTTAAACATAACTGTTGTAAAAAGTGCTAATAAAATTCCCATGGTACAATAACGCCTTGCAGCAAACACCATAGCCACTAAACCAACAATACCGGCTACAGGAAAGGCGTATGATAATGAAGTAATCTTGACAGCTTCACCAGTTTGATATGCAAAAACATAGATGATTTTTGCACCAAGTGCAGTACAAGCTAACAGTAAAGACATAAGAATGTGGTCTTTGCAAAGTAAGGGCGTACTTGGCTTACCACTTGGAGACATAAATAGTCCCAGCGAGATAATAACTGATAGAATAAAAAGCCCTATAGTTAAACGTCCATGAATCCACGCTGCTGCTGAGCTGTAAATTGTTTGCAGCATGGTTTGCTGTTCTCTAGTTACAAGTTCACCTTTTCTTACCACAACTTCACCGCGTTGAAGTTGATAATATACAGGAGCTACCTCCACGGCTGCGGCATCGGCTCTAGCATTGGTTGACACAGTATTAAGGGTAAGAGACGCAGGCATAAGTGCAGAGATTAAAACAATTAAAGCTCGTTGTTCAGCACTATTTAAGGTTTTATCATCACGTAGTACGCTATTTAATTGTATAAGAGTTGACTGGACATTGGGCAAATTAATTATATCTGGGCGTAAGGTTTCAGCTCCAGTTTTTAAATCATGAATAATAGCACCAGATTGCCCAACTCTTGCGTTCCTAATATCACTCACAATTCCTTTTTCTAATATTTGACGAATATTAGGTAACAAAGAATTTAAGATATAGGTTTGCACCGAGGGATGACTTAATTGAACAATAACCTCTTCAGCAACTTGAGGGGTAACAATATCTTCAAAGTCACGTAAAGCTGTATAATCATCTTCACTAAAAGAGCCGTTGACCTCATTTAATATACTAATAATTTTGGTATTAAATTGTTCATAGGCATCATGATTTAGGTCAAAAACTAGGGGCTGACTTTGGCGCATTTGCTCTCGCCTAATGTTAGTAGCAAGCACATCTTCCACCAAAAGGTTTCTATGCGCTACTACATCTGCATCCGCAATACTTCCAGCCACAAAAATACTTGGGCGATTGTCAAAATTAATCCCAGCCAAAATGGCTACCCCAAGTAAGGTCACAAGTAAAATAACCAAACCATACCCACAATGATGACGTGAGTACAACATGCTTAATAAAGTTTTAAATGAATTATCTTTTTGTCTTATGGTATGTGCCATATATTTATCCTAGATCAGACTGATCATTATTATATGCTGTAACTATAGCCCCAACTAGAGGATGACGCACAACATCTTTGTCTGAGAAATTATGAAATCCAATAGCTTGTACATTACGTAAAACTTGCACCGCATGCACTAAGCCAGAGCGAGACTGGGGCCCGGTATCTCCCCATTGAGCTGGTAAGTCAATTTGAGTTATGTCACCCGTAATTACAGCTCTTGAACCAAAGCCAAGACGAGTTAAAAACATCTTCATTTGTTCATGGGTAGTATTTTGGGCTTCATCTAGAATAATAAAGGCGTCATTTAAGGTACGTCCTCGCATAAAGGCTAAGGGCGCAATTTCAATGATATTTGTTTCAAGCATGGAAGCAACTTTTGCTGGGGGAAGCATGTCATAAAGGGCGTCATAAAGCGGGCGTAAGTATGGATTTACCTTATCTGCAAGGTCACCTGGTAAAAAACCTAAACGCTCTCCAGCTTCCACAGCAGGACGAGTAAGCACAATTTTCTTAACTCTGTGTTTATTCAACATATTTAAAGCCATAGCTACAGCAAGATATGTTTTTCCTGTACCAGCTGGGCCTAATGCAAAAACCATTTCTTTGTGAAATAAAGATTCATAATAAGCTTTTTGGGCTAAATTTCTAGCAGTGATAGTTTTTTTAGGAGCAGCCACAAAGACAGTATCTTTGTATACTTGGCTAATATTAAGCTTAGGTTGGCTTTCAAGCATAGAATATGCTCGTGATACATCTTGACCACTTAAAGTACGCCCTTGTTGCACATGCTCATAAAGCTGTACAAAAAGATTGCATAGACGCTGTAAAACATGTTGGTCTGAAGTTTTAACAGTAACACTTGCCCCACGTGAGACAATATTAGCTCCACTAGCCAAAGCCAAAACTTCCAAGTGAGCATTATGCGGCCCAAAAAGTGCATTAGCTAAACTTGGGTCATCAAACTCAACAGTTTCAAAAAGTGCGACGCTCTCTGACATGACAGACAAATATCCCATTTTGTATTGCATGTCCATAGCTTTAAAAAAAATTAGTGGTTCATTTCTTGCATCATATATCAATAAATAAATTGAAGGTAAATTTTACCTGATTAACAGCATGCAGTGGAGAATTTTATGAGTATTTCAGGCATAAGTAGTGGCTATTCAGCATATACATATCAATGGAACAATCAACAATTACAATCATCTAGTACAAATAGTTCCACTAGTGCTAACGCTACAGCTAGTAATTATAGCTTTGAAGGTTCAAGTACCATATCCTCCATGATAGAATTAATTCAATACTCCATGGATGCCATGGGTGTGAGCAGTAACGAGCGCATAACTTTTAATCAAGTCGATAAATATAAACAAGAATTAGAAGATAGTTTTAGTAAAGAATTACAAGCCCGTATTGAAGCCACTGGTATAGATAGTAGTGCATCATTTACAGTAAGCCTTGATGATGCAGGTAAGATTATTGTTAATACAGCTCATGCTGATAAAAGTAAAATTCAAAACTACTTTGATACAAATCCAAATATTGGAACAGATTTATTAAAAAGTATGGAGGAAAGCGGACTTGATATTGATGGCCCCATACAGTTTAACGTAAGTGGAGCTGGCACCATATCTCTTGTATCTTCAAGTAGTACAAGCTTACAAAGCGCTTTTAGTGGTAATGAAACTCTAGGTACTGAGCTTATAAAAAAACTAGAAGAAGCAGAAATTTCAATAGATGAAGGTATTAAGCTAAAGTATAATGCTGGTACTTTAAGTACTGATGATGAAGAATTAAGTAATTACCTTGAAGTTAATCCTGAGCTTGCAGAAGAAATTAAAGCTGTGCTTGAAGAAAAAGAACTTAGCCAATATGACGATATAACCTTTGACATTGATAAATCAGGCAATATTACAGTTGATTCCCCACTAGAAGATACAGACTTGGCAATACAAAAGTTTTTAATTGAAAAATCAGTAGGACAAGATTTTAAGCTTGGCTTAGCATCCCAAGGCATTGATCCAAATATTGATTTTAGACTTTCAGTGGAAGATGGGCGAGTTGTGGTAAATAGCTCACATCCCGATGCGGCTATGGTTCAAGCATTACTTGATGCTGATGAAAATCTTGGTAAAACCTATTTACAAATTGATTCACTAGCTGGGCTTGATGCAGCAAGAAAAGCCATGCAAATTGATCCCACAGAAATGCGCAAACGTATTGAAATGGAAAGTATGTCTACTTGGTGGGCCCAAAGTGGCACATCATCATTTTCCACCTATGCAGATGGAAACTTAAGCAGCATGACTGGCATCAATAGCGTAGTATAAGACTTATTTTATCTTCTTATTTCACATACTTTATGGCCATGACATATGTTCATGGCCATAAAGTTATATACTCTTATACTAGCTGGTCGATGCTGAAAGCGCATTTCCACGCATTTTTCAAAAAAAACCCCACTCCAAATGTCGCTTCGCGAACGCCAGAAGCTAGTTCTGGCTCATTTTACACTATTATTCCAAAGTAGTTTAGGCTAGTTTTTTAGCTAAGAGTTCATTAACTAGTGCAGGATTAGCCTTACCCTTAGTAGCTCGCATAACCTGCCCGACAAAGAAAGAGATTAACTTTGTTTTTCCACCTCTATAAGCTTCTACCTCACTGGGATTAGCGGCGATAATTTCATCCACTGCTGCCTCAAGAGCAGATGTATCAGAAATTTGCACTAAGCCGCGTTCTTTAACCCATGCCTCAGGCATAGCTCCACTATTAAAGAGTTCAGCAAAGCTATCATTGGCAATTTTAGCGCTGATTAATCCTTCATCAATAATACGTGCTAGCTCACCAAGGCCTTGTGGGCTCATAGCCACGTCGCTTAATAATTTTTCACTAGCATTTAATTCACGCAAAAGTGGTCCCAGTACTAAGTTTGCCACCTTATTGGGCTTAGTTTTGGGTGCAAATTTTAAGGAATTTTCATAAAAATCAGCTAAATCTTTTTCACTACAAAGAGTTTCGGCATCAACAGCAACTAGTCCAAAATCCTTTATAAAACGCTCTACTCTTGCCTTTGGTAATTCTGGTAAAGCTTGCTGCCATGCTTGCAAATCTTGAGCATCAATAACAATGGGTAAAAGATCAGGGTCAGGAAAGTAGCGATAATCATGCGCTTCTTCCTTACTACGCATAGATTTTGTAATATTTTTTGCACTATCATAAAGGCGAGTTTCTTGAATAATCTCTTCACCATCATCAAGCATATCTTGCTGGCGGCCAATTTCATACTCTATTGCTTTTTGCACATGCCTAAACGAGTTAAGATTTTTAAGTTCAGTGCGCGTACCAAATGGTGTGCCAGGTTTATGTAAGGACACATTGGCATCACATCTAAAAGATCCCTCTTCCATATTGCCATCACTAATCCCAAGGGTTGTAACAATGGCGTGCAAGGCCTTAAGGTAGGCTACAGCTTCTTTAGCACTGCGCATATCAGGCTCTGACACAATTTCCACCAGAGGAGTTCCTGCACGATTTAAGTCCACAAAACTTGCATTTTCATGACTATCGTGGATATTTTTTCCAGCATCATTTTCTAAATGAATACGAGTTATACCAACTATTTTTTTGCCATCATCGGTTATAATTTCAAGTTTGCCATGCTCGCAAATGGGTTTATCAAATTGAGATATTTGATAACCCATAGGTAGATCCGGATAAAAATAATTTTTGCGTGCAAATATTGACGATAGGTGCACGGTGCAATCTGTAGCAAGTCCAGCCTTGGCAGCATATTCTACTGCACGTGCATTTAAAACTGGTAATGAGCCAGGCATACCGGAACATACTTCACAAACATTACTATTAGGACTTTGTCCAAATGTTGTGGAACAAGAACAAAAAAGTTTTGATGCAGTAGCTAATTGTACATGCACCTCAAGACCTATAACAGCTTGATACTGCGCCATTTAATACTCCGTAAATAATATTTAACTTATGCGTTCATCAAAGAATTTGCCCACCCCATAACTACTACGGCGGAAGAATTTTTCTTTATCAGGACCAATAATTTGCATTTCAGGGTGTTTTCTTTGTACATCAATAGCAATGTGCATTTCCTTAGTGCAACCGGTAGAATAAGTAGCATCCTTACCAACCCAAGCTGGGGATATTTTTCGTCCAAGTAAATCAAAGCTAAATTCTATATCCTGTACTGTTTGAAAACGCCAGATATTTATATACCCACTCCTTTGTACCTTTTCCCACATATACATGAGGTCATCCCCATCCATACCATCAGGAGATTGTTCGGCTGGATTAATAAAGAAGGTGTCATCATTTTTTTGGCGTAAATAATCAACATGTGCTCGTACCAAACTTATGGCAGTAGCTTCTTGCCCTGGTATACTACCGATAATACAACTATAAAATACAATGGTTTTATGAGCTTTATGGGCTTCACGCATATTATTAATAATGTCATCGGCGCGTTTATTAATGTATGACTCACTAAGTTTACGCACATGGGCTGCGCGTGCTTTAGCTTGAGTTTGATATTGACCGTTATTATCTTCCCAGTAGCAGAAAATATCTCGTGTAAAGAGCTGACTACTACCCACCAAAACATTAGCATTGCGCCAACCATTGGCAAGGATTATATCAGCCTCTTTCCAAGCTCTAGCAAAGGTTACATTAACACGATACAGATTTAAACGTTCTCTAGTTCCATCTTGAATAATAGCCAAGGGGGATTTTTTAAGTACATCTAAGAGTTCATTCTTACTAATTTCAGTATTATGAATGACCGCACAATCGCCTAAAATAAGCTTCAATGTAGGGTCATCATCAATATCTTGTATGGTTGGACTATAGAAATAAAAACCACTTTTTACAGCCATAATAATTCTATGGCCCATGCGTAACAATCTCTTAATCAATAACATATCAAAAGCAAGCCCTCCCACTGTATCAGAGAGGAAGAGTATGGTTTTGGTTGCATCACCTTCATCACCAAGAAGAGTTAGAAACTCTTTTATCTTAGGTAGTGTATCTTCAAAGTTTTTTTGCCATTCTAAGGGTGATGGTGGAGCATTGGATATGCTATACGACATGGCAGACAAATACATAAGCCTTGCTAATTCAAGATTATTCAATGAATTACGCATTTGCGTTATATCACCGCTAAAGGGTGTTTCTGGCTCGGCATATAAAGCCCGTTGCAATTCTGCTGAATTAAGGTAGTCATAATGCTTTTTATTAGCTTCACGCCTACGATCAAGCCATGGATCATCAAACCCACTAAGAGCAGCAACCATGGAGCTCATACGCTTCATGACCCTAGCAGGGGTAGCACTATGTGTCTTAATATATTGTCTAAAGCGATAGCGACATGTTTCAATGGTTTTTTGGCGTTTGTTTCTATTTAGCTCAAAGCTACGCACAGTTCGCATAACCAAACGCCAGGCTCTAGAATACTGAGCTAATAATACCTTGGTGCATTCAGTTTGCATAATCTGTTGAAAAGTTTCATCAGAACAAGGTATATAAACTTCATCTTGCTCTAAAGCCACCATAAAGGAAATTTGTTCTTTACTGGCAATAATTTTGGGATTCATGCTATACGCAATGTTATTATCAATCATAAAATTATAAAGCCAAGCATCAAAGTATAAATCCTTACCCAGACGAACTTCACGATTATTTTTAATATTTTGCCAAGATTTGCGCATAAATCCTCCTAATTTATTGATACTTTAACGAGTATTATATCAAATTAGTAGCTTGTTTAAAAAACAGAATAATTAAATAAAACCACGCTTACGAAGTGGAGTAAAATACATATCCTTATCAATACGAGCAAAAAACACTGCATTGGGCAAACAAAATACCTCTACAATATCTTGAGCAATTACATTAAAGTTTTCCTGACCGTCAATGGTTGCAAAGGTTTCAGTAGAGCATTGCTGTAAGGTAATTTGTACTGGCATAGAAGGTGGCAAGACCATGGCCGGAAAGTTGCATAAATATGGGCAGATAGCAGTAACTAATAAAACATTATTGGCTGGATGAACTAAGGGACCACCAGCTGATACAGCATAACCAGTTGTACCCACAGGAGAAGATAAAATAATACCATCAGCACGCACACTGCTAATACTTTCTGTTTCAACACTTACATCAAACGAAACTACACGCGATAAAGCCCCACGGCTAATAACCACATCATTGATGGCATGTCCGCTCTTTATAACCTCACCTTGACGAATGATTTTCCATCCCAAAGCCATACGCTCTACAATAGTGCATTGATCATTAATAATGGCTCCAACACCTTCTTGCCAATTATTTGCTTCAAGCTCAGCTAAAAAACCTACTCGTCCAAGATTTATGGCTGTTAATGGTACTGGAGTTTTTACAAAAGCCCGGGCCACACCAAGCATGGTGCCATCACCACCAAGCACAAAAACTATTTGTGGCATATCCACAAGATAGTTTGTAATTTTTGAAACATCATTGCAAATAGATACTTTATGCCCTCGCTCTTGTAACCAAGCGGAAATTTGACCTACAAGCTCTGTAGCTTGAACATTATTTGATTTAACCACAAGTAAGATATGTTTTAGTGTAGTGGACGTTTTCATGGCTATAACTTAGCGTAACAAAAGAATAACTACAAGTATTTTTTATAAGCTTTGCTTGTCAGTTAAATGATTTATTTTTACGTCTTTTATCTTGCATAAGTAAATTTGCAAGCAAATACAAATTTAGCGTAAAAGCACAAAAATAGAACTAAAAAATAATTTTGCAGAACCTTTCTTGAGTATATCAAAACCATTCACAATGATATAAGCTTAAAAAAAACCTCCAAAAGACAATTCTTGTAAGTTTTACTGCTTTGGTATATAATTTTGCCCATTAAAGATTTAATAATGTTTTACTCTAAAAGTACTTATATATAAAGACGGATAATATATTGGAAAATAAAGAAATATTAAGTGCCGAACAAATTCTTAATGCGCACATTGATGAAGGTACAAAATTGCGCCAACAATTTTTTGCTGAACAAGGGCAAAATGTCATTCTTGCAGCAAAGTCCATAGCCTTAGCCTATGCACGTGGCAATAAAGTATTAATTTGTGGTAATGGCGGCAGTGCAGCCGATGCTCAACATATAGCAGGTGAACTTGTAAATCGTTTTTTATTAGATAGACCACCTCTTCCTGCCATTGCTCTTACTACAGATACTTCTGTAATAACCGCCATTGGCAATGACTTTGGCTTTGAGCAGGTTTTTTCTAAGCAAGTTCGTGCCTTAGGGCAAAGTGGAGATATTCTTATAGGTATTTCTACCTCTGGTAACAGCCCTAACATTATAAAAGCTTTTCACGAAGCCAAAAGTATGGAAATTACTACCATGGGTATATTAGGTAATGGTGGTGTTCTAACTGAATTAAGTGATATATTGCTGGCTGTTCCACATCCTTCAACTCCTATTGTGCAAGAAGTTCACATAATCATTGAGCATATTCTTTGTCGCTTAATCGATTATTATTTATTTGAAAATGCTCAAGAGCTTGGAATTTTAGTTTAATTTGGAGTTTATATGCCTATATACGAATTTTTTTGCGAAAAATGTCATCATGAATTTGAAGAAATAGTATTTGGATCAGACACACCGCAATGCCCAAAATGCGGGGCTGCAGATGCCCAAAAGCTTATGTCAAGGGCATGTGTACACTCTAGTCAGTCTGATGGTCATTCAAGCCCAAGCCCAAGTGGTGCTAGCAAATGCAGTGGCTGTAGCGGCGGGAATTGTGCAAACTGTTAAACAGAAAGGTAATAACTTGAAAAAACTAATAATAGCAACGCGTGGCAGTCAATTGGCCCTTTGGCAAGCAGAACATATTAAGGCTTGCCTTGAAAGCCAACATGCAGGCCTTGAAGTTGAGCTTTTACGCATTAAAACTAAGGGTGATATTATCTTGGATGTACCTCTAGCTAAAGTTGGGGGTAAAGGGCTTTTTGTGAAGGAAATTGAAGATGCCCTACTTCAAGGTAAAGCTGACCTTGCTGTACATAGCATGAAGGATGTGCCCATGTTTTTACCAGCAGGGCTTACCTTAGCATGTATTCCAGAACGTGAAATTACCCAAGATGTGTTTTTATCTGTTAACTATGCCAATGTGGATGCATTACCGCAAGGTGCTCATGTGGGCACAAGTTCACTACGCCGCCAAGCTCAGTTGTTAGCTCTAAGACCAGACTTACAAATTTCTGCCTTACGTGGTAATGTGGATACACGCATGCGTAAGCTTATGGAAGGTCAATATGATGCTATTATTCTTGCGGCTGCTGGCGTCAAAAGGCTTGGGTTAACAGCACCTCATATGCATAATTTAAATGTTGATAGCTTTGTACCAGCTGTGGGCCAAGGAGCTCTTGGTATAGAATGTATGGAAAGTCGCACAGATGTTATAGAGGCTTTAGCCTTCTTAGAGCATAGACCAACTAGGGTTTGCGTTGAGGCGGAACGAGCCTTTTTAGCTAAGCTTGAAGGTGGTTGCCAAGTGCCCATTGCCGGATATGCAACATTAGATAATAATGATGAAATACATCTAACTGGCTTAGTGGCAGAAGTTGACGGTAAAAATATATTAAAAAAACAAATATTAGCACCATCAAGCCAAGCAAAGCAAATGGGTGCACAGCTTGCCACATCATTATTGGAAATGGGAGCAGCTAGTATTTTAGAAAAATTATACGCTAAATCTTAAAGAGAAAATATGTCTATACTTACAGCGTTACCAGCGCAAAAATTGCGTATCACTGCTAACCCCAAACATATTGTTTGGGATGATAGCACAAAGATTCCTCATCCACCGGAACGAAGCAGAATGAAGCATATGCTTCAACCTCGTGCGTTAAAAGCTTTAGAGCTTGCATTACGCATTAATAAAGAAGGTTATAATGTTTATCTTTCCGGCGGTTCGCATCTTGGTCGCTCCTATATTGTGCGAGAATTCATTGCACCACACGCCAAAAAAGCTAAAAGTCCGCCAGACTTAGTATATTTAAATAATTTTTCCGATGTTGATAAACCTATTTTGGTTGAATTACCGGCTGGGCATGGGCGTATATTGAAAAAAATCCTGCATGAGGTCATGTTAAAAATTCGCAAAGAACTACCTCGCCGCTTTGAGGCAGATTTTTTTCTAACGCGTAGAGCTAAAATTGTAGAGTCTTTTCAAGACGCTAAGTCTATTTTATTAAAAGAGATGGATAAGGTAGCAAAATCTAAGGGTTTTCACCTTGACATGGATGACAATGGTGGATTAACCCTCTATCCACTTGTAAAGGGTAAAAGACTAAGCGAAGATGAATTTGACAACTTAGATTCAGATATACGTCAAAATTTTAAACGTAAGGCCGACATATTATTGCATACTATGGGTGGGCTAATGCGCCGTCTAGCCCGCGCAGAGCAAGATTTTCGTGAACAAGAAAGAGAACTTGAACGAGATGTAACTCAAAAAGCTCTTAACGATCTCTTAAATCCTACTTATAAGCAATGCTTAAAACAATATCCTTGCGAAGCTTTAGATAGATATTTTAAATCATTATGGGAGAACATCCTCGATAATGTGGATAATTTTATATCTAAGGAATCATTTTCTGGGCAAAATCTTAGTGCCTCGTTTCTAGAAAATGCAAACCAAAGTCATGAAACTGATATATCACGTTATGATGTGAACATTTTTGTTGATAACAGCAATACTAAGGGTGCACCTGTTATTTTAGAAGATAATCCCACAGCTGCAAACCTATTAGGGTGTATTGAACGTGAATCAGAAATGGGTACACTAATTACGGACTTTAAACTCATCAAGTCTGGATCTTTGCATAAAGCTAATGGTGGATATTTACTCATAAGAATTGAGGATGTTTTACAACATTTTCATGCCTGGGAAGGACTTTTACGCGCTTTACGCACTGGCTTTGCACGTATTGAAGATATTGGTGATGGGCATGATAGTGCCATGCGAACTAAGGGCATTGAACCTGAAGCTATTAAATTAAATATAAAAATTATTTTGATTGGTAATGAAGGGCTTTATGAAACATTACTCAATAGTGATGAACGTTTTGGAAAATTATTTAAAATTAAAGCGCATCTCTCAGAACAAACTGAAAGAAACGCTTTAAGTATTAAATCATATTTATTTAGAATTCAGCGTATTATAGAAGACAGCTCTTTGCTTGTTTTTGACAAAAGCGGTCTTGCTTGGATGGTGGAATATGGTTCACGCCTCATTGAAGACCAACGTAAACTTAGCCTTAAATTTCCTCTTTTGCGTGAAATTATGATTGAGGCTTCTACTCTTGCTGCTAAGCAAGGTCTTAGCCAGGTCAGCCATGAAATTCTCGAGCATGCATTGAAAGATAGGATATATCGTGCTAATTTAGTTGAAGAAATTTTCATGGAAGAGTATGACCGCGAATTTATTAAAGTACGCACTTCCGGTCATGCTATTGGCCAAGTAAATGGTCTTTCTGTAAGTTGGCATGGGGACTTTGAATTTGGCCTACCCCACCAAATTTCATGTACCGTGGGCGTTGGGCATGGTGGTATTATTGACCTTGAACGAGAGGCTGAGCTTGGTGGACCCATTCATACCAAAGCCATGATGATTTTAAAAAGCTACCTTGTTTCACTTTTTGCAAGGCGTAGACCGATAGTTCTTACCGGAAGCCTATATTTTGAGCAAAGCTATGCAGGGATTGAAGGTGATTCTGCATCAGGCGCTGAGCTTGTTGCCTTGCTTTCAGCCATTGCTGAAGTACCAGTGCGCTTAGATTTAGCTTTTACTGGAGCTTTAAGCCAATCGGGGCAAATTATGGCTGTAGGCGGTGTCACACGTAAGATTGAAGGCTTTTTTAAGGTATGCGCTCGCCATCGCTTAACGGGTACGCAAGGCGTTATTATGCCTTATGATAATGTTGAACACCTGATGCTCTCACCTCATATTATTGATGCAGTAAATGCAGGTAAATTCGCTATATATCCTGTTAAACATATTGATGAAGCACTTGAGCTGCTTATGGGCATGCCAGTTGGCAAGAGAAGAAAAAATGACACATTTACACCACAAAGCCTCTATGATCTTGTTGATAAGCGTCTTAAAACATTAGGAGATTATGCAAAAGAAAGTCGACACCGTAGAGGACGTTAGACTTGAGTAAGCCAATTTACCAATCTATTTTAATCTATGGTACAGCCTTGATTACAGTTATGGGTGTATCTAGCATCTTGCCTGTACTTCCTCAATTAGCAAGTGAATTAAATATTTCTACATCTCACCTTGGTCTATTTGTTTATAGCTTTACATTACCAGGAATTTTCCTAGCTCCTATAGGTGGTATTTTGGCTGATAGACTTGGACGAAAGGCGGTATTAATACCCTGTCTGATAATTTTTGCATTGGGTGGGTTTGGAGCTTCACTATGCCAAGACGTTAAGTTCTTTATATTTTGGCGCACCTTACAAGGTTGTGGTGCAGCCTGCCTAGGGGTTTTGTACTCTACAATTATTGGTGACCTCTATAGTGACGATAAAGAACGCTTAAAAGTTATGAGTAAGGCTGCCACCGTACTTAGTCTTGGGGCGGCAATCTTTCCGGCTATGGGTGGTATTTTAGGTGAAATAAGCTGGCAATGGTCCATGCGACTCTCCCTACTTGCATTACCCATTGCAATTATAGGATATTTTACAACATTACCTCCCATTGAACAAAGAAGCTGCATAAAAGCCTATGCCAAAGAAGCAAAGGAATATATTTTACAGCCCAACGCCATAGTGCACTTTGCCCTTACTTTTTGTGCTTTTTGTATTCTTTATGGTCCTATGATTACATATTTTCCACTTTTTAGCAGTACCAATTATACAGCATCCCCTTTGCAAATTGGCTTATTATTTGCCATATCATCAACGGGAACCGCTTGTGCTACTTTATTTATTACTCATATAAATAAAGTCATTAATGAGCGTGCAACCATATACTTTGGTGGCGGTTTCTTTATATTGTGTATGATATCACTGTTATTTTGGTCTTCCGATTTCAACATGTGGCTTTTAACAATACCCATTTTTTTCTATGGCTTAGGGCAAGGACTAAGTTATCCTACCATTATGAGCTCACTAAGCAACCTTGCACCAAGTAGCAAACGTGGCATACTAATGTCTGTTAATGGTGTATTATTGCGCTTAGCTCAAAGTTTTGCGCCATTTTTATGTGGTTTCTTATTCCTTTGGGGCGATTTTGCTTCAGTGTTTAGCTTTGGACTTATAATGGCTATTATTATGATTTTATTAGTTTTCAATGCTCAAATTCAATCTACATTAACTAATCGATGTTGAAAAACGCGTTTCCGCGCACTTTTCAAAAAAGGCACGCCCACTCCAAATGTCACTTCGCCAATGCCAAAAACTAGTTCTAGCTAACTTTACGCGGCGCAGTCAGCCCTAAAAGCAAATAATCACTTGATAGAGAAAGTTTTCTCATGGAATTATAAAAACTTCTCAGCAATTAGTATTAAATATGCTTGTTTTAGTAATTTTTTATGGCAATTAATACTAAAAAAATTACTTATATTATACTTCAAATTGTTTTTTACGCTCCACTAATCAATTGACTTTTTCATATAAAATGTCTAAAAGCTCATAATTAAATAATGACTATATGAGATAAAATATGCAAAAAACAAAAAAAGATGCCCTACTCTTAGCTGCCAAAGAACTTTTTGGTGAGTATGGTTATGTGGAAACAACATTTAAGAAAATTTCTGAAAGAGCTGGAGTGGCTCTAGGACTTTTGACTCATCATTATGGCAATAAGGAAAAGCTATTTTTAGCCGCAGCTCTTGATGTACTTGATAACTTCCTATGTGCTTTGCGCGAAGCCACAGCCAAAGGCGAAACTGGTTATGATTCAGTTATGAATTTTTGTATAGCATATTTAAACTTTTCCATTGATAAAAACTCAAATTGGCTAGTTTTGGTTCGCTGTTCTCCGTATAGTGATATGAAGACTAAGACAGACCACGCTCTTATGACTAAAAGCTTTCAAGAAGTTTATGATGAGTTAGAAAAACACCTTCGCCGTGGTGTTGAAGACAAAAGTATTCGTCCTATAGATTGCAAAAACACTGCTCAAGTAATTATTGCTCTTATGGTTGGGGCCAATAGAACTCGTGTGCTAACCCCGTATGCCGATGAAAATCTTTATAGTGAAGCTATAGAATTTGTGTCGAGATCAATTTCAAAATGTGCAAGCTAGTAGGCATAGAAGATCACTCTAATCATCTAATATAATAAAAGTTAATAGCCAAAAAACAAAGCTAGAAACATTGCTTTGTGTGCTATACCCATAAAGCTCATTATTTGCCCAATTAAAAAACTTCTACCCACTTAGTCAAATATCTGGTAGCCCCCAAGGGGCTATTTGGAGTTAATTGTCTTTAGAATAAAGCATGAAAATATTTTTCATATTCGACAAATCAACACCAACTTTATAATGCTTACAAAAAAACCCGCCATGAGCGGGTTTTTTTGTAAGCAACAAATATATTAAAATTAAGCTTCTTCAAGTCCAATTTTATTCACAGCAACTGCTAAACGAGAAATCTTACGTGCAGCTTTTTTCCAATGCATTGCACCCTTGGTTGATGCCTTATCCAAAACAGAAGTTGCAAGCACAAGAGCCTTGGTTGCAGCTTCTTTATCATTACTTTGTACAGCAGCACGAACTTGTTTTACAACATTTTTTACACGACTACGAACAGCACGATTACGCTCAGCACGAACAAGACTTTGCTTGTGACGCTTGATGGCAGACTTATGGTTAGCCACATTTTCCTCCAAATAGTTGAAATATAATATCTCAAGCCTAAACAATGGCCTAAGAGTTTCTCACAAAATTAACGAACGTGGATAAATATCTTCTTTTTATATTCTTGTCAATATTTTTTTTTATTATATTTGCAAGGCAGAAAAATCAGCAAATTTACTCATTCTGTCCATAAGAGCTTTGAGCATATTTAACCTATTTATACGCAAAGCTTCATCCTCACACATAACCATTACATCATTAAAAAAGTCATCCACTGCTGGTCTTATATCTAAGAGTAAATTAGGTATGGCGTCAAAATCATCCTTTTGCCAAAGCTCATCAAAGCGTGGTAAGGCTTTATCAAAGGCAGCTGCAAGGTTTTTTTCAGCATTTTCTTGTAAGAGTTCAGCGTGATATTGAGCAGTTAGGTTATGCTCTCCACCTTGTTTACGCACAATATTAGCTACACGTTTAAAAGTTTGCACAGCTTCGGTAAAACGCTCATTTTTTTGAAAAAGCTCTAGAGCATCAAGGCGTTTTTTAGCTGCCCACACATCATTGCTTCCAGCATTAATAATGGCATCCACTAATATAGTATCAAAGCCTTGCCCTTGCCAATAATTCTTTAGCCGCGCTGCAAAAAATTCGTCTAATTTTTGCAAGCATTGTTCAGGATTTAGTTTCCATGCTTTTTCTCCATATAATTCTTGAGCCTTGGCAAAAAATTCATGGATATTAATCCGTAAACCAAATTCAATTATTGAACGCGCAATACCCAAGGCTGCACGCCTAAGACCGTGTGGATCGGCTGTTCCAGTAGGTATCATATTAAGTCCAAAACAACCTACTAATGTATCTGCCTTATCAGCCATAGAAAGATAAGCCCCTAGCAAGGTAGATGGTACTGGACTATCAGGACCTGCTGGTAAATATTGCTCAGCTAAGGCTTTACAAACACTTGCATCTTCACCTTTTTGGCTAGCATAAATACCGCCCATAATGCCCTGTAATGTGTCAAATTCGCCAACCATACCAGATACAAGGTCAGCTTTTGAAAGTTGTCCTACCCTACTAGCATGTTCAGCATTATCTGGGTAAAGCCATGTGCAAAGCTTAGCTAAACGCTTAGTCTTATCACCCATGCTACCAATGGGCCCAATAAAAATAACCGTTTCTAAACGCTTAAGCCAAGTATCTAAATCTTCAGCTAAATCGCTACGCCAAAAGAAGCGAGCATCTTCAAGTCTAGCACGTAAAACGCGCTCCCAACCTTTTTGTACCAAATCCAGGCTTGGGGGAGTCATGTTTAATATAGTTAAAAAATGTGGTAAAAGTTTACCATTTTCATCTTCAATGCCAAAGCTTTTTTGATGGCTTTCCATACTTGTTAATAGCACTTCACGCGGAACCTCAAGAAATGATGAATCAATATTACCAATAATTGGTACTGGATGCTCACAAAGCCCTTGAACTTCATCAAGCAAACTATCCTTCCATAAGACTCTTCCGCCAAGGGCTAAGGCCTGTTTATTGCCTTCATCAATGATAATTTGACGGCGTTTATGCGCATCAGGCTCTACACCACCTTGTTTACGCACTGCCTCAAAGTAATCACTAGCAGCATCTACATTTATATTAATTGATGCATTGGACTGCAAACCATGAATACGGTGCCCCCAAGTAATGCGTCCAGATTGCACAGGACCTACACTAAATGGTATAATTTCATTATCAAGTAAGGCCAAAATCCAACGCAAAGGACGAGCATATTGCAAACTATGCGCACCCCAGCGCATTCTTTTAGGAAAATGCAAACCAGCAATGATTTCCGGACATATTTGTGAAAGCAAATCAACAACCTGTGCCCCACCAACGCGTTTTTTAACAGCTATATATGGCCCCTTATCCGTATCAATAGTAAAAACATCTTCAAGGCTTACAGCATTTGTACGTAAAAAACCCTCTAAAGCCTTCGTTGGATTATTATCAGCATCATATGCTATGCGTACTGGAGGGCCAGAGATGGTTTCTTCCTTTTCTTGTTGTAGCTCAAGTACATCTTCAACCATGAGCACAGCACGCCTAGGAGTGCTAAAAACTTGCACCTTACCATGTGCAATGGCATGCTCATTGAAAGCAGCCAAAAATTTATTATAAATTTCGTCTTCTTGATTAGCTAAAAAGCGGGCTGGTAATTCTTCACTGCCAATTTCTAAAATGAATAAAGCCATATAGTTCACCTACTTTGAAGGACTTAACATGGGATACCCAAGCTCTTCACGCTGGGCTGCATAAAGTTTAGCCACACCAGATGCAAGAAAACGAACCCTACCAATATAACCAGTACGCTCAGTTATAGAAATAGCCCCGCGTGCATCGAGCAAATTAAAAGTATGCGAGCATTTTAAGCAATAGTCATAAGCTGGCCACGGAAGATTTTGTTCAAGCAATTGTTTGCACTCAGCCTCACAAGAATTAAAAAACTGCAATAACATTTCTGCATTACTTTGTTCAAAATTATAGCGTGATTGCTCTACTTCGTTTTGATGGTAAATCTGCCCATAGGTCACATGCTCATTCCATTTCAAATCATAAACAGACTCAACACCTTGTAAATACATAGCTAGGCGTTCAAGACCATAGGTAAGCTCAACACTAACTGGACTTAAATCAAGCCCTCCAACTTGTTGAAAATATGTAAATTGCGTAACTTCCATACCATTCAACCATACTTCCCAACCAAGTCCCCAAGCACCAAGAGTTGGAGATTCCCAATCATCTTCCACAAAACGAATATCATGCTCAGCCGCATTTAGGCCAAGGGCAGTCAAACTTTCAAGATACAATTCTTGTACATTTTCTGGTGATGGTTTGAGTATTACTTGGTATTGAAAGTATCTTTGTAAACGGTTTGGATTTTCACCATAACGCCCATCTGTGGGTCTACGCGATGGCTCAACATAGGCTACATTCCATGGTTCTGGTCCAATTACACGTAGGAAAGTATGCGGATTAAAAGTACCTGCACCGCATTCAACACCGCTTGGATGCTCAATCACACAGCCATGTTTGGCCCAAAAACTTTGAAGGGTCATAATCATGTTTTGAAAATACATGGTATATCCTTGTTTAAATTAAGGGTTAAGTTTTTATTAGTAAATTTTTATATATAAATTCTATGATGCTTAAATAAAATACTAAATTCTACGAAAACGTCCTTCATCCCAAGCAATACCTAAATGATATTGTACAAAACCATCAATAGCTTTAAAGCAAGCTTGCCTTTCATCAAAGTGTAAATTTACTACGTCCCACTCTAAAGGCGACTTTTGCTCCACTCTGTGTAATATTTGAAGGCTTTTTTCTGGTAACTTTAAGGTATAGGGTGAATGCCTGCCCCCGCAATGTTCACAATGCGATGTACCTTCATCCATATGAAAAACTATTTTCTTGCCTTTAAGCTCACAACCGCAAGATGCACATTCATGCCAAGCTGGAGAAAAACCTTGTTCACAAGCCATTCGTAATCTAAAAAGCACTGGGTATAGCATATGTGGTGCTTCGTGTTCTTCAAAAAATGTAAACATATCTTGCATTATCTCGTATGCATTTTGGCTAGCATCATGGCTTATGCCAAGTACTTCCAAAAAGCGAATGCAATTCATAAGCATCCCAAGACGAGACCAATCTTGACGAAGCTTTTGAGGACCACGCACTAAAACCCCTTCTTCTAGTGACAAAAACTGACCATTGCGTGAACTTTTTACTCGGCAACTAAGGGTATTTAAAATATCAAGGCAGCCGCAAAAACGTTGCCTACTGCGACTGCCACCAAAAGCAAAAACCGTTACTAAACCACGATTACGAGAAAGCAACCTAAGCCATATATCCGATTCACGAAAGCGCCCAACATGTAGCACAATGGCTGAGTCATTCCACTCCATAATACCAATTTAACTTATTGTGCCATAGGAAAGGTTATGGTCTTTACCTCACCATCTCGCCCGGGTACAGGTGTTTCTTCACCATTGTAACGAATTCTCACACCACCAGCATTACCCAGTTTAAGAGTCAAAGTATCACTAAAGGTAAGAGCAAAAGTGTCTCCAGAGCGCAAAGAAAACTGTCTTGTATCAGAATCATCTGCAATGGAGTGTACCCAACACTCAGCAACAGCAGTGATAATTACTCGATTGGGTCCATCAAGCGCAAGAGCCTGCCCTGCACTACTTGCCTCGGTATTACTGCCTTGGCTTTGCGACACATTTTCTTGCTCAGTATTTATGGTAACAGTATCTTCCTCAGGTGCATCTTCTTGTAAAGTTATGTTAGTGGCTTCTTGATTTACTGGCCTAGCTACTTGTTCTACTTCATTACTTTGTTCTTTATTTTCAATATTAACCGCTTGCTCTACAGGCTTAACTTCTTGCACCTCAGAACTAGTTTTAGGCTTAACTTCTTCTACTTCTTTAGGTAATTCAGATTTTTCAGGCATAGTAGCTGATGGTGCTGGCTGTGCTGTAGTTAAATGGTCAGTCTTTATCTTAGAAAACAAGTCAGCATCACGATAAACCCAAGCCAGACCCCCACCAGCCAAACATAAACACAATAAAAGTATAAAGATAACTGTACCCCTACCAAGAGGTTTACGTACAGAAACAAGTTGTGGATCTTGACTTGAAGGATCTTCACTGGGATCATACAACTCTTCAACCGACAAAAGCTCAGCCGTATCAAGGTCAAGTAATCTTGCATAAGACATGACAAAACCACGCACATATACGCAATGTGGTAATGAAGCCATGTCGGCAGCTTCCACAGCGCGCAAAACACGTGCGCTAATCTTCAAACGGTTAGCAACATCCTCAATACTAAGACCTTGCTTCTCGCGTCCAATGCGCAAAATATTCCCTAATTCTTCAAAAGTCATAGACATAATATTATTCTTCTTTATATTTTACACGATTACATGCGAATATCAATCATAGCCTTTTTACGTAGTTGCGAAACATATTCTTCAAAACGTTGCTTTAACATAGGCTCACGTAGGATACTTTCAATTTTAGGCTTAGCTTGTTCAAATGTCATAAGCCCACCCGATGAAGCTTTTTGCACAAGCTTAAATTGTGAACGCTTACCATTTAAAACAATTATAGGAGTAGCCTCACCCTCAGCTAAAGCATCAAGCAATTTTTTAAGCCTTGGGTCCATTTTGTCCATGGGAATATTACCAATTACCCCACCATTTTCTCTATTGGGCCCAATGGAAAGCTCACGAACAATCCCTTCAAACTTGCTGCCATCTTTCTTAATTTGGTTCGCATATTTAGCAGCATCAGAACTATCAGGATACACAAGCAAAGCAAATACAGTTTGTTTATCATTTTTAAGCTCATGCTTATGGGCTTCATAATAATTTTGTACTTCTTCAGGTCTAAGAACAACTTTACGCCCCACCATCATACCCATAAGTTTTTGACGTATTATAGTATTGTGAACACGGGTACGCAATGCATCAACACTTAAACCTTCACTTTTTAATTGCTTTTCAAAAGCTTCTTTTGACATACGACCTTGCTGCATTATGCGTGTAATTTCAGCATCAACTTCACCTGCAGTAGCAGTTATTTGTTGTTTCCTAGCTTCATCGATAATAAGAATTTCAAGAATCATATTATCAAGAACACCCTTATATATTTGCATAACCTTATCTTGATCTGCTGCTTTTTTAGGATCTAGCTTATTCTTTCTTAATTCAGGTAAAGCTGTTTGTTGAACATCGTATAGTGAAATCATATCTCCATTTACAACTGCAGCAACCTTACCCACTGTAGCTCCATGAGCTTCAAACAGAGTTATAAACAAACAACATACTAATAAAACTAATTTTTTCAAAATAAAACTCCTAATACTTAAGATACAAAACATTGGCCATATGTCTAATGCCAAACTCGAAAAATAATATACTTTTTTAGGCAAAAATGCAATGTCATTTTTTGGGTATTCATGACTAGGAAAAACAATGGTTTAGTGTATAAATACAAATATTTAAATCATATCATTCATTAAATGCTTTGAAACGCTAATCTGGAATCTTTGTATATTTTGTTCAATCCACTTATCCAAGAGTTCATCCGCATGTTCCTCGGCAAGTTGTTTTTCAATATAAACATATGCCTCTGTAATAGATAAGTTTTTGTAGGCATTCTTCTTCACAAGGCACATACGCGTAAAACCATCACCTTGTTCTAAAATATCAGTACACTCATTTTCATTCAATGCTCTAATAATGGGAAGCCAAGGTCTTGGTATGGATTGTTCTTGCATATTAATATTATACTGCTCAAGCTCCTTCCTTTGGATAAGTGAGTCTAAACTAGTAATATTAACTAATTGTGCCTTATCCTCACTCAAAGCCACCTGAAAGTTATATGACTTTGGTAAATTAAAACTTTGTTTATGTTTTGTATAAAACTGTTTTACCTCATCAACATCTGGTACATATCGCTTTAATAGTACAGAATTCTTAAATGTTTCCATAGCAAGCTGGTAACGTAACAAAGTACGCCATCCATCTATATCTATAGCATTCTCGGTTATAAATTTTTCAAATTCATCAGGTGGGTAGGCACTACGCACATCTTGTTCATAAGCATCTACTTGCTCAGGACCGATGCCTAAGCCATAATTATCAAGCTCTTGTAGTATCACTTCATAAAGAATGACCTTAGCTAAGGTATTGCCATATTGTTTACGAATTTTAGTAAGTGATGGTTTACCATTATCATTAAAGTCAGTAAGATTTGTTTCCTGTAATGAACGCACAACACTTAATGCTATTGTTTTATCATTAACAAGAGCAATTACATTGTCAGGCATTGGTTTTTCATAACACCCAGCAATCAACAGTAGCATAAAAAAACTAAAAATATTTTTTAGTTGGGTCATCTTGAACCTACTTCATCATGTTATATTTATTGGTAAAATATTACAAAATATTAAACAATTAAGTTAATTTTCTTTAGCACTATCCATTTGCAAATTAATTAAGAAAGAACCAACTTCATCAAATTTTTGAGCTAAAGGTTTATTGTTTTCTTCAAGTCTTACTTCAATACTTGCCGGTGGCAATAAGCGTAAACCTTGCTGTTTAGAAATATAATACATAACCTTTGCAATATCAATATTTCCTTGGTCTTTATCCCAATGTACAGTTAATCTATCTGAAAAAATATCTGCCTTTTTAGCTTCAAGCAAACTCAACTTTTGCTTTAAGTTTAGCACAGCAATAAAGTTTGCTAGCTCCGGCCCCATATTCCCAAAACGATCACGCATGGCTAAAACAATTTCTTCACGAGCTGCACCATCAACAGCAGAACTTAAAGCTTTATAATAGCGCAGTCGCTCCCTACCATCTTGTACATAACTTTCAGGTATATGGGCAGGTATGCCAATATTAAGTTCCACTTCGTTTACTTGAGTAACACCAGTACCCTTTAACCTATTCACAGCTTGCTCTAACATTTCAAGGAATAAATCCAATCCTAAACGAGTCATATGTCCGGATTGAACTTCACCAAGAATATTACCTGCACCACGTAAGCGCAAGTCCTCCATAGCCACTTGAAATCCTGCTCCAAGATAGTCTAAATCAAGAATAATACGCATGCGCTCACGTGCAATATCAGAGAGTTTGTGTTCTTCTGGAATTACAAAATATGCATAAGCCTGCCTGTTTGAGCGACCTACCCTACCTCTAAGTTGATATAATTGCCCAAGACCAAACATCTGGGCTTGATCTACTACAAGAGTGTTTGCACGTGGAAAATCTAATCCAGATTCAACTATAGATGTGCACACAAGCACATCAAGTTCACCATGCCAAAAACCATGCATAGTATCTTCTAATTGTTTTTCTGCCATTTGCCCGTGGGCCATACCAATTCGCGCTGTGGGTACTAGTTTGCGTACATATTCAACAGCTCGCTCTAACCCTTGCACACGATTATAAACCCAAAAAACTTGTCCTTCACGAGATATTTCTCTTTCAAGTACTTGTTTAAGTATTGATGCATCACGTTGCAAGATAGCCGTTTCAACCGGTTTGCGTTCGGGTGGTGCAGTCTCAATAATAGATAAATCACGAATACCTGACATAGAAAGCTGCAAGGTACGCGGAATAGGTGTTGCAGTAAGAGTTAAAGCATCCACATTTTTTTTCATGGCCTTAAGTTTTTCTTTGTGCCGTACTCCAAAACGCTGTTCTTCATCCAAAATTAGCAAGCCCAAATTGGGTAATTCCACATCTTTTGAAAGCAATCTATGCGTGCCAATTAATATATCTAGCTGCCCTTTTGCAGCAGCTTGCAAGGTTTCTTGTTGTTTTTTTCTACTAACAAAGCGGCTTAACAGGCCAACATTAACTGGAAATCCAGCCAAACGTTGCCTAAAAGTTTGAAAATGCTGCTCGGCTAAAACTGTGGTTGGACAAAGTAAGGCTACTTGACGTCCTTCTGCAGCAGCTCGAAAAGCTGCGCGCAAAGCCACTTCTGTCTTACCAAAGCCCACATCTCCACAAACAAGTCTGTCCATGGGCTGAGTTTTTTCCATATCATCAAGAACATCTTGAATGGCTTTAGCTTGATCTGGAGTTTCTTCAAAGCCAAAAGTTGCTTCAAATTCAGCATAAAGTTCATCTGGTGGATTATAACGAAAACCCTTAGCAACTTTTCTAAAGGCATACATTTCAACCAAGTCAGCGGCAATTTGTTCTATGGCCTTGCGGGCTTTTTCCTTACTGCTTTGCCAATTACTGCCCCCAAGTCTATCCAAAGGTGGCTCTACATCTCCACCTTTAAATAATTGAACTAGACCCAAGCGGTCAGCTGGTACATAGAGTTTATCCGCACCAGAATATTCTAGGAGCAGAAAATCATTGGCAGCTTGGCCAACTTCCATACGATATAAACCAGCATAACGTGCAATTCCATAGTCACGATGTACTAATAAATCGCCAACATTGATATCATTAAAATTGTTTAAGCCGCGAAAAGCTCCTGTGGGTGCGCGTCCTCTTTTTTCTGCCTTGGGATAAATAATATCCTCTCCAAGCAAAATAATATTATCCCATATAAGTTCTACTCCAGATCTCCACGAAGACACTAAGGCAAATATGCCTTGTGTATCAGGCATATAACGTAAATGAGGTACAAGGCCATCTTGCTCAGCCAAGGCTAAAAACTTAGCTCGACTGCGCTCACTACTAAATGAAAGTAAAACTTGACGCTTTGTTCTTTGCCATTCTTTAAGGCCATTTACTAAATGCTGCCAAGGCCTATCTTGTGCACCAACCTTTGAAAATAAACTTGTAAAATCAACAAGCTGCCTTTCTTTTAATTCAACACTTTGCTCAAAGTCTCCCCCACCCATAACCAAGGGTTCAGCATACACAGTTGCTGCACTATTCCACATGGATATAATATTCTCAGCTGGTCGCAATACTAAACGTGCTGGCTGAGCTATAGGCATGTCTGCTGATTCAATGCTTTCACCAAGGACTCTAGCACAACTTTCTACCTCATCATCTATATCTACCCTACCTGGCAAAAGCCATAGAGTATCTTTAGCAAGCCACTCTTCAATACTTGTGCAGGCATCATAAAACACTCCTGGCAATAAATTATACCCACCGTGCTTTAAGTTTTTCTTAAAGTCATGGATAAAGTTTTCATCAAGTAAATCCTTAGTACCAAGGCGATCCCAACGTTGCAAAGCTTTGTCATGCCAAGCTTTACTAGCTGCAATAGGTGTTGGAGGAAGAATTGTTATCTCATTAATATTTTCAAGTGAACGCTGTGAGGATTGATCAAACATGCGCATATCTTCAAGTAGATCACCAAAAAATTCTAGACGAATAGGTTTTTCGTAGCCTGCTGGAAATATATCTAGAATATCACCACGTTTAGCTAAATCCCCTGGGCGGGTAACCATTTGCACCCTTTCATAACCCCACTCTACTGCCTGTTCTATAAGCATATCTGGTGAGATTTCACTTCCCTTGTGCAAGTTTAGTTCATGCTCGTCAAAAAATTTACGAGGCATAAGCTTTAACAATAAATTATCAACTGTTAGTACAAGACAAGTGGGATTTTCATATTGTAAAGCATAAAAGGTTGCCATGCGCTCAGCCCAAGATGAGCCATGACCAGTATGCAATACACCCGGAGGTAAAAATAATAGTTGAGATTGCCAGCGTGGTGAAGCTAAGCTAGGAGTTTTTTGTGATAAGTCAGGACTAAATAAGGTAAGAAGACCACGAGCTGCAGCAAATTCGTCTCTAGTGCGTACCACTAAAACAGAGCTACGCCCTTCTTGCAAGCACTGCAAAGCAATACGGCAACGACTAGCCATACCACTATGCATGATATGGGTACGATTCTTATTTAGTATTTCTTGAAGTATACTCATATAATTTTACTACTTAGGCAAACCTAAAGTATAGGATTACCTAAGTAGTATATTAGTTTATTTAAATGAATTTTCTAGTATTTTTACACAATCATCTTCAGAAAGTGGGCTTGGATCACATCCGAATAGTCCACCCATTGTATCACGCGCATTTTGGGCATACTTACGTGCATTTTCCTTAGTAAATCCATAGTCTGATAATTTTAAATTAGCAACACCGCAAGCCTTTTGTAAATCTGCAAGAGCATCTACAAAATCCATTGCCTTATTAGCATCTGACTTGCCTAATGCTTTAGCCATAGCAATCATACGCTCATCACAAGCATGAACAGATGCAAAGTGGCTATAATATGCAAGACTTATCATGATAAGACCAGCGCCGTGTGGTAATTCTGGATTAAAAGCACTTAAAGCATGTTCCAAGGAATGCTCAGATGTACAAGATGATGTAGATTCAACCATTCCAGAAAGTGTATTGGCAAGAGCTACGTTTTCACGTGCAGTAATATTGCTACCATTTTTAATAGCTTCAGGTAGCCATTTACCTAAAAGTTCTATAGCCTTAAGAGCATATAGGTCACTTATAGGTGTGGCTGTTTTGCCAAAATACCCTTCCGTACTATGAAATAAAGCATCAAAACCCTGATATGCCGTTAGCATAGGTGGCACACTAAGCATTAATTCAGGATCTACTATGGAAAGCACAGGGAAGGTTAAATCATAACCAAAACCAATTTTTTCATGCGTATCTTCCTTGGTAATAACGGTCCAAGGATCAGCCTCAGTACCAGTTCCGGCAGTTGTAGTAATAGTTACAATTGGTAAGGGCGATTTTAAAACAGGCTTACCCTTACCGCTACCTCCATGGATATAATCCCAATATTCTCCGTCATTTGTAGCCATAATTGCTATAGATTTTGCACAATCTAAACTACTACCACCACCAAGGCCAAGCACAAAATCACAATTATTCTCACGTGCACAAGCAGCACCATCAGCCACATTTACTGCAGTTGGATTAGGCTGAACTTTGTCGTATATGGCATGAGCAATCCCGGCTTTATCAAGCTCTGCAATAGTGCGGTCAAGGTAACCATTAGCACGCATTGATTTACCATTAGAGATAACAATTAATGCCTTTTTACCTGGTAAAGCTTGTTTATGAAGCTCATTTAATGTTCCAGCTCCCACAATCACACGAGTAGGAATATAATATGTAAAGCGCATACGCCCTCCTTAGTTGTTTGAATTTACAATTAACGAAGGGCATTGTAGTATAGAATAAATATTTGTAAAGAATAAAAAAAATACTCTAACCAACTGAATATTCAAATTAATTTACATTGCAACCTTAAAATGCCTTCTCCAAAGCTTGCTCAAGCATATTTTGAGTATAAATATCACGCAAAACTATTGGCGACGATGAGCTAAACCCAGTTGTAAAAATTGCAGTTAAGGGTATGCTACTACTTTCAAGAGCCTGTAAAAGGGCTTCAGCTTGGGCATGTGGTCTAGTAATGTCTACCTTAACAAGCTTAAGTTTATATTGTTTTTTGATGTTATCCAAAAACTCTGGAGTGAGTACAGTTTTTTCCACAAACTTACAATTAGGGCACCAATCAGCTGTAAATTCAACCAGCATAGGAACTTTACCAAGATCAGCCTCAAAGGTTGCGGCATCAAAATTTTCCCATTTAACATTTTGTGTGGGCAGCTTTGACCCGTAAATAACTACCAAGATAATACAAAGTATAAAACCAAAACCTAACAAGTTACGCCTTAAACGAGGTGCGCTAAGCCCTCCAAAATGTCCCCATACCCAACCAGCAAAAGCAATTAAAAGTAAACCTAGGAGCATTGGTATATGTACATCCTTAGGTAAAATGGAAAATAAATATAGTGCCGTACCGAGCAAAAAGAAGGCTACTAAGCGCTCAATTATACCCATCCACGCGCCAGGGCGTGGTAAAAATTTTGCCAAACTTGGCTTAATTGCTAGAATTAAATATGGTGTGCTCATACCAGTACCAACAGCTACAAAAACCAATACCAATATACTAAGAGGTTGAGTAAAAGCCCAACTTAATACCCCACCAAGTAGTGGGCCACTGCATGGTGTTGCTAGTAATGTGGTAACCATTCCAGTAGTAAAAGCTTGTGTTTTAGGTGATTTAATACTTTGCGCTTTGAGGTCAATCACAGGTAAATTAAAAAGCCCAAACATGGATAGAGCTAAACTAAATATAAGTACCACCATAAAGGCCACAAACATACTATTTTGATAAAATTGTCCCCAAATAAAGCCTGCGGTACCTAAAAATAAAGCAAGAATTAAAAATAAGGTCAACATACC